>NZ_JAUSXY010000001.1:3133302-3446632 GCF_030944625.1 Arthrobacter sp. SLBN-112
GATGAGGTGGTCGTCCACGAGCTTGAGCACTGCGACGGCGGTCATGGCCTGGGTGACGCCGGCTATCTGCACCCTGTCCGTGGGCTGCGCCGGGTCCAGGGAGTCGAGGTCGCGCACGCCAAAGCCCTGCGACCATTCGCCTCCAGGCCAGCGGACCTGGACGACGACCGAGACGGCGCCCTGGTCAAGGAACAGCTGGATCTGCTGCACCATGGGCTCAAGGGCAGGCGGAAACGTCCCGGGCGGGAGGGAGTCGTCAGTATAGGTGCAGCCGGAGACGGCGAGGGCCACCGCGAGCGCCGCCCGCCTCACGATGCGGTTTTTCGAGCCCACAACTAATGGTAGGCGCCCTCCGCCTTATTGACATGCGGGTGGCGCTGCCCATAATTGGTGGCAGCACTTCAGTGAGACCGGAGAATGGCATGGCGCGTTTGGTGAGCTCACTGCTGAGGCCCCGCAACAATTCAGAGCAGCGCGGACACGACCTTCTGGTCCACACCGACGCCCACGAGCGGCAGGCGGTCCTGGTGGAACTGCAGGTGGGGCATGGGACGCTGGCCACGTCCGCGGGGGCCCGGTTCGTCGCACTCTTCAGCGACACATTTTCGGCGGTTGACGATCCCCCTGCCCCACCGTTGCAGGTATCCACCCTGTACCTGCAATGCCGGCTCCGGCCGCAGGAGCTGACCGCACTCCTCGCTGCCGATGCCGCACACGGAATTACCGAACGCACCATCTACCGCGTGTGGCCGCGACTACATTGTCCGTCCCCACATCGACAGGTCCGCAGCCACGGTGCAGGCCGATGCGGCCCTCCGCACCTTCGGGGCCTCCGGCCGCGGAAGCGTGTGGGCCGTCATCGACTCGGGCATCGACGGCACGCATCCGCATTTCCTGCCCCGCCCTGCGGGAAAAACGGACAACCTGCACGACCCGCGGGTGGCAGACCTCCACCGCGACTTCACGGTACTCGTCAACGGACCCGATGCCGACGGTTCGGCTCCCCAGGACGCAGGCGCCGTCCGATCAGCCAGGGACCTTATCCCGGACGACCCGGCACCCGCCCTGGTGGACGACGTCGGACACGGAACACACGTCGCCGGGATCATCGCCGGCTCCGCTCCCCCGGCCGCCCTCATCATGATGAGCCGGTCCACGCCGGACGGGCTGCCGGAATGGACGCCGCGGGAACTGGACCCCGGCCGGTCCCTGTCCGGCCTGGCCTCGGAGGCCCTGTTGGTGAGCCTGAAGGTCCTCAACAACCAGGAGCACACCCTGTCCAGCGCGGTCATCGCCGCACTGAACTACGTCAGGGCGGTCAACTCCTACGGCCGCAACCTGGTGATCCACGGCGTCAACCTTTCACTCGGCTGCGATTGGTATCCCGGTGACTTCGCCGCCGGCCAAAGCCCCCTGTGCCGGGAGATCGACCTGCTGGTGGGCTCCGGCGTCGTGGTGGTGGTCAGCGCCGGCAACGGGGGCGACGCGCGGGACGACAACGGCGACTTCTACGGCCGGCTCTCCACCATCACGGACCCGGGAAACGCGGCCAAGGCCATTACGGTCGGTTCAACGCACCGCGACCAGCCGCACGTCTTCGGGGTGTCATACACGTCCTCCAAGGGGCCCACCCTTGACGGGCGCCTGAAGCCGGACCTTGTGGCCCCCGGCGAACGCATCACCTCGGCAGCAGCCGGGAAGAACCGCCGCCAGGTGCCGGGCTTCAAGGACGCAACGGCCCCCATGCCCTGCTACATCGAGGACAGCGGAACCTCGATGGCTGCCCCGCACGTTTCCGGCGCCATCGCGGCGTTCCTCTCGGCACGGCCGGAATTCATCGGCAAGCCGGAGGTGGTCAAAGACCTGTTCATGCAGAATGCAAGCTCCCTGGGCCGGCACCCGTTCTTCCAGGGCAGCGGCCTGGTGGACCTGATGCGGGTCCTGAACTCGATCTAGCCACCCACCAGCCAGGAGCAGCCATGACCGGTCGCATCGGGAACCTCGACTACTACGAGCTGGCGTTCGCCGCCGATGGGAGCGCCGACCCGGACAACCCGGCAGACGGTGCTGCCTTGGCCGCCGCAGTTGCCGACGGCGGCATCCGTGACATCTTCGTCCTCTCCCACGGCTGGAACAGCGATGTCCAGTCCGCGCGCAGCCTCTACCAGTGGATGTTCGGCAATCTGTCCGACCAGCTGGGGCAGCGGGCGGAAGGCTGCGCCGCTGTCGGAATCATCTGGCCGTCCCTGCTCTTTCCCGAGGACCAGCCGTCCGCAACACCGGGGACCCCTTCCACGGGGGCAACACTGGCGGCGCACCTCGCCCCCGCGTTCCCCCGGAAGGAGCAGGACCTCGGCGCGATCGGAGACTTGCTGGACCGGCAACCGGAGGATCCGCATGAACTGGAACGCTTCCACCACCTTGCCCTCGGGCTGGTCAGCTCCCCCGTGCCGCCGCCCGAATCCGAGGACTCCAACCTGCAGGCAGCTTTGGCGGCCACCACAGCGCCGCTCCTGACCCATGCCGCGGCGCTCGCCGCCCCTTCACAGTCGAGCGCACAGGACATTGGGAACCCGTTCGGCATGCTGTGGAAAGGGGCGCGTGAGGTACTGCGTGCGTTCAGCTACTACGAAATGAAGAACCGTGCCGGCGTCATCGGCAACCAGGGACTGGGCCCCTACCTCGGTTCACTCGCGGGCCCCGGCGGCCAACCCCGCATCTACCTGATGGGACACAGCTTCGGGGCCCGGCTGGTGGCGAACGCGCTCGCCGGCCTGCCCGCCGGCGCTGCCGGCCCCGCCAGCCCCGTCAAGCTGGTGTACCTCATCCAGGGGGCCTTCTCACACTTCAGTTTCGCGTCCCCGCTGCCCACCGATCCCGCACGGTCGGGCCTCCTGGCATCCTGTACCGACCGGGTGGATGGCCCGTTCATCGCCACCTTCAGCAAAGCCGACCGTGCAGTGGGCACCTGGTACCCGACGGCAAGCTTCCTCCAGCGCCAGGACAACGAGGACGTCCATGACTTCATGTACCGCTGGGAGGGAATGGGCCATGACGGCTACCAGCAGGCCGGGGCAACGACGGTCGCCATGCGTCAGCCGGGTGAGTCCTACGGGTTCATGGCAGGCGGGTTCTATTGCCTTGATGCCAATGCCGTGATTTCCCAGGACCAGAACCCGTTCGCCGGCGCCCACAGCGATATCCAGCACGCCGAGGTGCTGTGGCCGGCCGTTGACGCCTTCACTGCCGCCGCTGCCGGACGTTGACGCTGCCCGGCCAAGGCCGAACCGGTGCGGACCCGCCGCCGGCCGTCCGTTTTCCGTTGCCGCAGGCAAATATCGGCCCAGCTCTGGACTCTTGGGCGGGGCCCAACCAGACTGTCTACAACAGCTGGCCTGACGCGCCGATGTCGACGGAAATTTCAACGGCGCGAAATGGGCGGCTGCATTTATTGGGGCTTTACCGTGATGCCTGTTCCTCGGCATTGAAAGGACCTGGTCATGCCGGATTTCACCGCATTCTTCCCGCTTATTGCCACCATTTTGGGGGTGCTTGTTGCCATCGGCTTTATTTGGGTGGCAACAAAATTGATGTGGAAGGTGGCCGAACCCAACGAAGCCCTGATCATTTCCGGGCTGACGCGCGGAACCCTGGAAACCCGGGCCGGAATGGACTTCAAGATCGTCACCGGCAAGGGCGCCCTGGTGCTGCCCGGCCTCCAGACGGTGCGGACCTTGTCGCTCACGCTGAATGAAACCGAACTCAAGGTTTCCTGCGTTACCTCCCAGGGCATCCAGGTGATCGTAGAGGGGGTTGTGATTTACAAAATCGGCGATGCCCCGCCGTTTATCGCCAATGCGGCCCGCCGCTTCCTGGGCCAGCAGCCCAAAATGGAAAGCCAGGTCTATAACGTTTTCGAGGGCCATCTGCGCTCCATTATCGGCAGCATGACCATGGAAGAGATCATCCGCGAGCGGGACAAGCTCGGTTCGCAGGTCCGCAGCGCGAGCGGCGTTGAGATGGAGAAGCTGGGCCTGGTGGTGGATTCGCTGCAGATCAAGGACCTGCAGGATCCCACCGGCTACATCCAGAACATCGCCAAGCCCCACATCGCGCAGGTGAAGATGGAAGCCCGCATTGCCGAGGCCACCCGCAACCGCGAGGCCGCCGAGAAGGAGGCGGAGGCTGCCGCGCTGATCGCCGACGCGCAGAGCGTCTCGGCGATAAGGCAGTCAGTGGCGCAGGCCAACGCCGAACGCGCGAAAGCCAATGCTGCGCAAGCGGGCCCACTTGCAGATGCCACGGCCCGGCAACAGGTGGTGGTGCAGGAAACCGAAGTTGCCAAGCTGGAGGCGGACCGCGAAGAGCAGAAGCTCCAGACCACCATCCGGAAGCCCGCCGACGCGAAGGCGTACGCCAAACGCACCGACGCGGAAGGCCAGAAGGCTGCCGACATCTCCGCTGCGGAGGCCCTTGCCCGGCGCACCGAGCTTGAGGCCACGGCCAATGCCCGCCGAACGGAACTGCAGGCCCAGGCCAACGCCAACGCGGCGGCTGCTGCCGCCGGCGCCACCAAGGTCACCGGCGAGGCTGAGGCCGCGGCCACCAAGGCCAAGGGTGACGCGGCAGCCTCGGCCATCAAGGCTAAGGCCTTGGCCGAGGCGGACGGTATCAAGGCCCGGGCCGAAGCCCTGGGCACCAACCAGGACGCCGTGATTTCGCAGCAGCTCGCCGAGAACATGCCCGCGATCATCGCCGCGGCGGCCGAGCCCTTCTCACATGTGGGCCAGATGACGGTCCTGAACGGCGGCGAGGGCGTCAACAAGATGCTGGGCGGGATCCTGGCACAGGTGGGTGATTACCTGCCGGCCCTCTCCTCCGCGCTCCGAAAGGGCGACGAGGGCAAGCGTCCGCCCAAGGCTCCCGGCGCGTAGAGGGCAGCCGATGCACAAGGAGGTGGACCGGAGCCTGACGGGCAGGATTGGGCGGGTGACCGGCCGCATCGGGCCGGGCACCATCGGTGAAGTCATGCTGCCGTACCTGGGCGGCATAATGGCTTTCCACGCCTACCCGTATGACAAGACAAGCGGCTTCGCGGTGGGCGAGGAAGTGCTTGTGATCTACTACGACCCGCCCCAGACGGTCTACGTGGACCAACTGCCGGACGTGTTGAAGCACCCGGCGTAAACGCCCAAGCCCCGCCGCCCTTCCTAGCGGCCGCCCTCCATCTTGCGGCTGCGCTGCTCCTGCGCCATCGGCCCGTACGGGTAAACGCCCGCCTGCGGCAGGCTGGCTTCGGTCAGGCGGCTGACTTCATCGTCGCTGAGCCGCAGATCGGCCGCAGCCATGTTGTCGGCGAGCTGCCCGGTGGTCCGGGCTCCCAGAATCACCGAGGTGACTGCCGGCCGGTCCGCCAGCCAGGCCAGCGCCACTTGGGCCGGGCTTACCCCATGGCCTGTGGCGATGTCTTCCACGGCGTCAATGACGGTCCACGTGCGGGGGTTGTCATTGCGCGCCTTCCACGCCTCCATGCCGCGTTCGGGGTTCTCTCCGAGGCGCGTAGCACCGGCCGGACGCTGGTCCCGCTTGTACTTGCCGGACAACCAGCCGCCGCCCAACGGGGACCACGGCAGCAGGCCGATCCCCGCATCGAGCGCCGCCGGGACAATTTCGAATTCGATATCCCGGACCAGCAGGCTGTACTGCGGCTGCAGGCTCACGGGCGGGTTCCAGCCCTGGGCGCGCGCTGTGTGGACGGCCTTGGTCAGTTGCCACCCCAGGAAGTTGGAGAATCCGTAGTAGGCGATCTTGCCACGGCTTACGGCGTCGTCGAGGAAGTGCAGGGTCTCTTCCAGGGGCGTGACCGGGTCCCATGCATGGAGCTGGTAGAGGTCGATCTGTTCCACTCCCAGCCTGCGGAGGGAATCATCCAAGGCGCGGGTCAGGCGCCGGCGCGAGGTTCCGACGTCGTTCGGTGCCGTTCCCATCGGGAAACGTCCCTTGGTGGCGATGACCGCCGTGTCCCGCAGCGCAGGCCGTTGGGCGAGCCACCGCCCGATGATCTCCTCCGAGGTCCCGGCACTGTAGACGTCGGCGGTGTCGATGAAGTTGCCGCCCGCGGCAAAGTAGCTGTCCAGGATGGCGTGCGAATCTTCCTCGCTGGCTTCCGCGCCGAATGTCATGGTTCCGAGCGCGTAGTTGGTCACGACGGTGCCGCTGTGGCCCAGGGTTCTGTACTGCATGGTTGTCCTCACGTTCAGTGGTGGGTTTGTGGAACGTTCCGGCCGGCCGCATCGCGGGTGCCGGTGCGGATCCGGTACAGGCTTGTGGTCGCGGTGATGTAGAGGTCCCGGCCGTCCGGGCCGCCGAAGCAGAGGTTGGAGACGGTTTCCGGGACGTCAATGGAAGCCAGCAGCTCGAAGGCCGGTGAATAGACCCTGACGGCGGGGCCCGCGGAGGTCCAGATCCTGCCCTCGACATCCACCCTAAGGCCGTCGGCTGCCTGGCCCTCGGGCAGTTCGACGACGACCCTGCCGGGTCCGCATGCCCCGTCGCGAAGTCCGTAGGCAACGATCCTCAGCGGCACCCCGTAGCGGGCCCCGGCGGTGTCCGCCACGTACAGGAGGGTCTCATCCGGGGAGAATGCCAGACCGTTGGGGTGCACGAGGTCGGTGATCACGGCGGTAAGGGTTCCCGACGCCGGATCCAGCCGGAACACGTAGCAGCCTCCGTACTCCTGCTCCCCCTCGTGCCCCTCTGTGGTTCCTGGAAGGATCCCGTAGGGCGGGTCGGTGAACCAAATAGAAGCGTCGCTGGCAATGACGACGTCGTTGGGCGAGTTCAGCCGGCGGCCCTGGTACGAGTCAACCAGGCCGGTCACCGTGCCGTCCCGGTCCCGCTCCACCCGGCGCCGTCCGTGGCTGCACTGCACCACGCTGCCGTCGACGTCGAGCGTGCGGCCGTTGGTGAACTCGACGTCCCGCGCGTACTCGCCGGCAGCGCCGGTGGCGGGGTCGAATTCCAGGATGCGGTTGTTGGGAATATCGCTCCAGCGCACGATCTGCGTCGAGGGCACCCACAAAGGCCCCTCAGCCCAGAACGAACCGGTGTGAAGATGCTCCAACGCGCCAGTCATCAGTCCCTCACCCATCGAAGCCCCTTTGCGGTCCAGGTTGTTGCAGTGTGTTCGACTAGGCGAAATGCACGGCGTTCCATTCGAGCAGCGTGGGGTCCGCAAGGCCCTCGGTAATGAAAGGATCGCCGGCAACGAACGCCTCGGCATCACCGCGTGAAGTGAATATGCCCATGGAGCTGAGGCCGGGTTCGGGAGACTGGAAGGGGCCCAAGGCGAGCAGCCCTTCCCCGGCGGCCCGGAATGCCTCGTAATAGGCTTTGTGGCGGGGATAAATGTCCATGACCTTCGACCGGTCGACGCCCTCACGCAAGCTGTAAATCACGACGCATTCCATGCTCCCGAACTTACCCTAGGCCTGGTTTTGCGTTTGCGGGACGCGCAGGCTGCCGTACCTTTCCATCCGGTGCCACCTCAGGTGCACCCCGGCCACAGCCGTAACTACGGCCTGGATCACCACAAGATACATGAGCTGCCGGTAGACGAACTGCTGGAGGGGAAGCGTCCAGAGCGGTCCGAGCCGTTCTTTATCAAGTCGGAAAGCGTAGGCGGCCATGAGCAATTGAACCGCCAGGAAGACCAGCCAGAGCGCCGCGATCCGCAGGGGGTCAAGGAAGACCAGGCCATACAGGGCAAAGACATCGACGATGGGCGCGAAAAGGGGAAGCAGCACCTGCAGGACGAGAAGGTAGCCGAGCCCGCGCCGGCCCAGCTTGCCTGCCGCACCGCCCTGCACCACCGCACCCCGGTGCTTCCACATCGCCTGCAGCGTGCCGTAGCACCAGCGGTACCGCTGGCGCCACAGGGCGCCAATGCTCGCCGGCGCCTCCGTCCAGGCCCGGGCGTCCTCCTGGTACACGACACGCCAGCCGTCCCGGCACAGCGCCATGGTCAGGTCCGTGTCCTCGGCAAGCGTGTCGTCGCTGACGCCCCCGACGTTGATGAGCGCGCCGAGGCGGAAGGCGCCGATCGCTCCGGGGACAGTGGGCATGCATTCGGCTACGTCGAACAGCCTGCGGTCCAGGTTGAAGCCGACGACGTACTCGATATGCTGCCAGGCGCCCAGGATGCCTCCGCGGTTGGCCACCTTGGTATTGCCCGAAATCGCCCCGACGCGCGGGTCGGCAAAGGGCTGGATGAGGGCACGGACCGTGTCCGGCTCGAAGACGGTGTCACCGTCGACCATGACCACAAGATCGTGGCTCGCGGCCTGGATGCCGGCGTTCAAGGCGGAGGGCTTGCCCCCGTTTTCCTTCCGGATGACGGTAACCCCGGGCAGGCCGAGGGCCTCAACGATGTCCGCCGTCCCGTCGGTGGACCCGTCGTCAACCACGATGACTTCAACGGGGTGCGAGGAGGCCACGATGGAGCGGACGGCGGCTTCGATGCCGGCGGACTCGTTATAGGCAGGGACGATCACCGTTACCGGCTCGGTGACAGCCGGCCCCACCATCACATCAACGCGCCGGCGGCCCCGCCCGGCCTGGGGTAGGCGCCGCGCAGCACGGCTGTGGCGCGCGGCGAAGAACATCACCAGGAGGGCACGGACGAAAGTGACTACGCCTGCGGCAACGAGGCCCCACGAGATGGCCGTGACGACGAAATCGCTGAGCCGGATGCCCCAGACGAACGCAGAGCCGCGGATCTGCTCGAGCCCGGAAGCGGGGCGCATGCTGTCAACACCAACGGCGTCACCGACGGTGGTGATGTGGTAGCCCTGCTCGGAAAAACGCGAGAGCGCGGAGTCCAGCGCGGCTACTGTTTGTTCCCGGTCGCCGCCACCATCGTGCATCAGCACCACCTGGCCCTGCGGCCCCTTCGGCGTCAGGTTCTTCTCGATCGCCTCGGTGCCTGGCGTCTGCCAGTCCTCGCTGTCCATGCTGCTCAACACGGTGAGGTATCCGTCATCCGCCAGTCCTTCAAGCGCGGACCACGAGCCGTTCGTGAGGGCCTCATTCCCGGAGGTGTAGGGCGGTCGCAGCAGGGAGGCCGTCTGGCCGGTGACCCCCACGATCGCATCCTGGCCACCCTGCACCTCAAGTTCGCGCCGCCATTCGGCCGCTGAACCGAGGTCGGTGTGGGTCAGCGTGTGCACCCCGATTTCGTGGCCCTCGGCCACTATGCGGCGCAGAAGATCCGGGTTGTCCACTGCGGCCGAACCGACGACGAAAAAGGTTGCATGGACATGGTGTTCCCGGAGGACATCAAGGATGCGGGGCGTCCACACTGGGTCGGGGCCGTCGTCGAAAGTCAGCGCGATTGTATGGTCCGGCGGGCTGACGCTGCGCACCGCTCCCCCACGGGAATCCAGTACCGGGCCGCCGTGGGACACAGCGTTCGGAACATTATCGGCAGAGGGGTCCACGGGCACAGAGTCGGCGCCGACTCCGCCCAAATGATGAAGGTAACCCTGCACCGCCAAGGCGAGGCCCAACGCCACCAGCGTGGCCAGGAGGACAAACCAATGGGCTCGAACATTGGCGGGGACGTTGCTGTTGGCGGGTTTGGAGCCCGTGTTCCGGCGACCCATGCTAGGGGTGCGAAGGGGGAGACGGCCGGGTAGTTTGGCCCGGTGGCAGGGCCTCCACGCCGGGGGCCGTCCCGCTTGAGCCAGGGGCGGTCCCGCTCTTTCCCGGTTCGGAGGGTGCAGCAGTGGGAACCGGAGCAGCAACAGTGCCAGCGGGGGCTGCGGGCGCGGCGGCGCCCGCAGGCGATGTACCTGGTCCGCCCACGGGCGCGACGACGGCAGTGTCCACAGGGGGTGCAAGTGGTCCGCCCGTGGGCGCAGCCGCCGGGGACTGCACCAGGACCGGCACGGCGCCTCCGGGGTCTTGGGGGTCGGCCGAAGAAGGGGGTGGTGCCGGCGTTCCGGATGGCTTTTCGTGCGGGCCTGCAGCTGCCGTCAGAGGCAGGAAGGGTGCGGAAACTCCGGAGCCGCCGATAAACCCGGCCAGCACGAGGACGACGTAGCCTCCGACGAGTCCGAGGACGGCCAGGCCGATCATCCGGACGCGTCGGAGTCGCCGTCCTGAGGCGTCAACGAACACGGGTCCGCGCCGTGATGCGGGGTGCGGCTGATCTGAAGTCTCTTTAGGGGCTATCATCGAGCATCAATTTTAGGGGACACGGAATAGGTACCACAAAACTCCGTCGTGGTTCCCTTGTACGGCCCCTTGACCTGGATCGGTGCGGAGCGTATACCGGGACTGTTATCGTGCTGGCCCCCGCTGGGCCCTGTATGGAGCCGGCTGCCCTGGTCTTCGACACAAAATATCTGGAGTTGTGATGGGTAGCGAACGTTTCGCACCCTCAGCGACGAAGCGCTGCGTACCGCCGTCGACTACGCCCCGGGCATTCCCAGCGTTCATTCCGCCAACCACTTCTATCCAATCGACGGGGCGGTCCAGCGGGTGGCGCCAGAGGCCACCGCTTTCGCGTACCGTGACGTTGACTTCGCGCCGGTCATCGCGGCGCAGTGGCCCGACCCGTCAGAGAACGAGAGGAACATTGCCTGGGTCCGGGAATACTGGGCCGCGCTGCATGAGTTCTCCGAACCCGGCGGCTACCTCAATTTCCAGGACGCCGACGACCAGTCCAGGATTGAGGACACCCTCGGATCGAACTATGCGCGGCTTGCCCGCCTCAAGGCAAAGTATGACCCCGACAACTTCTTCCATGTGAACCAGAACATCAAGCCCGCCCCGGCCGCGGCGACGCCGGCACCGGAGGCGCCACCGCAGCAGGACGCCGCGCCACCGGCGGCACATCCGGCCGAGGGCGCCGCAACGTCCTGAGGCGCGGTTGGCCCCTGCAATGGTCAGGGGGCCAGGCGCGTGTCAGCCTTTCGCCACCGCGAGCCAGCTGATGACAGGGTCCGAAGCTCCGGCCTTCGTGACCGTGTAGGTGACCGTGGCAGGTTCGGCAAGGGTGAAGGAAACTGTCCCGGTGGCCGTCAAGCCCGGGGTGAGGTTCACGGGCGTGCCGTTGAAGGTTGTCGTTCCGATGGTTACTGCCTGCGACATTGGCCGGTTAACTCCCCACCATTCGTTGAATCCGGCGGTCAGCGTGTACGTGCCGGCGTCAAGCGGGAGGCGGTACTGGATGGGTTTGCCGGAGCCTGCCCAGAGTCCGGTGGAGTATTTGTCCGCCAGGTCTGTACCGCCTTTGACGGTGATCCCGTTGGGAACGTAGCCCCAGGACGTTGCCGCCGTGGAGGCTTGGTCGGCGTTGCCGTTCCGAAGCGGCAGCAACGCGGCGACGGCTTTGAACTGCGGCGAGGATTGGGCGGCGGTGACGCCGGAATCTATGTAGTAGGCAAGTCCGGCGGGGACAACCTCGAACTTGGCCGTGAACAGCTGCTGTTTGCCGTCCACGTAGGCGTCGTTCGTCCATCCGGTAGCAGGGAAGCCCGAATATGCCGTCCGCGCGGCAGACTTGCTGGCGTTGGACCAGGTAACGGGATGGCTCTGACCGTCGATGACAACCGTGGCTGGGAGGCTGCCGGTAGTGGTCAGGGCACCTGCGAGGCCCAGGTCCTTTTGGGTGTCCGTGACGTTGGCCGGCGTCAGGGCGTTCCAGGCGTTCGTGAGCCGTTGGACGAGCTGGGCCACGCCCGTCGTGTCCAGTCCGGGCTGTCCGTTGGAGGCTGCCTGGGCAGCGCTGCGTGTGGCCGCGAAAACGCTCCAGCTGGCCGCGGAATAGTCCGCAGCTGTAGGAGTGCCGACGGCATCGAGTGCGTTTGTGATCGGTGCGGTGTCCACCGTCCCTTTCACCACGCCGGCAATCGGTTCGAAGGCGTCGACGACGAGCGTCCCGGCTTTCAGGGTGAAGGTGGCGGTGTGGGCCCCGTCGGGCAGCCCGCGGAGGGTATAGGCCGCCTGCCGCTTGCCCGAGGCCACCGTCCCGGCGTTCCTCGCCAAGGGGGCCCCGTCCACCGAGACGTCGAGCAGGGCGGTGCCGTTGTTTCCGCCCATGACATCGACGCCGGTGCCCGTGAAGGGCACGGTGATGGTGGAACCGGCAGTGGAACTGGTTGAGGTAGTGCGGTTCCAGTTCATCGAATCACCGTTGGCTGCCTGGCGGGCCCACGTCCCGGCGTGCTGAATGGCCGGGTCCATGTTGTCGATAAGGCCGCCGGCATACGCGGTGTAACCCGGGACGGTCCGGACCGTCAGGTTGTCGAATCCGGTCTTGTAGAAGCCGGAGCCGAGGTTCACCCGGCCGGCGAGTTCGGGGGCGGCATCCTGGTAGGTGGCAACAACCTTGCCGTCGATCGCTGCGGTGACCGTGTTGCCTGCGCCTGTCAGGGCCAAGTTGTATCCAGGTTCCGGGGCGACCGTGCCGCTCTGCACGGCAGTGTCGTGCTTGTACAGCGTCCACGCGCCGGATGCCTGGACGCGGATGTTATATGCGGCGCCGCCGATGGTCATGCCGTTCTGTTGGCGGATGCCAAGGGTTGCCAGGCCGCCGGCCGGGTCGGGGAAGGAGACGTCGACGGCGGCGGTGTAGTTCTGCCAGCGGTAGTCGCCCACGAGGGTGTTGGGAGAGGCCGGGTTCCAGGCTTTGGTGTCCTTCATGGACTGGTCGAGGTATTGGTAGAGCACATGGCCGCCGGCCGGACCGGCACCAACTTCCCAGGCACCGGTTTGGTCAACCATGTAGCGGGGCTGGTTTCCCCTGGATTCCAGGTAGCCCTGGACGGACCGGGTGGCGCCTTGGGTGCTGCCCTGCGGGGCTGCGGGCAGGGTGCCGCGCGAGTTGCCGTAGGGGGTGATGGCCCGTCCGGAACCGTTGGCCACCCCGACCTGGACGGGTCCTTCCTCGGTGTATTCGAAATCATCCGCGTACAGGAATTCATCCGAGGTGTTGGACTTTTTGCCGGTCGCGTCGGTATCCAGGACGGACGGGGCCGGAGTTTGCGGGAGCCGCTGTGCCATGGCCGGGTCGCTGCTCTTGTTCAGTGTGGTGAACGTGGCAATGGAGCGT
This sequence comes from Arthrobacter sp. SLBN-112, assembly GCF_030944625.1. NCBI lineage: Bacteria > Bacillati > Actinomycetota > Actinomycetes > Micrococcales > Micrococcaceae > Arthrobacter > Arthrobacter sp. SLBN-112. The sequence continues at coordinate 3,146,420 of NZ_JAUSXY010000001.1, forward strand.
GGGTTGACCGTATAGGAGTAGTTGCCGTCGGCGTCGGGTGTGATGGTGGCTGCCAGGTGGAGGTAATTCGCGTCGCCGGCCTGGCCGGGATCCGCGGCGCGGGTTTCCCAGACTTCCAGCCGGTTGTTGCCCAGCTTCATGTTCCGCGCCTTGATGCTGTAGGTCTTGACCTGGTCGCTGTCGTTCACCACTACGGTGGAGAAGTCTTTCTTGTCCGGCGCCGCAAGGGTCAGGTAGCTGGGTGCCCCGGTGGCGCCGTCGAGGTTTTCGGTGCCGCTGACTCCGCTGTAGCTGGCCTGCGGTACAGCACGCCAGATCCCCGCACTGTTGGCGCTGTTCTCCCAGCCCATGGTGGCGAACTGGGTGAATTGCCGGAGCACGTACAGGGATGCGTCGTAGTGGATGCTGCCGGACCAGGGATCGTTGGCCGTGATGAGCTGCTTGCCGCTGTACTGGGCGCCGTCGTAGAACGAGCCGATGGCCGGCTGGAAGATGTAGTGGCTTCTCTTGGAGTCCGCGAAGCCCTTGACCAGGCGGTTGGCGACATCGAGCGCGCTCTGGACGCCGCCGATCCCGGTGCTGGCACCGCCCGGGCCCTCGGTGTTGTTTTCCCGGAATTCGGTCTTGCCGAAGGTGGCCACGCCCTCGCTGTACCAGACTTCCTTGTCCGCGCCGGTGGGAGTCTGGCCCTGGGCCAGTTTGGTGTACGGCATGTTCGTGCTGCTGTCAGCCGCGCCGTCGTACCTGTCTGCCGTGGTGTAGTGGTAACCCACGCCGTCCACTGCCTTGAAGAGCTCGGCGTCGGTCAGCATGGCAGGGCCGATGTTCTTGGACGTGTTTTCATCCGAGGCGATGAGCTTGATCGCCTTGTAGGCCGCTGCGGCGTCATTCTGGCGGTTCGCCGGAATGCCGTAGCGCGGATCCGCGAAGTCGGTGTCGGAGACGATGGCGCCCTTGTACCACTTGACGAACGCCGTGTCCGGCTTGCTGGTCTCGTTGGTATCGGGGTCCACGTAGTCCACCATGTAGCCGTAGCGCGTATAGGCGTCGAGGACGGTCTCTTTGTACCACTTGTAGACGGCGTCGTAGCCTGGGCCGGAACCTTGGTTCCAGGCGTTCTGGACCCATTCCGGCATGGTCCAGCGGAGGATGGATACCTTCAGGTTGGCGTTGACGGTCTTTGCGTCGGCGGCCAGCTGGAAGCCCGGGGACCGGGAGGAGTCGGCCAGTTCGTCCGCGGTGCGCATGGTGGCAGGGTCGGAGCCGGTGGAGTTGTTGGTGTCCGATCCCATTTCGATCTTCACGTGGTCGATCAGGGGGTTGGGGCCGCCGAACATGGTGTCGATCATTTGCCAGTACTGGTCTGGGTGCTCCGCCTTGTAGTCCATGAGCAGGTTGCTGGTCGAGTTGGCGCTGACGAGGCCCAGTCCCTTGTAGGTGAGGCCATTGGCGTTGTCCGCCAGGACGTCGTTCCCGTCCACGAGGATCTGGACCGGAGCGTTGTCCGCCTGGGCGGTGGGAGCGGCCAGCAGTCCTGCGGCCAGGGCGGTGGCGGTAAGCAGCAGGACTGCCGGCCGTCCGCGGGTGGTTGAGGTCATTTGTTCGACAACTCCTTTGTGTCAATGAGCGTGGGTGCGGGGGTGCGTCAGGCTGCGGCAGGTGCGGTCCCTTGAAGCAGGCGGCCGGCTGGGTGTGCCCCGCTCCCAAACACTAAATGTGCTGTCACGTTCGATCCACGAAGTAGTCGCGGTTGATCAGATTCGATCCGCCCCGGTCACGTGTCCGGTCAGGCGGACTGGGGCCGGAGCTTCCCCCACACGTCGGACGGGTCCACGGACGTGCCGTCGGCAAACACGAACACGCCATCCGGGCGGAACCCGGCGGCGTCCAGTTCCGCGGTGAGTCCGCTCCCGCCGAGTCCGACGACGGCCGCATAGTCTCCGTCAGCTGCCGCACCGGCGGTGCCGGTCCACGGAACGGCCACGTGCTCCCCCACCGGGTGCGGTGTGGCCGACAGCCATGTGCCGGTGTCATCAAGGTCCTGCCCCCAGCTCACGGGACGGACCACGCTGCTGAGCACGGACCCGGCGGGGACCGGCCACCCGCCGATCCGCAGCCGTGCGCCCGCCCCGGACGCCCCGCGCACACGCACCAGTCGCAGTTCGACGGCGCCGCGCGTCATCGATACCACGGTCACTTCCGGACCGGGCGTGGCAGACCCCGCAGCTCCGCTGCCGTGGTCCGGACCGCCGTGGGGATCGATGGTGATCCAGTGCGTGGCCGCACGGGAGGCCCCCACCTGCACCCCGCCGGCGCGGAACTGGCCCAGGAACTCAAAACCGGTGCGGTGCGTCAGCCGCCCGCCGGCATCGGCGAACACCACGGCGTTGTCCAGGGACTCGGACTCCAGGTCCGGGAACGTGGCCGTGGAGTAGCCTAGGCGGGCGTACAGCGGTGAGTCGGCCACCCGGGTTCCGGGGTTGGCGTGGTCGGTTCCATGGTTGCGGACCCGGACTACGCCGTCCGCTGCCGTGCCGTCCACCTGCCAGCCCGGGGCGGTGATGAACAGCCGGGTGTCTCCGGTTTCCACCGGCAGCGGCTCCTCGACGGCGGTCCACACCGGGTGTTCCGCCGGAAGGGCCAGGCCCAGCATCCCCTTGGCCGCCCAGTAGGGTGAGCCTGCGCCGGAATAGGACTGCTTCATTCCCGGGAACTCGCCGTGGAACCCAATGGTAAGCAGGCCGTCGTCGTTCGTGGCCCCGCGGCCCATGAAGTACGCCAGGACACCGGACGCCGCCCGCCGCGAAACACCGGGGCTCAACCGGGTATGGCCCAGCAGCTGGCCACTCCAGAACGGGGCCGCGGCCGCAAAGCGGTAGATCAGGCTGCGGCCCTGCACCAGGGGCGCACCGTCGGCCCCCACCAGGTGGACGGCGTCGTCGAGGAAGTCCGCCAGCCGCCCGCCGTCCAGCGCCGCCCTTGCCTGCACCCGCGGATCCCCGGGCGCCATGAGTTGCAGCAACTGCGGATACACCTGGAAGGCCCAGCCCACGTAGTGGTCGTACGCGCGCTCCGGTCCGTCGGCGAACCAGCCGTGGCCGCGGTGGAGCGAGTCGTGGACGGCCAGGCCGGCGTCGATGTCCGCATCGGAGGACCTGCCGCCAACGCCGGCAAGGAACATTTCCACGACGATCTGGAACCACACCCAGTTGATCGGCGGGTATGTTTCGCCAATCACCGTCTCGAACCAGGCGATCAGCTGTTCCTGGACCCGGCGGGGCAATGTGTCCCAGAGGACGTCGCGGGTCAGGGCCAGGCCGACGGCCAGCGATGCGGCTTCCACTTTGGCCTGGTCCAGTTCGCCCGGCGTGGGCCAGCGGCCCGGGTTGGCAGGGTCGGTGCCGGCGTCGAGCCCCTGCGCGTACCAGTCCGCGAGCCAGCGTGTGCCTTGCGGGTCTCCCGCGATCCGGAAGGAGGCGAGCAGGAAGGTCCGGGCGAACGCTTCGAGCGAGTCGCTTCGGGGACCGTAGGCGCTGGTGGCGCCCGGAAGGAACAGGTTGGCGTGGTCGTCGGTGGCGAATCTGTGCGCCGAGCGCAGCAGGTGGTCTGCGTAGGCGCACCAGTGGTCGCGGGTGAGCCCGGTGAATGGCGACAATTCCCGGTCCAGCGGGGGAAGGACAAGGGCGACGGGACGTGCAGGGACAGGCATGGGTTCCTAGGTTGGGCTGGTTGCCCGCGGGCCGGGCAGTGGGTGGCCGCTGCGGGGCGGCATCATGTTTACAGCGAGTCCAGCAGCACACCCGTGGCAGCGCGCGGTGCCCCCACCGATGAATCACGCAGGATCAGGTCGGGATTCAGTTCCACCCGGTGCACCGGCCGCATCCGTCCTTCGGCGAGCCGGGCGGCCATGAGCTGCACCGCCACCTTGCCTACGTACTGCTTGGGCGGGCGGACGGCTGAAATGGCGGGTTCGCCGAGGTAGGCCACCTCGTCGTCGTATCCCACCACCGCGAGGTCCCCCGGCACGGCCAGGCCGCGGTCCACGCAGTGCTGGACGAACGCGACCGCCTGGGTATCCGAATGCACCAGCATGGCGGTGGTACCGCTGCTGGTGCACAGTGCCAGCACCTGGTCGAAGTGCTTTGCCCGTTCACCGTTGACGTGCTTCACCGAGTCTTCCAGGACCGCTCCCTGGACCGGAATCTTGAGCGCGGTGAGGGCCTGTTGCCAGCCCCGGACAACATGCGGGCTGGTGGGGCTGGCGGAGTCCGTCAGGCAGCCGATCCGCCGGTGTCCTTCCTGCCACAGGTGCCGTACGGCCATACCGGCGCCAAAGGAGTGGTCCGTGGCCACCCACTCGAGCCGGTGCGCCGGAACCTCGGGCGGCGAGCGCCGCTCGGCCAGCACCACCGGGATGGGCAGGGCATTAAGCCACCGCAGCAGGTCCTGTCCGTGCTCCCCGCCCATGTCCGGCGCCACGATCAGTCCGTCGATGTTCTGGGTATCCAGGAGGGCCTGGACCTGCCGGCGGTTGTCTGCCGCGTCATAGGCGGACCCGCGGACCAGGATCCGGAGGTTCTGAACTTCCGCTTCGGCGCGCGCCCCGCTGATCACCTGCGGCCAGTAGTAGTCCAGCGACGGGACCACCATGCCGATCGAATAGCTGTGGTTTGCGGGCCGGCCCGCCGCGGCGCGGTCCAGGGGGCTGGGCAGCGTGGCACCGCCGTGGACCCGGGACACAAGCCCTTCATCGGCCAGGGTGTTCACGTCGCGGCGGATGGTCAGCTCACTCACCCCGAGCTTGGCCGCAATGTCCCTGACGGTGATGGCGCCGTGCGCGCGCAGCTCCTCCATGAGCCGTTCCCTGCGCTGCAGCGAAAACAGCGACTTTCCTTCCGCGCCGGGGGATTTTTCAGGACTCATGGTGTTGCCTCCACTGTAAGGGTGAATGCGCCTGCAGTGCCGGACGGGGTTGGCACGCGGAAGCGCAGGCGGGTGAGTCTCGGTCCCCAGACAGCGGACAGCAGCGGGTCTTCAAGGTGCCATTCGTCCACGAGGACGACGGCGGATCCCGGCTCCCAGCGCAGGGCGGCTCCCCGTGCGGTTGCCGCGGCGCCTCCCGAGTCCGCTCCGGGGATACCGGCCGGGTGGATGTCCGCGCTGCCCTCCGGACCGACGCGGACGGTGCCGGCCGCCAGGAAGGTGATGTCGACGTCGGACGCAGGCCCGTGCGGCGCTGTCCCGTGCGAGACTCCTCCGTGCGGCCCGGCCGGGAGGTCCCAGCGGTCCGCAATGGTGATCCGGCCCGTGGCCCGGTCCAGGGTGGCCGTGCGGATCCACTGGTGCGGCTGCATTCCGTAGGCTGCGCCCAGCGCGAGTTGAAGGCCCGGGTGCTCCGCGGTGGGCTGCTCCAGGACCTCCGCCGCGAATTGGCTGCCTGTTCCCTGCTCCATTCCGAGGGGAGCGGGGACATTGTGCCAGTTGCTCTGCATGGCACGGATTTCGTAGCGGTCCGGACCAAACGTCTTGGCGGTGTAAGTGGGCTGGCCCGCATCCACCAGCAACGGCGTGCCGTCCACGGCAACCACCACCGATCCGACGTCGCGGTGGTTGTGGTGTTCGCCGTTGTGGCCGCCCTTTGCGGCAAGCAGCAGGCCGCGGGTGGAACCTGCTGTTTCCCGGGCCACCATGATCTGGACGGAGGGCAGGTACGTGAACGGCACCAGCGGGACGGTGTCCTTCACGCCCTGGTGATGCTCGGGCGCCGGTGCACCCCGGAACAGCGAGTGCAGGACACGGCCCAGCCCGGCGGCCGCATCCGGCGACCCGGCGATCATCGAGGCTGCGTGCTGTGCCGCGTCCCCGTCCCCCAGGCGCACCGCCCAGCGGTGGAGCATGTCCCACGGAAGTGCCGCGGCGGCGCGTGCGGGACCGTCCGCGACGTTCAGGAACCATGTGCCGCCGATGTGCATCCGGTGCGGGAAGGCAACGAGCTCCCGGACTACCGGCAAGCCGGCACCGAGGGCGCCACCGGTGGCCTCCTCCAGCAGGGCCAGGCCCTCCAAGGCCCGGCCCGCCCCGTTCCACCAGTAGGCAAATCCTTCGTCGATGGCGCCGTCCGCGGGGATGGAGGCCAGGAAACGGTCCATGCCCTCGATGCAGCGGGCCAGGACCCGGGCCTGCAGGCCGGGATCGTCCACCAGGAACAGCGCGGCGGCGATGAGGTTCGAATGGATCCACGGATTCCAGTTGTGGACATCACCGTCCAGGCCCAGCCAGTGCCAGTCGAGCCGCTCCAGGAAGGGCCGGATCACACGCCGGTGGGTTTCCTCGCGCAGGCGCCGCCGCAGGCCGGGGGCCCGGCTGTCCAGGCCGGCGCCCAGGACGTGGTCCAGCCAAGCCAACTGGGCAGCCACCTCGCCCGCGCCCAGGTCCAGGAACGGCTGCCCTTGGTCCGGCACCACCTCCCCGGAGCGGCGGAAAATGTCATCGTGTGCCGCCCAGCACCAGGAGCTCTGTTCGCAGAGAAGGGAGGCGCCGTCCACAACCTCATCAAGCCACAGCTCGGCTTCACCGCGGTCAGTGGCCGTCAGGGCCATTACCACGGCACGGGTGAGCCTCTGCTGGCGGGCGGCCACCAGATCCTCATAGGCGGTGCGGTTGCCGTCACGGAAGTATCGCGCGTATTGGGAAACCAGGGGCTGCGGCCAGGCGGTTCCGCGTTCCTGGGCTGCCTGATGCTGCAGCGGCGCCAATCCGGTGCCGGCCACAGAGTGCCAGGCCGGATCGCCTGCCGGACGGACGGGTATGCGGGCCTTTGCGCCATCGAGTGCGCGCAGCAGTTCATCAGGGTGGGCGTGCGTTCCCCACGCCGAGGCAAGGGGGGCGCCGGGCGGCAGTGCCACGGCGGGGGTCAGCTGAGCTGGCATCAAAAAATCGATTCTGTTGTTCGATCTTGATCGTTTAAGAACGATACAGGTTATCTTGGTTGTTCTGTCTTGTTCATGAGTATGTACTGATTGTTAGATGTGATGCAAGACATGAACAGCGGTCCGATCCGCTCTCCACCCGACAATGAAAGGAGGCCCGAATGTCGCGTAAACCCAAGGCCCTGCTGGTCATGAACCAGGGAACATTTGCCGACCAGTTCGATTCCATGCGGTTCGAACGGCTGGCGGGCCTGGTGGACCTCGGCGAAGCGCCGTGGACCGACTCCCTGGAAGACCCGGCGTTCGCCGGCCACCTGGCCGACGTCGAAATCCTGCTGACCAGCTGGGGAGTGCCCCGCCTTGATGCACCCGCACTGGCGCGGATGCCCAATCTGCGCGCGGTGTTCCATTGCGCGGGCACGGTCCGCAGCTTCGTCACTCCGGAGTTGTGGGAACGCGGCATCCTGGTGACCAACGGCGCGGACGCCAACGCCATCCCGGTGGCCGAATTCACCTTCGCTTCCATCGTGCTGGCCGGCAAGAAGGCCCACGTGCTCGCGAACGACGCAAGGATGCACCGCGAGGACTGGGGCTATGCCACGGCGCGCGGGGAACTGGGTAACATCGGCCGGGTGATCGGCGTGATCGGGTTTTCCCGCATCGGCCGCCGGGTGGTCCGGCTGGTCCAGCAGCTGCAGGACGTGACCTGCCTGGTCAGCGACCCCCATGCGGACCCCGCGGCCGTGGCGGCCGCCGGCGGGAAGCTGGTGTCCTTGCGTGAGCTGCTGGCATCCTCGGACATCGTGACGGTCCATGCCCCGGCCCTGCCGGAGACGCGCCACATGATCGGCGCCGCCGAGCTGCAGGCCATGAAGGACCACGCAACACTGATCAACACAGCGCGCGGTTCACTGGTGGACACCAAGGCCCTCGAAACGGAGTGCGCCACGGGCCGGATCCAGGCCCTGCTGGATGTCACCGAACCCGAACCGCTCCCGGCGGACTCGATTCTTTACGACCTTCCCAACGTGGAGATCACCCCGCATATCGCAGGCTCCCTGGGCACGGAAACCCGGCGGATGTCCGATGCAGCACTGAACGACCTCGAACGCTACCTGACCGGTCAGCGACCCGCGGCGCAAGTGGTCTCGGCAGACCTCTCCCTCAGCGCCTGAACAGCCCCACGCCGCACACGCGGCACACACACCAAAACCTCAAAGGAGAACGCAATGAAGCGCAGGACTTTCACCGCCATGGCGCTGGCCGTCACCGCAGGTCTCGGCCTGTCCGGATGCGCCGGCGCCGCAGGCACGGCACCGCAGGCCCAGGACGGCAAGACCACGCTGACGGTATCCGTGTGGAACTACGAAGGAACACCTGAATTCAAGGCCCTCTTCGACGGCTATGAAGCCAGCCACCCCAACGTCCATATCGAACCCGTGGACATCCTGGCCGACGACTACCCGCAGAAAGTCACCACCATGCTGGCCGGCGGCGACACCACCGACGTCCTGACCATGAAGAACGTCATTGACTACGCCAGGTACGCCAACAACGGGCAGCTGCAGGAAATCAACAGCGTGGTGGACACCGTGGGCAAGGACAAGCTGGCAACCCTTGACGCCTTCAACATCAACGGCAAATACTACGCAGCCCCGTACCGCCAGGACTTCTGGCTGCTCTACTACAACAAGGATCTCTTCAAGGCAGCCGGTATCGATGACCCCAAGGACCTGACCTGGGACAAGTACGCAGAGATCGCCAAGAAACTCAGCGGCACCGCCCCCGACGGCAAGAAGGTCTACGGCACGTACCAGCACATCTGGCGCTCGGTGGTGGAAGCCGTCTCCGCGGCACAGAACGGCAAGGACCAGAACAGCGGCGACTACGGCTACTTCAATGACCAATACAGCATGGCCCTTGACCTGCAGAAGAGCGGCGCCACCCTGGACTACGCAACGGCCAAGAGCCAGAAGACCAGCTACCGGACCATGTTCGAAAGCGGCCAGGCCGCCATGATGCCTATGGGTACCTGGTATATCGCCGGCCTCCTGCAGGCCAAGAAGGACGGCAAGACCAACGTCAACTGGGGCCTGGCACCCATGCCGCAGAAGGACTCGAACGGCAAAGTCACCACCTTCGGCTCCCCCACCGCCTTCGCCGTGAACAAGAACGCCACCCACTCGGACGAGGCGAGGAAGTTCATCGAGTGGGCCGCCGGGCAAGAGGGAGCCAAGGCCATCTCCAAGGTGGGCGTGGTCCCGGCACTGCAGGACGACGCCGTGACGGACGCCTACTTCAAGCTGGACGGCATGCCCACGGACACCCTGTCCAAGAAGGCATTCGCACCGGACAGCACCGCCCTGGAAATGCCCGTCAGCGACAAGTCGGCGGCCACGGACAAGATCCTGAACCAGGAACACGACCTCATCATGGTCGGCGAAAAGTCGGTTGCCGACGGAATCGCCGAGATGGGCAAGCGTGTCAAAAGCGAAGTCTTGGGCCAGTAACAGGCAGCCATGACAACCAAAACCATCACCCCGGCCGCCGCGCCTGTAGCAGCTCCGGCGCCCGGCCGGGGGAACCGGAAACAGGCGCGGCGCAACACCCTGATCGGCTGGACGTTCATCCTGCCGAACTTCCTGGGATTCCTGGCCTTCACCCTCATCCCGGTACTGGCCGCATTCGCCCTTTCCTTCATGGAATGGACCTCCTTCAGTGCCCCCAAATGGGTGGGGCTGGCAAACTTCCAGCGGATGCTGGCCAGCGACTCCTTCTGGGTGGCCCTGCGGAACACCGTGGTCTACGCGATCGGGCACGTGCCGCTGACCATGGCCCTGGCCCTGCTGCTGGCCATGCTCCTGAACCGCAAGCTCAAAGGCATCGGCTTCTTCCGGGTGGCCATCTTCTTCCCGTACATCACCTCCCTGGTGGCGGTCGCCGTCGTCTGGAACATGCTTTTCAGCCCGGACAACGGACCCATCAACCAGTTCCTGCACACGATCGGCATCGCCAACGCGCCGGGCTGGACCTCCAGCTCCGACTGGGCGCTGCCCGCCGTCATCATCACCAGCGTCTGGCGGGACATGGGCTATTACATGGTGCTGTACCTGGCGGGCCTGCAGGCCATCCCCGCGGAGCTCTACGAGGCAGCGGAGGTTGACGGCGCCAGCGCCTGGCAGCGCTTCTGGAACGTCACCATTCCGTCGCTGCGCCCCACCACTTTCTTCGTGGTGGTCATGCTGACGGTCTCCAGCTTCAAGGTCTTCGACCTGATCGTGGTGATGACCAACGGCGGTCCCGGCCGCTCCACCACGGTGCTGTCCCAACTCATTTACCAGGAGGGCATCGGCGAAGGGAAGTTCGGCTACTCATCCGCGATCTCGCTCGTGCTTTTCCTGATCGTGCTGACGGTCACCGTCCTGCAGTTCAAGATCCAACAGCGGAGGGAACGCTGATGACCAACATGGCCGAAGACCTCAAGGCCGAGGCACCCTTCCTGGGATCCAGCGCCCCTGCCGCGGAAGACCGCCGTCGTACAGACCGCAAGCGCTCCCCGCGCGAGCAAAAGAAACGCACCACGGACGTGGTGATCTACGCCGTGCTGGCCGTGCTGGTGGTGGCGCTCATGGTGCCGTTCATCTGGATGGTGTCCTCTTCGCTGAAGGAGAACAACCAGGTCCTCACGGTGCCCATCCAGTGGATTCCCAGCGAGTTCGTGTGGAGCAACTACACGGACATCTGGACCCGGATCCCCATGATGGGGTACCTGCAGAACTCGCTGTACCTGGCCGTGATCATCACATGCCTGCAGGTGCTCACCGGATCACTGGCCGCCTACGGCTTCTCCAAGGTCCGTTTTCCTGGCCGGGACGTCCTGTTCCTCTGCTACATCGGCACCATCGCCGTGCCGTGGCAGGCTTACATGGTGCCGCAGTACATCATGATGCAGAACCTGGGGCTGACCAACAGCTTCAACGCCCTGATCCTGCTCCAGGCGTTCGGCGCCTTCGGCGTGTTCCTGATGCGGCAGTACTACATGACCATCCCGGACGAACTGTGCGAGGCAGCCCGGATTGACGGCCTGAGCGAATACGGGATCTGGGCCCGGGTGATCCTGCCGCTGTCCAAGCCCGCCTTGGCCAGCCTGGCGCTGCTGACGTTCGTGAACACCTGGAACGACTACATGGGCCCGTTCATCTACCTCACCTCCAACCGGCTCTGGACCGTACAGCTGGGGCTGCGTTCGTTCGTGGGCCAGTTCGACGCCGAGTACGCCATGATCATGACGGGGTCCGTCATCTCGGTGATCCCCATCCTGGCCATCTTCCTTCTCGGCCAGCGGTACTTCATCCAGGGCATCGCCACGAGCGGGATGAAAGGATGACATCCGCGGCGCAGCACCCCACGCCCCGGCAGGGAGAGCCCACGCGGCGCGGCCTGGCCGGGCGTATTCCCAGCCCCGGGTTCGACGCGTTTGGCAGCATCTTCGGCTTCATCTACACGTTCCTGGCCGGGAATGTGCTCATGGCGCTCGCCAACGCCCCGCTGGTGCTGTGCCTTGCCCTGGTGGCGGACCCGGCAGCAGCATGGCCCTTCTTCCTGGCGCTGTCCGTCACCGTCGCGCCATCGCTCGCCGGGCTCTTCGCCTCCTTCCAGGCATTGCACGACGACGGTGCCGCGGCCAAGCCGGTGGCCTCCTTCCTGCGGGGCTACCGGCGCGGTTTCCGGCGGGCGGCCCCGCTGGGGCTTGCGGCCGTGGCGGTGCTGCTGTTCCTTGGCGTGGACCTGGCCATCGTGCAGTCCATGCCGGCCGCTGCGCTCCTGGTGCCGGTGATCGTGGTGGCTGCCGCGATGACCGTGAGCGTCGCTGTGATGGCGATTGCCGGCGTCGTGCTCCTTCCCGGCAACGCGCTGAAAAGCCTGCTCAAGGCGTCGCTTTACCTGTCCGTCCAGCGCTGGTACCTGAGCCTGGCCATGCTGGTGCTGCTGGGGATCATTGCATCCGCGGCCCTGCTGCAGCCGGTGCTGGGCGTGGCACTGGCGCCGGCACCGCTGCTGTTCGTGGCCTGGAGCAACGCCGCCTACGCCTATTCCTCAGTCCTGCCGGACCTTGGCCCGGACGAAAAGTAGGTCCCTGGCCCGGAGGCAGCTGCGGAGGCCGGCGACGGATGCCGCAGGCCGTCGTCGTTAGAGGATCCGCTGGTACATGCGGTGGTCCTGCCACTGGCCGGCGATCCGCAGGTATGCCCGGGCGGTGCCGTAGGCCTCAAAGCCGTTCTTTTCCAGCACCCTTTGCGATGCCCTGTTATGGACCAGCGTGGCGGCCTCGAGGCGGTGCAGGCCGAGTTGGGCCTTGGCAATGATCATCGCCGCGGACAGCGCCGACGTCATGAGTCCTCCCCCTTGGGCGGCCTGGGCGGTCCAGTAGCCAACATGGGCGTTTTGGAAGGCGCCGCGGACGATCGAGCTCAGGTTCAGCAGGCCGACAACTGCATTGCCTCCCACCAGGACCATGGGAAGTGCGGTGCCGTCGTCGAGGTCCTTCAGCCGCCGGGTAAGGACCTCATGCTGGCCCTGGACCGTGTAGAACTCCTCGGGCCTGACCGGTTCCCACGGTGCCAGGTAGGCGCGGTTGGCCTGGAACGCTGCGGCCAGCGGCGCGGCATCGGACAAGTGGACGGGACGCAGGACGATGCCGTTGGCGAGTTCGCAGGAGAAATCCACGCGCCCAGACTACCGCCGGGTGCGCGCGCCGGTCTTCGTCGGCCGGTGTTACTGCGCGGTACCCGTGCTAATTCGGAGCGCCCGTCTTGGCGGCATAGGCAGTGGCTTGGGCGCGCACCTGCCGGATGTAGGCATCGGATTGGTTGTAGGAGTAAATGGCATCCGTCCACCCTTGCGGGGTGGTCAGGTCCCGGCCGTGGACGCACAGATACGTTGCGGCAGCGAGGGCGGCGTCGTCCAGGTTGAACGGGTCCGCAACGCCGTCGCCATTTCCGTCCAGGCCCGCAATCTTCCAGGTGGAAGGTATGAACTGCATCGGTCCCACGGCATGGTCCCAGCGGGCGTCGCCGTCCAAGGTGCCGCCGTCCGTGTCCGGGATGGCGGCGAAGCCGGCGCCGTTGAGGCTTGGGCCCACAATGGGACCGGTTGTCTGGCCCGCGTTGTTTAGGCTCCCGCCGCCGTAAGTTCCGTGCGCTGATTCGACGAAGCCCACGGCCGCCACCGTGTTCCAGCCGATCCCGCACCCCGGATTGGAATCGTTGGCAGTGGCGGCCGCCGCAACATAGGCACGGAGCGAGGAAGCTGGGATCCCGGTCCGCGCGGCAGCCTCCGCAAGCCACTCTGCATCCGGGGTCCTGGTCACGTTCACCGCAGTGGTCATGCCGGCAGAGAACACGTCAAGCTTCACGTCCGCCCGCGGCGGCGGCGAAAAGACCCCACGGGCATCAGCGGGCAGCTGCCGGATGGCCCAGAACGACAATGCGGTCAGGACGCACACCAAGAACAGGCAAAGAACCAGGTAGCGTTTCAAACGGAGCACTGACCAATCAAACCATTCCCTGCCACGTCAGCTGTACGGCTGGGTACCATCAGGCATGGGCAGAAGGAATTACCTGGTGGAGGGTGGTTCAGGGACCGGCAAGACCGCGGTGTGCAATGAATTGCGGCGGCGCGGCTTCCACGCCATCAACGGCGACCGGGAACTGGCCTATCAGGGTGATCCGGAAACCGGCGAACCACAAGCAGGCATCACCGGTGTCTCGGCGCACCGTCACCACATCTGGCGGGTAGGCGACGTGGAAGCCCTCATCTCGGACCGCAGTGAGGCGGTGACGTTCTTCTGCGGCGGCTCAAGGAACTTCGGGAAGTTCATCGACCTCTTTGACGGCGTCTTCGTCCTTGAGGTGGACCTGGAGACGTTGAACCGCCGGCTTGACGGGCGCCCCCATGACGAATGGGGTGGGCTACCGGCGGAACGGGCCTTGATTGAGCACCTGCACAGGACACGGGAGGACATCCCGTCTGCCGGCATCGTGATCGATGCCACCGCACCGCTCCAGGACGTCGTGGACGAGATCCTGCGGCGGGTCCGGGCGACCGGTTCGGCCTGATCTTCCCGGGGTTGCCGGCTTGAAGGCGGTAAGTCGGTGCCCTCACCCTGCGCCGGGTTGTGACTCCTGATCAGCGCCGAGGAGTTTCATTGCGTTCTTCCATTGCGCGCCCGGCGGGAGCAAACTTCGAGAACGCGGCTGCCCGCGTACACCCAATCCAGCAGAAAGGCGTTCCAATGACCAGTTTCGAACCTGTCCTCGGGATCGGCGTTAGCGAGATGCAAAGTGCCGCGGGAAGGGAAGTCAAAAGGATCATGGCCGAAGCAGGCGGCGACCGTCTCAAGGCCGACAAAATCGTTCTCCACAAACTCCTTGAACTCCAGTTCATCACCGAATCGGAACTCACCGTACTGACGCGCATCTGCGAACTGGGATACGCCGTCACCGGCGGCAAACACGACGCTGCGGAGGCCCACACCGAGGTCAAGAAGGCCTATGAGGAACTCTTGGTCGGCGGCAACGCCAGCCCCGTGGCACTGTCCTATGCTTCGGGCGCCATGGGATCCTACGTGCCAACCAGCTCCGGGGGACAAACCACAGTGGTCTACAAGAAATCAGGCGGCAACTGGCAAGGGACCCTGGCCGGCGCGGGAGCCATCATCGGCGGATACTTCGGGGGTCCAGGCGGCGCGGCCGTCGGCGGCGCCATCGGCGGTGTCCTCGGCAAGATAGTCGACGACTGCTGAATGGCGGGTAGAACAGGCAGGTGTGCAACAGCTACGACCACGGAGTAGTCATGAAGTTCACGCGGCAGGCCCCTAAAGCAAGCACGTGGGCAACAGAATCGGTTCGTACGAGGCCAGTAGGTCGGACGTTGAGACCGAAGGGTTCATGATTGCCGAGCAGGGATTTCAAATCGTGGTTCCCGCCACCGTGAATGAGCTTCCATGGACTCAGCAGTGGGCAAAGCAATATGCAGCGCGCCATTGGCGCGCTGCATATTGTGTTCGATCGGAAAGGGGGCGTCAGCCGTCGCTGCCTGGGGTCGACGGGCCAGCGGATGAACTGCCCGGCCGGGGGTGGCCGAGCGCCGACGAGCCTGGGGCCGGGGAAAGGCCCAGCCGCCTGACGATTTCGGCTGCTTCCTCCGCAGGAGTGCGGCCCACGTCAATGACGATGGTGTTTTCTTCCGGTCCCGGGGGTTCCAGTGTGGCGATCTGCGAGTCAAGCAGGGTGGCCGGCATGTAGTGGTCCATGCGTGCTGTCAGGCGCCGTGCGATCTGCTCCTTGGAACCGGAAAGGTGAACGAAGACAACGTTCTTTTCACGGAGCCGGTCGCGGTAGATCTTCTTGAGGGCTGAGCAGGTGATGATGCCCGGTATTCCGGCCATGGTGTGCTCGATGATCCAGGAGGCAATGGTGTCGAGCCAGGGCCAGCGGTCCTCATCCGTCAGTGGTATGCCGGACGCCATTTTTTCGACGTTCTCCGGCGAGTGCAGGTCGTCCCCTTCCTCAAGGTCCCAGCCAAGCTGGCCGGCCAGGATGCCCGCCACCGTGGACTTGCCCGATCCGGACACGCCCATGATGACGAGGACGGGCTGCTGGTCGAACCCGGTGGTGGGTGCGGTGTCCTGCGACGTCATGGAATCACCACGGACAGAATCATCACCAGGCCGAAGCCGACGAGGGAGATCAGCGTTTCCATCACGGACCAGGTCTTGAACGTCTGGCCCACGGTAAGGCCGAAGAGTTCCTTGACCAGCCAGAACCCGGCGTCGTTGACGTGGGAGAGGAACAGCGAGCCTGCGCCGACTGCCAGTGCCAGGAGGCCGGCGTGTGCCGGGGAGAGGGACGTGGCCAAAGGGGCGACGATGCCGGCGGCAGTGACAGTTGCCACCGTGGCCGAACCCGTGGCCAGGCGCATCGCCACGGCGATGAGGAACCCAAGGACCAGCACCGAGATGTTCGCTCCGGTGGCCCATTTCGCCACGGCGTCGCCCACTCCGGCCCCGATCAGAGTCTGCTTGAACCCGCCGCCCGCGCCGACGATGAGGATCACTGCGGCGATCGGTCCCACGGAGGCACCGATCTTGCCACCGATCTTGTTGCCGGAGAACCCGACGGCGTAACCGAAGGTCACCAGGGCCAGGAGCACTGCGAGGGTCATGGCGACCAGGGGTTCGCCGATGAAATCAAAGAAAACGCGTGCCGCGCTCGGGTTCTTCGCGTCCGGGGACACGATGTCCACGACGGCTTTGAGGAGCATGAGTATCACCGGGAAGACGATGGTCAGCAAAGTGATGAGGAAGGACGGCTGGCGTTTCGCGTCCGGGTCGGCCTGCGTGTGTTCGGTGTCGATACCACCGGCCTGCTTTGGAGCGTCCACGGGAACCCAGCGTGCGGCGTAGATCGCGAAGAGCGGTCCGCAGATAATGACGGTGGGAATGGCAATCAGGAGGCCGAGGGCCAGGGTGATGCCCAGCGGCGCATTCAGGCTGGAGATGGCAACCAGGGGGCCGGGGTGCGGCGGGACCAGTCCGTGGAGCACGGACAGGCCGGCAAGGGCCGGGATGGCGACGCGCATCAGTTTCCCGCCGGAGCGCTGGGCTACCAGCACAATGACGGGCAACAGCAGCACCAGGCCGATCTCGAAGAACATCGGCAGGCCGATTATCACCGCGACCAGCGCCATGGCCCACGGCAGGAGCTTCGGGGAGACCTTGCCGAGCAAGGTGTCGACCACCCGGTTTGCTCCGCCGGAATCGGCCAGCAGTTTGCCCAGCATCGCGCCGAGGGCAATGAGCAGGCCCACTTCCTTGAGTGTGTTGCCCACGCCGTCTTCGAAGTTGCTGATGACCTTGTCGAAGCCGACGCCGGACGCGAGGCCGACAAAGGCGGAGCCAAGCACCAGTGACAGGAATGGATGGAGCTTGAATTTGACGATCAGCAGCACAATGAGGGCGATGCCGATCGCGGCGACCACCACAAGCTGGGTGTCGTGGCCGTTCCAGGGCTGCGCTGCCGCGGGAAGGAGAAGGGGTGTCATGGTTTTCCTTGGGTTGGGGCGGCGCCGGGACTTGTTTGTTTTTGTCCGGTCCGCCGAATATGCTGTGGCTCACAGTACACACTAAATACGATTTATGGAATCCGGCGGCGCTGCCAGCAGATTGGCGTGCCTCGGGACTTAGGGGGACGCGGCAATGTCTGATCAACCAGGGGTGACCCGACATATCAGCAGGCATTCTGCGATCGTCGAGCGGCTGGGCAGCGACATTACGTCCGGCAAGCTCGCCACCGGCCTGGTGCTCCGCTCCGAGGACATGGAGCAAAAATATGAGGTCACCCGGTCAGTGCTCCGAGAGGGCCTGCGAGTACTGGAAACACTGGGAATGGTGACCTCCCGGCGCAGCGTGGGCGTATCCATTCGTCCTCAGGCCGAGTGGAATGTTTTCGATCCACTTGTCGTCCGGTGGCGCCTGAACGGTTCAGGCAGGGCGGTCCAGCTTCGGTCATTGACCGAGCTCCGCTCCGCCGTCGAACCGCTGGCCGCGAAACTGGCTGCCGCGCGGATAGCTGCCGAGGACGGGCGCCAACTGCTGGAACTTGCCGCGGGACTTGAAGTCACTGCCGAAGCAGGCGACCTGGCTGCCTTTCTTCCCCTGGACATCCAATTCCACGCCTTAATCCTGAAAGCATCCGGCAATGAGATGCTCCTCAACCTGGAATCGGCGATCGGAGAGGTCCTGACGGGGCGAACCCAGCACGGGCTGATGCCCGATCGGCCGGAACCCGAGCCGCTGCGCCTGCACCTCGAAGTCGCGAGGGCCGTTGTCGCCAACGAACCAGCCGCGGCATATGCGGCCATGCAACGCATTGTGGACATCGCCGGCCAGGAAATGGACGCGATTTTGGACAGCGAGCCGGGCCCCACCTGATCCACCGAGTTCGTCGTTCGCAAGTCGGCCAGCCGGCGCGAAGGGTGTGCCTGCTGCTTTCGGCCAGAGGTCGCGGTGACGATGCCTCTTCTGTTGCCGTCCACGCGGTAGATGCCGTTGGAGGTTTGGAAGTCCGCGAAGTTCGGGACGTCTTCTCCGATGGAGGCTTCGATGGAAAGCCTGCATCCAGCCGCCCAGGTCACGTTCCAGGTACCGCTCGGCCGTCGCAACGTCGCCGATGAATACGTACCAGCCGCAGTGGCCGTCGATGCTTAGGGCGTCGAAGAGGTCGGCAAAGGTGGCGATCGTTGCTAAAGGCAGATGAGTCTTCTAAGCTCGGCGGCGTGAGTCTGCGATGTAACGGAGGGGAACCCTGACAGATGGCTCGGCAAACATGCCGCGGCGTCCAGCGCCATTTCCATTGCCAGGAACTCGAGCTCCGGACCACATTCGACTGAGGCCGCTTCGACGAACCTCGCTTCGGGGGATTGGATCGGCTGACCGTCGAAGCGTGTTAGTTCTTCGACACCTATGACGTCCCCTGTGTCCAGCCGGCGGATAAGTTGGAGCGCCGTCGAGATCGTCCGGCTGGTGAGGACAGCTTGCACGCGCGCCCTGGCTTTTTACGACTACGCCCTCGATTGTTTGGCGGTCCAAAAGACGGCTGCTTCCCGCGTACCCCAGACTTCGCCCGGCTCCGTCCCCGAGCTCTCTACGCAGGTTTCGGCCTGTACTGCGGTGCCGTCCCGGTAGCGAAAAGTAACCCAGTCTGTCCAGGCGGCTCCCGGTTCATTGGGGTCGTGCCCGGCCTGATGCGCGGTCGCGAGGGCCTGAAACGCTGTCAGCACACTCCAGTTACGCCCAAGCAGCTCGGAAGGTTCGTAGCCCAACAGTTCACGGCTCGACGTTTTGGATCTCGGACAGTCGGTTCCAATTCTTCGGCTCCCGCACCTCAGCCGATTTAGCCGCGGCCGGCGCAACGCCGCCTTCTGTACATTCAGCGAATCATCGATTAGTCCTTGCTGTTGAAGGCGGCGTCGAAGCTGGTTTGGGAGGCGGGGAAGTCGTATTTTTTGAGGTTGGCGAGGGCTTCGGGGGCGCCGTGGAGGCGGTCCATGCCGGCGTCTTCCCATTCGATGCTGATGGGGCCGTTGTAGCCGATGGCGGCCAGCGCCCGGAAGGAGGTTTCCCAGGGGACGTCGCCGCGTCCGGCGGAGACGAAGTCCCAGCCGCGGCGGGGGTCGCCCCAGGGCAGGTGGGAGCCCAGGACGGTGTTGCGTCCGGTCTGGCGGATCTTGGTGTCTTTGCAGTCCACGTGGTAGATCCGGTCTTTGAAGTCCCAGATGAAGGAGACGGGGTCGATGCCCTGCCACATCATGTGGGAGGGGTCCCAGTTCAGGCCGAAGGCTTCGCGGTGGCCGATCGCTTCGAGGGTTCGGACGGTGGTCCAGTAGTCGTAGGCGATTTCGGAGGGGTGGACTTCGTGGGCGAAGCGGACGCCTTGTTCGTCGAAGACGTCCAGGATGGGGTTCCAGCGGTCCGCGAAGTCCTGGTAGCCGGCGTCGATGACCTTATCGGGGACGGGCGGGAACATGGCCACGTACTGCCAGATGGAGGAGCCGGTGAAGCCGACGACGGTGTCCACGCCGAGTGCGTTGGCGAGCCGGGCGGTGTGTTTCATTTCCTCGGCGGCGCGGGTGCGGACGCCTTCGGGGTCGCCGTCGCCCCAGACTTTGGATCCGACGATGGCTTCGTGCCGGAAGTCGATGGGGTCATCGCAGACGGCCTGGCCTTTGAGGTGGTTGGAGATGGCCCAGACCTTGAGGTTGTACTTGTCCAGGATTTCGAGTTTGGAGTCGACGTAGCCGGGTTCGTCCCAGCGCCAGGCGTCCAGGTGGTCCCCGGAGACGGCGATTTCCAGTCCGTCATATCCCCAGCCGGAGGCCAGGCGCGCGACTTCTTCGAAGGGCAGGTCGGCCCACTGGCCGGTGAACAAGGTGAACGGGCGGCGGGTCTGTTGGTCTGCCATGGTTCTTCCCTTCAGATGGGACCGCTTAGGCCGCGGCGTAAGCGATAACGTTTTCTTTGGTTGCTTGGGCTTTGCCCAGTTCTGCCACGACCCGCCCGGCACGCATGACCATCACCCGGTCGGAGAGTTCGAGCAGCTCTGGGAGTTCGCTCGAGATGACGAGCACTGCCACCCCTTGTCGGGCGAGCTGTTCAATAAGTCGATGGATCTCGGCCTTCGCGCCGATATCGATGCCTTTGGTTGGCTCGTCCAGGATCAATACTTTGGGATTGCTGGCAAGGCAGCGGGCGATTATGACCTTTTGCTGATTTCCGCCGGACAGGGACTGGATCGGAGTTTCTGCCGACGGGGTGCGCACATCGAGTTCCTTGATGTACTTGGCGACCATTGTTCTTTCGTAGCCGCGCTTCAGCACTCCGTACCTGCTGACCTGCTTCAGGAGTGTCAGCGTGGTGTTTTCCCGGATGGACAGCATAGGGATGATGGCCTGCAGCTTCCGTTCCTCGGGGACGAGGGCGATTCCCGCTGCGATTCCCGCGGTCGCATCTTGGAGGCGAAGCTTTCGGCCGCCGATCTCGACGGTTCCTGCGTCGGCCTTGTCGGCGCCGTAGATGCAGCGTGCGACCTCTGTACGGCCGGCGCCGACGAGTCCGGCCAGTCCGACGATTTCGCCGGCGTGCAGCTTCAGGTCCACGTCCGCGAAAGCGCCTGCACGGCTCAGGCCGCGCGCCTCAAGAACAAGTTCACCGCGTTCGCGGGGAATGTGCTCGTAAAGGTCGACGTCCTTGCCCACCATCAGCTGCACGACGGAGCGCGCGTCGAGCTCACCCGCGGGAAGGGAGGACGCGACGGTTTTGCCTTCACGGATGACGGTGATCTTGTCGGCAAGGGTGAATACTTCCTCCAGCTTGTGGGAAACGTACATGATCGCCAGGCCCTTACCCCGTAGCTCGTTGACGAGCTTGTAGAGCTTCTCGACGTCCTGCTCGGTCAGGGCAGTGGTTGGCTCGTCCATGATGATGACCCTGGCGTCCTGGGCAATGGCGCGCGCGATTTCCACCATCTGACCGTCCACCGTGGACAGTGCCATGGCTGGGGTGTCCAGGTTGAGATGGGGCGCGACCTGGTCGAGGGCTTTCCGGGCACGTTTGCGGATGTCGCGCCGGGAAAGGAATCCTTTTTTGCCGCCCCAGTTGCCCAGAAGAATGTTCTCCGCCACGGAGAGGTCCGGCACGAGGTTGTGCTCCTGGTAGATGGTGGCGATGCCAGCGGCTTTGGAGGCAACTGTGCTGGACGGCATGAGTTCGCCATCCACATACACGCCACCTTCGTCAGGAGTGTAAAACCCGCTCAGTGTCTTAATCAGCGTGGATTTGCCGGCGCCGTTTTCGCCGACAACGCAGTGCACCTCTCCGGCATGAAGCTCAAAGTTCATGCCGGAGAGGGCAACAACGCCCGGGAACAGTTTTACAAGATTGCGTGCTTCGACAATGGCCGGAGCGGCTCCGGGCTTTTCGGTCACGGCAATTCCCTCCTCAGGAACGTGAGTCCGTCACGGGCCAGCGCGTCCATGGAGGGCGCTACAGGGCGCCAGAGGGACACAGCTTTGGCGATTTCTTCAACAGTGGGCAGGAACGACTCGACGACGATGGAGCCCTGGTAACCGATCGACTCGAGCGCAGCGAAGGTTTCGGACCAAGGGACGTGGCCGCTTCCGGGCGTTCCGCGGTCGTTCTCTGACACCTGGAAGTGAAATACCTTGTCACCGGCTGCCGTGATGGCTTCACCGATGTGCTTCTCTTCGATGTTCATATGGAAGGTGTCGAGCATGAGCCCGACGTTCTCACGCCCGATCAGCTCGCACAGTTCCAGCCCCTGTTCGACGGTGTTGACCAGATCGGTTTCGAATCGATTGAGCGGTTCTATGGCCAGGGTGACGCCGCGTTCGGCCGCGTAGTCTGCCACTTCCCGGAGGCTGTCCGCGGCCCACTGGCGCTGCTGCCGGCGTTCATCCGTGGGAAGCAGCCGGGCTTTGCCGGTGGCGGAGTACATCGGACCGGCCACGTGAGGAGATCCGACGGCTTGGGCGATGTCGACGCAGAGTTTCAGGTAGTCGATGCCCTGCCGCCGCTTCTGGGGGTCCTCGTGGGATACGTCGCGGTCCGGTCCGAACGCACCGCAGATCGACACGGGCAGCCCGGTCCGTTCCGAGGCCTTTTTCAGTGCTTCCGCACTTACTACGGCCGGGTCTTCAATGCAGACCTCGATCAGGTCGTAGCCCATCTCTTTTGCGACATCGAACTGGTCAACGTCCTGGTCGGTGAACGGGGAGACCAGGATGAAGGTGCTGACCCCGAATTCGTATTTACTCATTGGGCCACAGCTCCTGTTCCAGCTTCTTCATTTCGTTGATGGCCTTTTCGGTGTAGGGGTCCAGGAATTCCAGGTGGCCGCCGCGTGCCATCATGGCGAAGGGGTTCGAGGCGGCGGGCAGGAGTTCGAAGGTCAGGTAGCCGTCGAAGTTGATGTCCTTCAGCGTCTGGAGTGTCGGACGGAAGTCGATGTGCCCTACGCCGGGGGCTGCCCGGTTTGAGTCGGCCAGGTGGACATGGTTGACCTTGCTGCCAGCACGGGCGAAGGCGCCATGGATGGTGTCTTCCTCGATGTTCATGTGGAACAGGTCGCCGTGGACACCGGCGTTCGTCAGACCGGTCGCGTCCAGGAGCTCAACGGCGCGGTCGAGCCGGTTCAGGAAGTGCGTCTCGTAGCGGTTCCACGGTTCGAGGGTGATGTTGATTCCGACAGTGGCCGCGTACTCGCCGAGCGTGCGGACGTTCTCCACTGCCCATTCCCATTCCTGTTCATCGCTGGCCAGGGCCTCAGTCTTGCCCACCGGGGACGGTCCGACGATGATGGTCGGAGCTCCGACGGCGGCGGCGAAGTCGGCGACAGACTTGCCGTAATCCAGGGCCTTCTGCCGGTAGGAGGCGCTGGGGTTGATCAGGTCGCGTTCTTCCCCGAACCAGATGCTGCAGATTGAACTCACGTCGATACCGGCATCCTTGGTCAGCTTGTTGATCTCCTCGACGTTGTGGGTTGCCGGTTCTCCGACGAGTTCGATGGCGTCGTAGCCGTAACGGGCGACGCGGTCGATTCCCTTGGCGATGTCTTCCTGGTAGTAGACGATGGCGTTGTAGGAATACTTGAAGCGGGACACATTTTCTCCTTGAATTACTGTGGGTGCTGGATGGGCCAGACAGTGGTGCCTGGCCCATCCGGGTTAGTTGAGCCGGACTGGCCTAGTTTTTGAAGATGTTTCCCCAGAGCTTGGGGTCATCAACGTTTTCCTTGGTGATGAGTCGGGTGTCGGTCAGCTGGGTCTTGGGGACCTGCTTTCCGTCCAGAATGTCGACCTCGGCCTGCAGGGCGAGGGCGCCCATCTCGAACGGGTTTTGGTCCATGGTGGCGTCCTGGACGCCCTTGCGGATCCGGTCCAGCGCCAGCGGTGTGCCGTCCACTCCGACGAGCGGGATGTGACCGGCTGCGCCGACGGGGGCGGCCTTGTTGATCTGAGAGAGGCCGGAGACGACGCCGCGGACCATTTCATCGTTGTGGCTAAAGAGGCCGTTGATGCTCGGATCCGAGGTGAAGTTGTCCACCGTCAGAGACAGGGCGTTGTCGGCTGTCCACTGCGCGTCGCGGGAAATAACCTTGATGCCGGGGTTCTGCTGGATGCCTTCAGTGAAGCCCTCGCCGCGGAGAATAGCGTGGTAGGCGCCCTTCGCTCCCTGGTATTCGAGTACCGTTCCCTTGTTCCCCATCAGCTTGGCCAGGGCCTCGGCGCCGAGCTTTCCAGCTTTCTTGTTGTCGAAGGCGACGGCCGCGTCGGCGACGTCGCCGGGAATCACGGAGTCGACCGTGGTGACCGTCTTACCGGCGTCGTGGATCATCTGGACCCCAGGAGCCAACTCGGCCGAGTTGTTCGGGCTCAATACGATGCCGTCCACGCCCTTGGCGAGCTGGTCCTGGATCTGACTGATCTGGGTGCTGGAATCGCCCTTGGCGTCCAGGACGGTCACGTCGACGTTGAGTTCTTTGGCCCTGTCCTTGATGCCTTGTCCGAGGGCGACCATGAATTCAAAACTCTGGCTGTAGAGCAATACCGCGATCTTTTTTGGCTTGGCTCCGCCGCTGGCGTCCTGGCCCGATGAAGAGGGGGATGCGCCGCAACCGCTGAGGGCGATGGTGGCGGCGGACACTGCCGCAAGGATCGCCAATTTAGGTGAGGTCTTCATTGACTTGCTCTTTCTGTAGGTTATTCCGACGGGGGTGCACCGGTCGTGCAGCCTCGCGGTCGTTTGGAGGAGGCTAGGCCGGTGTCCCGGCGGGATGGTCCTGGCCGGTTTCCGTGATCTCGGGACTCACAGTTTTCTGATCTGCCACGGGCCGGGGTCCGATCTTGCGCTTCCTCGAGAGGTTCCGTTTGACGTACTTGTAGCGATAGACGTCCAGGGCGGCGGCAGCGAAAATGACGACGCCTTGGACGATTTTGTCGTAGGAGGACGGGATGCCGAGAAGGTTCACAGCGTTGGAGACCATGGCGATCAGGAGCACCCCCAGGAGCGTGCCCTTGATGTTGCCCTGCCCGCCAAAGAGACTGGTGCCGCCGATGACGACGGCCGCGATGATGGTCAGTTCGATGCCATCGCCGGCACGAGGGCTGCCTGAGGCCAGGCGGCCGGTGAGCAGCAGGCCCGCCATGCCGGCGGAGAGGCCGGCGATGACGTAGGCGTTCATGGTTACCCGGTCCACCCGGATACCGGCCAGCAGTGCGGCTTCTTTGTTTCCGCCAACGGCGTAGATGGAGCGCCCGTAGGTGGTGCGGGTCAGCGCCAGGTGTGCCAGGTAAGCAAGCAGCAGCACCGCCGGGATGAGCAAGGGGACGCCGGCGATTTTTGCGCTGACCGCGTTGGTCAGCAGTTTTGGAACCGGGGTGATGTTGCCGCCATCGGTGTAGGCGAAGGCTATGCCGGATCCGGCGGACAAGGTAGCAAGGGTTGCGATCAGAGGGGAAATCCCTAGTTTCGTGACCATCAGCCCGTTCAGGGCCCCCACTACCCCGCCGACGGCCAGGCCGGTAAGGAGGCCGACTTCGGCGGGCATGTTCATCTTCACGATGATGCCCATGGACAGCACGGAGGCCAGGGCCGCAGTAGAACCTACAGAGACGTCGATGCCCCCTGTCAGGATCACGAAGGTCATGCCGATGGCAAATACGCCCAGGATGGTGCACTGGTAGAGCAGGTTGACCAGGTTCACCGGGGTCAGAAACACCGGGCTGAGGAAGGTCAGCAGTACACCGAAGAGCAGGACAACGACGAGCAGACCTTGCGCGCCGATGAAGCTGCCGACACCGGAAAGCTTTGATCGGGTCTCGTCCCCGGACTTGCCGGGGCCAGCCTTGCTGTTAACCGTGCCGGCTGCGCCGGTGGCTGATTGTGGCTGCATGGTTGTTTCTCCAGTCATTTCGACACTCCCTCGGGTCGGAAGTGCTAGTTGCTGCCGAAAAGTTCGGCGTTGGTCTTCAAGGGAATCGGTGCCCCGTTCTGTCGGGCGGAAGCGGCGGTAGCCATGACCAGCTGCAGGCTCTGGATATTGTCGGTGACGTCCGTCTCCGCCTTCTGCCCGGTTTCGATGGCGTCGCGGAACGCAGCGAGTGTTCCCAACCGTTCCTCGACCGGCAAGGCATCCAGGTCGACATGCATGACGCCAGAGCGTTCCACCGCACCGGCAAGGAACACGGTGTCGAACAGTGAGGCGAAGTCGATGGTGACCTCGTTGTTCTTCCAAGTGATGGCGCCCTTGCTGCCCTGGATTTCCCAGTCGCCGTCCCAGCTGGTCTGCGGGCCGTAGGAGCTCCACGAACCCGTGTAAACGACACGGGCACCGTTGTCGCAGTCGAACTGCACGATGGCAGAGGAGTTGCCCTTGAACCGGGAAGTTGCCGTGTTCCAGGACCGTGCACGCACGGCAGTGGGTTCTACACCCACGATCCCGCGAAGCTGGTCCAGGTGATGGATCATCGCATCGACGATGAGGGGCTCATCCATTTCGAGCCGAAAGCCTTCGAACGGCGGGTTCTTCTTGTAGTCGATGAATACCTGCTCAAGATCTCCGATCACCCCTTCGCTGATGAGGCGCTGCACGGTCCGTGCGGCGCGCTTGAAACGGTAGTTCTGGGAAACCATGGCGTGCTTGCCGGACTTCTCCGCCGCTTCGATAATGCGGATGCCGTCCTCAAGGTTGTGCGCGAGGGGCTTCTCAATCAGTGTGTGCACACCAGCTTCGAGGGCCGGGACAGCCACCGCCGCGTGGTATTCGGGTGGAACGATGACCAGAACCGCGTCGAAAGAGTCCTTGTGGTTCAAAGCCTCCTCGATAGTGGCGTAGGCGGGGATTCCATACTGCTCACCTGCGGCCCGAGCGGCGTCCCGGTTGACGTCGACAACGCCGGCCAGTTCCCAGGTCTTGCTTTGGTGAATGACGTTCAGCCATGAAGCGCCCCATGCGCCGAGGCCTACTTGAATGATTTTCACTACTGCACTCCTTCTAATTGTTTGATGTCTGGAACCTCGGTCCAGCGACCGCTGTTGTTGGATTCGAGGATGCTTTGGGTAAGGAGGGCGGCTCGGAGGCCGTCCCGGAATGTGGGCAGACCCTCGCGGGTTTCCCCGCCGATGGTGGCGTAGGTATCGGCGACGAATGCATTGAAGGCATCCTGATAACCCTGCGGATGCCCTGCCGGGAGGACACTGAGGCGTGCCGCTTCGGGGCTAAGCGCGTCCGGGTCGCGAAGAAGCAGCTGCGAGCCGGCCCGTTTGCCCAGCCACAGCGTCTCGGGTGCTTCCTGGTCAAACTGCACAGTGGTTTCGGAGCCGGAAACCTCGATCATCAGCCGGTTTTTCCGTCCAGGAGCGACTTGGCTGACCAGGAGGTTTCCGACGGCACCATTGCGCATTTCGAAGACTGCCGTGACGAGGTCTTCAGTCTTGACATCAGCGTGGTTTGCCCGGCCGGAGAAGAGCGTGCGGCTTAGTGCGCCGACCCGGGTGATCCGGTCATTGGTGACGAATTCGATCAGGTCGCACAGGTGGGAGCCGATGTCAGCGAAAGCGCGTGACGGGCCGCCGAGAGCGGCGTCCACCCGCCAGTTGTCGTCCCCCCGGGACAGCAGCCAGTCCTGAAGATAGGACCCCTGGATCGTGGAGATCCGTCCCGTCTGGCCGGAGGCAATACGTTCCCGGGCTTCCCGAACCATGGGGTGGAAGCGGTAGACGAACGGAACCGTCGCGATTGTTCCGGCCTTGGCGGCCAGCTCCACCAGACGGGCGGCATCGCGCACATTGGTAGCCAGAGGCTTCTCGCAGACCACGTGCTTACCGGCCGCCAGTGCGGCCTCCGCCAAGGCCAGGTGGGTGGCGTTCGGGGTGCACACGTGGATGACATCGATCGCATCGTCCATGATGAGGTCCTGGACGGAGGCGTAAGCCTGCTCGATGCCCAGACGGTCCTTGGCGCGGGCGGCGCTGGCGGGGCTCGAGGACGCGATGCCGGCGGTTTCCGCCCCGGCGGCACGGGCGGCCCGGCTGTGCACCTCGGCCATGAACCCGGCTCCGACGAACCCGGCCCGTAACCGGGAGGGGGCTGTCGTGGTTCTGTCGTTTTCCATGCCGAAACAGTGGCACGCGCCACGTACCTTTCGTCAGTGATCCAGCAAAAGTCTGCACCTTTTGACGCTGTTGGCGATTGAGTCAGCCCCGAAGTTGCACTTTTTGATGCTGCGGGCATCGACGAGTGGACGGGAACGAGTGGGCACCTTGACACTGAGTGGAGATGCGGGCCCTTCGGGGTCCTGTGAGCCTGATGTGTCAAGACTTCAGTCTCACCGTTCACCTTTTTCGAGCCCCGAATTGGAGAGACATGGACAACGGCGGCCCCGGCGAACTTTTGCACATCCTGCGGGATGGACGGCCGCGAACGAGGGCTGACCTGGCCGGGATAACGGGCTTGGGCCGGGCTGCCATCAGTTCGCGCCTTGAGACGCTCTTAGGTCTCGGACTGGTTGCGCCCGTATCGGGCGCGCCTTCCACTGGGGGCCGCCCTTCAGCACGATTAGCCTTTAATCCGGGTGCAAGATTGGCAGCTGCCGCTGATGTCGGCGCCACACACGCGACGGTGGCTCTCACGGACCTGTCGGGAGGGGTACTCGTTGAAACCACTGAACGACTTGAGATTTCGTGCGGACCGGAAGCTGTTCTGGACTGGCTGACCATGACGCTGACCGGTCATCTGAACGCGATGAAGCGTCCAGCAACGGACATGATCGCTGTCGGCATTGGACTACCGGGTCCGGTAGAACACTCCACCGGAAAGCCGATCAGCCCGCCGATCATGCCGGGATGGGACGGATTCGATGTCCCCGCTTACATTCAACAGACCTTCAACGTTCCCGTACTCGTTGACAACGACGTCAACCTCATGGCCCTCGGGGAGCGGGCGACACGCTGGCCCACTGAGGACAACATGATCTTCCTTAAGGTCGCTACCGGTATCGGCTCAGGGGTTGTTAGTGGAGGCATACTGCAGCGAGGTGCGGCAGGGGTCGCTGGAGACGTCGGCCATATCGCTGTTTCCAGAGGGGCAGGAATACAATGCCGCTGCGGCAAGAACGCCTGCCTGGAGGCCATAGCAGGCGCACCGGCCATCGCAGCGCAGCTCCGCAAGAACGGACTCAAGGCGATCACCGGAAATGACGTCGTCTCGCTCGTTCGTTCTGGCGATTTGGCTGCTATTCAAGCCGTCCGGCAGGCTGGCCGCGACATCGGGGAAATGCTCAACATGTGCGTGAGCTTTATCAACCCCTCCTTAATTGTTGTGGGAGGATCGCTTGCACAATCCGGAGAACACTTGATCGCCGGGATCCGCGAAACGGTCTATGCTCGTTCAACGCCGTTGGCGACCCAGCACCTGAATATCACCCAATCCGAAACCGGGCCGGAAGCTGGAGTAGTTGGTGCCAGCATCTTGGCCGTCGAATATGTCCTCGCCCCCCACCGAGTCAATGACCTCGCAGCCAGGCCGCATTCCGGCGGACGCGGCCTCCAGAAAGAGGAGCACGTTGCCCAGACATCGGAATCGCTCCCGGACGTGGGGGCCAAACAATTACAGGACGCACTTCCTTGATTCCTTCTCCGAAGGAAGATGGCGTAAGACAGCCCGGCAAGCTTTTAGCGGTGGATTGGGCCGCTTTTTCCAGCACCCGAACTGTTCAATCGCATGCTCAACCGGGCCTCGGCAGCGGCGCCAATATTCGTGTGAGAGGTGCCGAACAAACTCTTCAACGCACCAATCAAAGGTGTCTGTACAACGTAAAATAGTTCTAACAGCTGAGGTTCCTTCGGCCAGTCTTACGGTCCCCCGCAAACGCTTCGTCAGGCGTCGTGGCTGGTCCCAAGGCCAGCATGGCTCGGCTGTTGAAGGAGGATGGCATGCCTCAATCTGGAAACGGGAACAGTGGCCGTCTGCGACGATATGCCGTGCCGGAGGGGCTCAATCCCGAACAAAGGTTCGAACACTGGCGAGCATGGTACGGCAATGCCGTCGAGACCCCGATGCGGCTGGAAAAAGCGGTACCTAAGACTCCTGTGTCCTTCAATCCTTCAGCCATTAATTTCGCCGGGCCGGGTTTCAGCCTCATAGAAATGCACACCCCTCCCGCGTTGGGATCGTGGGCGCCGAATCCCGACACCACGGATCTGCGCCTGGCCTACTTCCGCAAGGCGGCGGGGCTAACGCTCGCTGTCAACGGCGTGCCTGAGCCAGTATCGCCGGGCTCCGTCAGGTTCATCGACACCTCGCGGGGCGGAAGATTTGATGCGCCCGAGGGTTTTCACGCCTTGCAGCTAAACATCGACCGCAGCAGCCTGAACGTGAGTGAGGCCGAACTGCGCTCCCTGTTTCGCCTGCCCGACCTCGCAAAACACCCAATTGTGGGCACTTTCGTGATCCCTGCGCTGATGAGTTGGAAGCGGCCAGGCATAGATCATGCGGTATCGGGAACCTCAGATATCCTCCGTTCGGTGATGGCGACCCTGGTGGGCTCCCTGCTCGAAACCCCGGTCGACGATGAGGCGCAGAAACCGGCCCTAAGTCGGGCGGTGAAGAAATACCTCGATTCCGCTTATGACAACCCCATTTTGGATGTGGCAATGGTCGCCGAAAGGTTCAACCTCTCCCGTCGCTCTCTTTTCTACTATTTCGAGAATGAAGAACTCCACCTGGGTGAACGGATTCGCGCGTTGAGAACGCGCAAAGCCCTCGAGCTCCTCCTTCAGCCCGGCGCCCATGGGATCACTTACTCAGAAATCGCGACGACGTGCGGATTCACCAATGTGCAAAGCATGCGCCGTGCAGTGAAAGAGTTCACGGGAATGAACGTGAGGGAGATCCATCGATCCGAGACTGCCGTTCGTGTCGCGCTGCAACAGCTCCGGGAGTCACTAAACCCCTAGCGCTCAAACCGCGCTAAAACTGGGACAGTCAGACCGACGCTCGGTCTACCTGCTCGGACATTTCCCACCTTGACCTGTGCCGGCAGCCCGGCTTGATGCAGCAGGGAAGGTCAGCCGTTCTGTAATGCAGCCCTGAAGGAGAACGGCCTTACCGCGCCGTCCAACCACGCGCACCTGATAAGCCAGGACCAGGACGAAATCATCACTGCGGCCAAGGAACTAAGTAGATACCTACTGGCCAGCCGTCGGACGCTGGCATGGATCGGCTACACGGCGCCCCCGAAGCACTCGCCGTCCTGAAAAAGTACGACTTCCCCGCCTCCCAGACCAGCTTCGACGCCGCCTTCAGCAGCAAAGACTGAACGTCTCTGCTTCTAGGGCAACGAACTTGAGCATCAGTCGAGACCAACCTCGAAGCTAGGGCCTTCGGGCAACGCACTTTGTAGTTCAGGCAAGTGTCGGGGCCCGATTCTGGTCCTTCATCCCCACGGCATCGTCGGGCTGAATGACCAGAATCACCGCCTCTACCTCAGGCAGGGGATGCATCGACCGTTTAGGTCGTGTCCGCCCCAGTGTCCAGACCCATGACTTTCCTTCCGCAGCGAGCACTTCGGGTTGAGGATATTGCGGGGCGGGCGGTTGAGGCAGACGTTGCCGTCGGATCGATTCGACGGCGGTCAGCCGGTTTGCAGGCATGCAATTGGAGAACGCTGAGTTGCTGTTCCCAACACCAGGTCTCTTCCCCGGTAACTCTGAATCTCGCTCGCTGCTTTCCTTGCCCGCGCTCGGCACAGTCAACATCGACCGCCGGGTCCGCACAGTCGTCGCCGACCTCGGCGGGGCGATCCACCGCCACTTCGAACCCGAGGACGACGCCGGGGAATTCAGGCCGCCCTCGTTGCAGCAATCGCGGCAAATCAACGCCGCTGTTCTTGACGACGGGCCGATCGGGTTCCGCTGATCGGCGTCGTGATCGGCTACATCCTGCTGTTCGTGGCCGTGCTGCTGGCCGCGGCATTTACGATTGACGGTGCCTTACTGACCCTGCAACATCCCGTGACTGTTTGGGACTTTGCGAGTCGCATGGATGACAACGTCGGCGGCGCTCATCGGTGGTGCGTTGGGCTCGGGGTTCGAGTCAAAAGACGACAGGCTTCGGTCGGCGTAGGGCCAACGGGAGCGTCATCGTCGCCAGGCGGTGGACGGAGGTGAATAATCCGGCCCGAAATTCGCTTTTACGCGTCGTTCCTAGCTGGAGTAACGCCTATAAGCCTGCGCGCCGGAGTGACGACCTCTTAAAAGACCGCACCTCCCAAGCTGTGCGCGGTATTCCGCGCGCTGCTTTAGGAGGTGCAGTTGTTACCTCTTCTCGTTTAGACCGGTAGCGGTACTGGGCTGAAAGTATTGGCTGGTTTGGCCAGCCCAAAGTGCTCGCGGAGGGTCCGTCCTGAGTATTCGCGCCGGAAGAGTCCCCGGTCCTGCAGGATGGGAACGACGTGGTCCACGAAGATGTCCAGTCCGGAGGGCAGCACAGGTGGCATGATGTTAAACCCGTCCGCGGCGCCGGCTTCGAACCATTCCTGGATCGTGTCGGCCACCTGGTCGGGGGTGCCGGCGAAGGTCCGGTGCCCGCGGCCGCCGCCGAGCCGCCCAATGAGCTGGCGTACGGTGAGGTGCTCCCTCCGGGCGAGGTTCACGATCAAGGTGTACCTGCTTTTGGCACCTTCGATCTGGTCCTCCGAGGGCAGCCCGGCCGGCAATTCGGCGTCCAGTTGCAGGGACTCCGCCGGAACCCGCAACACCCCTGCGAGCTGGTTGCGGGCGTATTCAGGCAGGATGAGGTCATCGAGTTCCTGCTCAAGCCGGTGCGCTTCCTCTTGGGTTGAGGCGATGAGCGGGACGATGCCGGGCAGGATCTTGATCGCTTCCGGATTCCGGCCGGCTTCTGCTGTCCGCTGCTTCAAGTCTGAGTAGAAGGCCTGGGCGTCCCCGAGGGTTTGGTGTGCGGTGAAGACCGCTTCGGCATAGCGGGCGGCGAAGTCTTTGCCGTTCTCCGAGGAGCCGGCCTGCACGATCACGGGGTGTCCTTGCCGGGATCGCGGGACGTCCAGGGCACCCTCTACCTGGAAGTACCGGCCGACGTGGTTGGCCGGGTGCACTCGGGTGTTGTCCGCCCAGACGCCGGCTGCCTTGTCCGCTACGACGGCGTCCTCCTCCCAGCTGTTCCAGAGCTTCTTGGCGACGTCCAGGAACTCCGCGGCCCGTTCGTAGCGTTCAGAGTGTGCAGGCTGGCCGGCCAGGGAGAAGTTCTTCGCCGCCGCGTCCCCGGCTGTGGTGACCACGTTCCATCCCGCCCTGCCACCGCTGATCTGATCCACGGAAGCGAAGCGCCGGGCGAGATTATACGGTTCGTTGTAGGTGGTGGACGCGGTGGCAATGAGCCCGATCCGTTCCGTGACGGCCGCTATCGCTGCAAGCAGGACTGTCGGCTCCAGGCTCCCGTATGGCCGTTGGGTTACGTCGCCGTGCAACACCGGGGAGTCAGCGAAGAAGATGGAGTCCAGTTTCCCGCGTTCGGCGCTCTGCGCCAGCCGCTGGAAATGGCCCACATCGGTTCCCGAGTGGCTGTCGCTTTCCGGTAGCCGCCATGATGCCTCGTGGTGGCCGGTGCTCATCAGGAAGGCGTTGAGGTGAAGCTGCCTGCGCCCGGCGGTCATCGCTGTGCCCCGGCGAACGCGGACTCGTCAACGACGACGGTTTCGGAGTAGGAGGACGAGTCTCCCTTGATGGGTGTGCTGTGGCGTCCGTCCACACCCACGGGGATGTCCCCGGCAACGGTCACCCGGTTCAGTTGGCGGGGCTGGCCGTCGTAGTTGTCCGGGGCGTAGTGCTGGGTGATGCGGTTGTCGAAGAGGACAAGCTGGTCCGGTTCCCAGTTCACCCGGACCACGTTCTCCGGCCGGGTGATGTAGGCCTGGAGGAGCCGGAGGATGTCTTTGGATTCGGTGTTGGAGAGGCCCACGATCCTTAGCCGCTGGGCGAACCCGCCGATGAACAGGCCCCGCTCCCCCGTCAGTGGGTGGACGCGGACGACGGGGTGGGCGGTCTCGAAGTGGATGCGGGTAAATTCTTTGCGGCGTTCCTCGGCGTTGGCGTGTTCGAGGTTCTTGGGTACCGAGTAGTCATAGTCGTTGGTGTGGATGGCCCAGAGCGTGTCCGCGAAATTACGGAGCTCGTCCGGAAGGTCCTGATAGGCCCCGGCGGAGGACGCGATGAGCGTTTCCCCGCCGTAGGCAGGCAGGGTGATGCTGCGCAGGGTGGAGGCCTGGGGCGGGTTGACCACGAATGTGACGTCGGTATGCCAGTTGTTGGCGCTGCCGTTTTCGCTGTCCACCGGGAGGACAGCCGGTTTGCCGTCCACGGACGCCACGGTGGGGTGGGCGTTGGTGAGCGGGCCGAAGCGGCTGGCGAAGCGGACCTGCGCGTCGTCGTCGAGCACGTTTGCTTCCCGGAAGACGAGGGCCTTGTGCTTGTTCAAGGCGTCGCGGATCCGGGCGATGGTGGCGTCGCTTAGATCGGCGCTGAGGTCCAGTCCGCGGATTTCCGCGCCGATGCGGGAGCCGAGTTTGGTGAATTCGAGTTTGGTTTCAGTGATGACGGACATGATGGGTTCCTTTGCAGTTCAGTACGTTTGGTTCTGTGCGTTGTGGTTCAGGGGATGGTGCTTGCGTGTTTGCTCAGCCGTTTCCGGAGCCGACGGCGGTGCGCCAGCGGGAGAACCGGCGTTCGACCGCAACGAGCAGGTAGTTCACGGCCAGCCCGAGCAATGAAACGGTCAGGATGCCGGCGTACATGTCCGGGATGAGGAAGCTGCTTTGTGAGTTGACGATGAGGTAGCCCAGGCCTGCCTTTGCCCCGACCATCTCGGCGGCGATGAGGACAAGGATTGATGAGGTGCCGGCCATTCGGATGCCGGTAAAGATAGTTGGGACTGCTGATGGAAGGATGACTTTCTGGAAGAGCGTGAAGTTCGACAGTCCGAGCGACCGGGCCGCGCGGATCAACAACGGGTCCACGGTCCTCACTCCGGCGATGGTGTTCAGGAGCACCGGGAAGAACGCGGCGTAGGCGACGATGCTGATCTTGGAGGTTTCGCCGATCCCGAGCAGCAGGGTGAACACAGGGAGCAGGGCCAGCGCGGCGGTATTCCGGAACACTTCGAGCAGGGGGTTCAGGAACTGGTCAAGGGCTCCGTACCAGGCCACCAGCAGGCCAAGTACGATGGCGGACACCACGGCGATGCCGAATCCGCTCGCCGACCGGCTGAGGCTGGCGCCGAGGTGGTTCTGCAGCTGGCCTTTAGCGATCAATGAGCCCAGCGCGGCCAGGACATCTTGGAGTGGCGGCAGGAACACCCGGGTGGAGGCGGGGGCGAGGTAGAGCGGTCCGAGTTCCCACAAGAGCAGGAACAGCAGGATCGCA
This sequence comes from Arthrobacter sp. SLBN-112, assembly GCF_030944625.1. NCBI lineage: Bacteria > Bacillati > Actinomycetota > Actinomycetes > Micrococcales > Micrococcaceae > Arthrobacter > Arthrobacter sp. SLBN-112. The sequence continues at coordinate 3,181,424 of NZ_JAUSXY010000001.1, forward strand.
CCGGCCCTCCAGAGGGCCCGGCCGCCGTTGAGTGCTCCGCGCTTGATCCGGGAAAGCCCGACGGCGGTGGCAGGGCTTCCGTGCCGGTCCGGTTCACCGGCTGCCGGCGCGGTTGCGGGGGCTTGGGCGGTGGAGTGTGTGTCTGTGGTCAGGGTTGGGACGCTCATTAGGCTGCCTTTCCGCGGAGAGATTGCGGGGCTTCATCGGGGGCGGTGCCATCGGGGAGGATCTTCGCGTGACCGGCCTGCCGGGCCTTGAGGACTTCGTCGTGAAGGAGCGCCCAGACCTTGTGCCGCTGCTCCACGAACGCCGCGTCGGATCGGACGTCACGGTCCCCGGTCCGGTCTCCGAGGTTGATCGGGACGATTTCCTTGAGCCTGCCCGGGCGTGAGCTGAGCACGGCGACGCGCTGGCCCAGGTAGACCGCTTCATCGATGCCGTGGGTGATGAAGATGATGGTTTTCCCGGTTGTCCGCCAGATCCGCAGCAGTTCTTCCTGCAGCTGTTCGCGCGTCTGGGCGTCCAGGGCGGCGAACGGCTCGTCCATCAGCAGGACGTCCGGCTCATAGGCGAGGCTTCTGGCGATGGCCACGCGCTGCTTCATTCCGCCGGAGAGTTCGTGCGGGTAACGGTCTTCGAAACCGGCCAGACCCACAAGGTCAAGGTAGATGCGGGCCTTCTCGGCGCGTTCCTTGCGGCTGAGCCGTTTGCCGTCCTTTCCTGGACCTTCCAGACCGAAGGAGACGTTGGCCGCGGCCGTGCGCCAGGGAAACAGTGCGTATTGCTGGAAGACGACGGCCCGGTCCTTGCCCGGCCCGGTGACCTCTTTGCCGTCCAGCAGGACCTTTCCGGTATCTGGCCGGGTCAGCCCGGCCAACAAGTCCAGGAGCGTGGTTTTCCCGGACCCGCTGGGACCCACCAATGTGAGAAATTCGCCGGCAGCGACGTCGAGGGTGATCCCGTCCAGGGCCGTCAGTGTCGAGCCGAGCGGGGCGTCCTTGGTGGGCCTGACGGTGAAGGTCTTCCCGACGTTCTGCAGACTGATTTTGGGTGCGGAACTCTGCGTCATGATGAGGCCTTCAGCAATCCGTTGTATTCGTTGGTGTAGTACTTGGACGGTGTGATGTCGCGCGGTGACGATGCCGGTGTCCTTCAGCCAGTCTGACCAGCGGCTGAAGTCCTGGTCGGTGATGGCTCCCTTGTCCGGCACGCCAACGCTTTTCCAGTACTTCAACGTCGCGGTGCTTTCATTCCGCTGCCTCTTCTCGATGATGCTGGTAAAGCGGGCGATGACCTCATCGCGCGGGGTGCTGCGTTCCCACTCGATGGCTTTGGCGACGCCGGTGGTGAAGATCTTCGTGGTTTCCGGGTTCTGCTGGATGAAGTCTTTCCGCAGGACGTACTGGCCGCCGGCAAACGTTCCGAACAGCTCAAAATCGCTGAAAAGGGAACGAAGCCCGCCCTTGGCAACGGCGTTGTCCTGAAGCACCCCGCCCAGGACCCCGACGTCGACTTGGCCGCGGCGGATGGCTTCCTCGGTGTCGTTGGGGGGAACCACGACCAGCTGGACCTGTTTGATGTCGTCCTGGCTTAGACCGTTCTTCTTCAGGTAACTGTTCAGGACTGCGTCCGAGTGTGCACCCAAGGTGTTGACGCCGACTTTTTTGCCGATCAAGTCACGCGGGGACCGGATGGGACTGTCGTCCTTGACGTAGAAGCCGTTGAAAGTCTTCTCATCCTCCCCGTAGTAGTTGATGACGGCCGTAACCGGGGCGCCGGCCTCGATGAGCTTGACGACGGCACCGGAGAACGCGCCACCGAAGTCGGTGGCACCGGTGGCGGCGGATTGGATGCTGGCCGGGCCGCTAATGGTGTTTCCCACCCAGTTCAGCTTCACGTTGCCCAAGTAGCCAAGGTCCTCAGCGAGCTCGGGAAGGCTGACGCTGTTGGCTGCTCCTTCATAGCGCAGTTCCGTGACTTCGGGCGCTCCGGAGCCGTTCTGAGCGGCCGCCGGTCCCCCACAGCCGGAAACTCCCAAGGAGACGGACATGGCCGCGGCCACGCCGAGGACGGAGAAGGTTCTTCGGGACATGTACGGATTTTTCATAAAGGGACTTTCTGGGCTTCGGTGTGGATTCTGTTGGCCGGCGCTTCGTCCGGCCGGGCTGTGTCCACCATGAGAGCAGAGATGAAACGCGGGCAGAAGGGCGCTGTTCATGCTGGGAAACCGGGAGTAACCGCCAGCTCATGCGGCGTCGCCCGGAGAAACCTGGACGCTTACGGACACGCTGCGACACCCAGGGCAATGCAGTGAAACCTACTTACAAGTACTCGGTCTTTCGCCGTCAACTTTTGCCTTAAGCACCTGCCGCGGATGCGGTCCGACGACGAAATGTGAAGCCGACGCACGCCGGCCCGCGCTTCATCGGCGCCGGCCCGTTCGGTTCATGGCATTGTCAGGCCGCAAAAATTTTCGACGGAAGCACGAAAGATTACGGGCAAGCTCCTTCTGATCGAGAGGTCTCAGCCGTCACAGACAGTCCCTCGTCGAGCCCTTTCCTTACCGAATCCTCCAACATGCTCGTCGTCGATGATGATCCGGGGTCCTTGCTGGGCGCCCAGGCCGCCGTGGAACAGTCCCGGCATGAATGCCTCACCGCCAGTGACGGCGATAGTGCTTGGAACCTGTACCAGAAGCGCCGCCCACACGTGGTTGTGACGGACCTGCAGATGCCAGGGATGGACGGACTGAGCCTGTGCCGCGCCATCCGCGCCGCCGAAAGGGATACTTATACGTACCTGGTTCTCGTGACCTCCCATGGGTCCCGGGAGGATGTCCTCGCCGGCATGAAGGCTGGAGCCGATGATTACGTCACCAAGCCCCTGGATCCCTTTCTCCTGCATACCCGCCTCCTCGCTGCCCACAGGGTGACAGCCCTGCACGCCGACCTGGCTCAAGCCTTGGGTGCCGCAACCGTCAGCAACGAGAGGTTGGCTGCCTTTACCGGAAGGGTCAGCCACGACCTCCGTACCCCGTTGACCACAATTCTTGGATATGTGGAACTGGCGACCATGGATCCGGATCCTCTTCCAATGGAGACCTCCAGGTATCTGGAAATAGCGGGATCGAGTCCTCGCCGCATGCTGTCCATGGTTGAGGAACTTCTCGCATTCGCCTCCATCGGTGGTTCTTTGGAGAGAAGGCAACTTTCGCTGGCGAAGCTGGTGGGGGCGGTCACGGTTGACTTGAACCTCGGGGTTACGGCAGGCGGGCGCGGTCATTGAGTGTGATGACTTTGTCTTCGAGGCTGACGAGGAACAGATGCGCACGGCGCTGCAAAACTTGATTCAGAACGCGGTCGCCTATGCCCGTTCCGGAGTTCGTCCGGTGATTCGTGTCCGGGGGCAGCGAACCGGTGCCGGAGTCGTGGTGTGCGTAGCGGATATCGGTAAGGGAATCGCCGCGGGAGACCGCGGCCGGGTAGTAGAACCGCTCGTGCGTCTGTACCGGGAGGGGGACCCGGCAGGATCCGGGTTGGGGTTGGCCACTTGTGCTCGCATCGCAGCAGCCCACGGGGGGCGGCTTGAAATTGCAGGGAACCAGGATGAAGGGACGAGCGTGCGCCTGTTTCTCGGGGACCAGATGGACGCGATGGGTGATCCCGGCTCCGGCTGAAACGCGGAATCCCAGGTTCACGATGCCCTCGGAATTGAGTTAAGAGGGATATATTTTGGGTGTGCGTCTCCGCCCGGGTCTTCGGGCGGCCCGGGTCTCAATTTCTTGCGGGCAAGGGGCGCCCTATTGGGAGGGCTGCACGTGTCTCAGAAAGGTCTCCTTGAACCGGGACGGCCAGTCGGCGGAAGCATGGCCCGGCTGGCTGGGCTAATTGCTTCTGCCGCCGTGGTGCTGGCGGTTCTGGCATTGTATTTTGTTTCGAACAACGGAACCGCACCCGCGAGGGTCACGGGCGACTGCCTCATCCTGGCTGCCTCCCTGGTGGCCGGTACCAGCTGCAGCTTGGCCGCACGGCGCGGTGAGAACGCACGGGCGTGGTCCTTCATGGCAGTGGCCGCGTTTACGTGGGCGGGGGGCCAGGCACTCTGGACCTACTTTGGCCTGACCAACGACAACACTTACCCTTTTCCCTCGCCGGCTGACGTCTTGTTCCTCGCGTACTCCATACCCGCCGCCGCGGCGCTTTTCAGCTTCAAGCGGCCGGCCGGCACCACAAAGGTGGGCTGGGTCAGGTCAGCACTCGATGCCTCGGTGATTGCCGGCTCCGTATTAGCGATCAGCTGGTACACGGCACTGGGGCCGGCCCTAAGCTCCGAAGGCGACATCCTGACCGTGCTCGTCAGTGTCGCCTACCCCGTCGTGGACGTGGTTATGACATCCCTGGTGCTGGTCCTCGCAATGCGCCGGCAACCAGGCGAACGCCTTCCGTGGTTATGCTTCGGCAGCGGCCTGCTCGCCCTCACCATCACCGACAGCACTTACGTCAGGCTGACGTTCGACGGCGTCACGGGCGTCACGGGTTCGCCCCTTGCGCTGGGGTGGATCGGCGCCTTCCTCCTGATTGCGCTTGCACCGCTTCTCCCCTACGCGCAAAAACCGCAACCCGAGCGCAAGGCATTCGCACTCGCCCTGGAGCTGCTCCCCTACGCCCCCATCCTGGCGGCCCTGGTTGTCGTTGCCGGCCCCCACGTACAGGAACTGGGTACCTTCCTGCTGGTGGTGGCCAGAACAACTGTGGTCCTCATCCTGATCCGGCAGGTGCTGATCGTCGTTCAGAACATCACTCTTGCCACAGGTCTGGAGGAGGAAGTGGCCGTCCGTACTGCCGAGCTCGAGGGTTTGGGCGCCATTGTGAATTCCTCCACGGACGCCATCCTGAGCACCACCCCGGAGGGCGTCATCACCAGCTGGAATCCCGGAGCGGAGCGGCAATACGGTTACCCTGCCGAGGAAGCCATCGGCAAGGACGGGCGAATCCTCCTGCCGCCGGGCGGCTCCGATGGGACCGAGGAGATATTCGAGCGGCTCCGGGAAAGCGGCGACGCGATGAACTTTGAAACCGAACACGTGAGGAAAGACGGGACGGTCATCCCGGTGTCAGTGACGGTCTCTCCGATCCAAAAAGACGGGAACCTTCGTGGGGTCGCAGTCATCGCCAGGGACATAACCCTCCGCCGGGCCGCCGAGGATGAGCTCAGGGCCGCGAGGGCTGCCGCTTTGGAGGCAAGCAGGCTCAAGTCCGACTTCCTGGCCACCATGAGCCATGAAATCCGTACACCTATGAACGGCGTTGTGGGATTAACGGCACTTCTGCTCGAAACGTCTTTGGATGAAACACAGAAGCAATACGCCCACGGGGTCAAAAGCGCCGGCGATGCGCTGCTGGCCTTGATCAATGACATCCTGGATTTTTCCAAACTGGAGGCGGGCAAGGTGGATCTGGACCTGCGCCCCTTCGATCCCCGCCTCCTGGTGGAAGAAGTCGCGGGGTTGCTGGCAGAGCCGGCACAAGCCAAGGGGTTGGAGCTCATCGCCTTTTGTGAGCCCGACGTTCCCGGCAGGCTGATCGGAGATTCAGGCAGGATCCGCCAGATCTTGCTGAATCTGGCCTCCAACGCGGTGAAGTTCACACCCACAGGCGAAGTGGCCATCCGAATAGGAACCGAAACACCGGAGACCGGGCCCGAATCCGCTGCCGGCGCCTATTTCGAAGTCCGGGATACAGGAATCGGTATCGCACCCGCGCAACACACCCGATTGTTCGAATCGTTTTCGCAAGCCGACGCCTCCACCACCCGCCGCTATGGCGGCACGGGCCTGGGGCTGGCAATCTGCAGCCGCCTTACCGAAGCCATGAACGGTGAGATCGGGATGAGAAGCGTGCCCGGTCAAGGCAGTACTTTCTGGTTCCGTATCCCGTTGCCGGTGGCGCCCGCGTCCACAGATCCCTTGCCGAACGCAGATGTCCTCACCGGTATGCGGGCACTGGTGGTTGACGACAACACCACCAACCGCCTGGTACTGGAATCACAGCTGCGCGGCTGGCGGCTGCAACCAGACGCCGTGCCGGACGCTAAGACCGCACTCGCCCGGGCCCGGGAAGCGGCAGGGCGGGGAGCACCGTTCGATCTTGCGGTACTGGACCTTTGCATGCCGGAAATTAACGGCTTGGAACTGGCACGGGCCATCAAGGCGGACCCGGCCCTGAACGGCATGGAACTGATCATGCTCACGTCAACCATGCAGATCGAAGGATCAGCAATAGCCGACGCCGGAGTCCGGGAATGGCTGATGAAACCTGTCCGCAGCTCCGAGTTCTACAACCGCCTGATCCGACTGATGTCCACCAGTGAAAAACGCCCGCCACGTGAAAGTCTCACGAGCACGACCAGCGCGGCTGTGGCTGGGCGGTCAGTATCCGCACCCTCCTACACGGGTCTGGTCCGGGGGCGGCTCCTGGTCGTCGAGGACAATGAAGTCAACCAGCTCGTGGCCCGGTCAACGGTGGCGAAGTTCGGCTATCCGGTGGATGTCGTCGCCAACGGTGCCGAAGCTGTGGCCGCCGTCGAAAAGACACGGTATGACGCCGTCCTGATGGACTGCCACATGCCGGTGATGGACGGGTTCGAAGCCACCCGGATCATCCGGAGCCGCGAGACAGGGAACAACCGGCTACCCATCATCGCCATGACGGCCGGTGCCCTCGACGGGGACCGGGAACGCTGCCTCGCTGCCGGCATGGACGATTACCTCGCCAAACCCGTCGACGCCTCTGAACTCGAAGCAGTCCTGTCCCGGTGGGTCCCTGATCAGACGGCAAGTTTCCTGCCCGGGCAACCCCTGGCCGTCACGGGCGGTGAACATCAGGCCCTTGACGGCGAGCATTCTATCCGGGGGCTCGACAAGGGCCGGCTGGCCATTCTTCGTGATCTTGGACCTGCGGACGGTCTGGGCCTGCTGCCTGCGGCAGCAGAAGCTTTCCGAAACGACATCCCGGACCGGATTGCCGCCCTGCATCAAGCGATCAATGACAGCGACGGTCCGGCCCTGGCGCAGGCGTCCCACGCACTCAGGGGTGCCGCGGCCAACATCGGCGCCACCACTGCCGCAGCCCTGTGCGGCGAGCTGGAAGCCATTGGTGGGACCGGAAAGCAGAACGATGCCTTGCACCTTGTCAGCCGATTGGAAGCGGCGCTTGCGCAAGCAAATATCGAACTCGATCAGGCCCTGGGCAGTGCGCCGTGATGGTCCTGGTGGCAGACGATGATCCTGGCTCGCTCCTGGTAGCAAAGGCAGCGGTTGAACGCTCAGGTCATGACTGCCTCACGGCGGGAAACGGCGACGAAGCGTGGGCCATGTATCTGAAGCACCAGCCGGACGTGGTGGTCACGGACTGGATGATGCCCGGCCTGGACGGCCTGGCATTGTGCCGCGCCATTCGGGCGCGGGCCGCCGATTTGTACACTTATATCGTCCTGCTTACCTCGCAAGGCTCCCGTGGCGACGTCCTCGCCGGGCTTGAGGCGGGGGCAGACGACTATGTCACCAAGCCGCTGGACCCTTTCGTCCTGCATGCCCGGCTGCTGGTGGCGAGGCGGGTCACCACGTTGCACGCTGACTTGGCGCACTATCGTAAGGTGCTCTCACAGCAGGCCCGGACCGATCCTCTGACGGGTCTGAACAACAGGTTGAAGCTTAATGAGGACCTGGAACAGTTGCACGCCCGCAGCCAGCGTTACCAGGAGGAGTATTGCCTGGCTATGTGCGACGTGGACAATTTCAAAAGCTACAACGACATTTACGGGCATCAGGCAGGCGACATGGCGCTGCGGGCCGTGGGGGCTGTTCTTGCCAAAGCGGCACGCAGCAGTGATGGGGTGTACCGGTACGGCGGCGAGGAATTCCTGCTGGTCCTCCCGAAGCAGTCACAACAGGGTGCCAAAGACATGCTGAAACGGGCATTGCACGCGGTCCGGACGCTTGACATCATCCACTCGGGGGCTCCGACGGGTCACCTGACAATCAGCGCAGGTATTTCGGCGTTCACACCCGGGCTTCACGCTGAGGCCGACAGCGTTTTGGGTGAGGCCGACGCGGCTCTCTACGCCGCCAAATCAGCTGGCCGGAACCGGGTGGAGCTGGCTCCGTAAAGGCGGGGCTGAGCAGCAGTTGGGGCTCAGCCGACACCGACCTTGGAAAGGATGCTGTCACCTTTGGTTCGCATCGACGCCGGACGGGAAGCGATGCGCGAGGCCGACGAAGAGATCGCCGACGTCGAACGCAGCATTACCGAAGGCCTTGGAGCGGATGGGCCCGCGCACCTGCGGGCCCTCCTCGACCGCCTGAGTGAGTCAGCGGCCCGGGTCGGCGCGCCACGACACACCGCCACCACGCCCACGGCTTCGTCGGTGCCCACTGGATCGGCCGCCGCGTCGACGCTCAGGCGGGCGTGGCCCCCGCCCCGGTACGCCCAGGCGGTCTAAGTGGCTGGTGCCACAACGTCCTCCAGCACTGACCTGTCAAAGAAACGGATCTCGCCCGTTTCCTCGAAGAACACCGGAACTACTGACGTGCTCAGGTCTTTGGACGTCTCGTAGACTTCAGGCGCACCCCCATGTTTCCTGGCAATTGTTCCAACCAGCTCGGTACCGCGAACCCGAACAGTTCGATACTTGTAGCTCATCGTGACCCCTTCGTCGGCTACGGCACACCCTACTCCTTGAGACTGTCGCTTCGGGAGGTTGGCTCCTACGCCGCCAACGCCATTAGCGGCGGCGACGAGGGCGGTGCCGCCCCGGCCCCGGACCGAAAACTTCCCAGAGTGGAGCGGATGGCTCCGAGACGAAGCACATTTTTGCTGCAAGCCGACGGCTCGTGCAGCAGTCTGGTCCGCCTTCAATCCGTCCGGGACCAGCCATAACCATTCCCTTATCGCGTGTGATCCACTTCATGAAAACCCTTGACAAGCTTGTACAAGCTTTTCCATACTGATGAGGCAAGGTTTCAACGAAGCAACTGGAGGACTCATGCCGGCAAAACTCACGGACGTCGCGAAGCTGGCTGGCGTGTCCCTGGCAACAGCCTCACGTGCGTTTGGCGATCCGGGCCGGCTGGCCGTGGAGACGCGGACCAAAGTTCTCGCGGCCGCAGAGGAACTCGGTTACGACATTCCTGGTGTCACGGGAAGCCGCACATTCGGTGTTATTGTTCCGGACATCTCCAACGCCGTCTTCGCGGCCCTGATCAAGGCCATCCAGGACCAGGCCTGGCACGGCAGGCACCGCATGGTCCTGGCTGATACCTCCGAGTCCTCCACCCGGGAACGGAACCACCTGGAGTCTTTTGCTACCGGCGTCGACGGCATCATCCTCTGCTCCCCCCGCCTGCCTTCGGACCAGATCCACCAGCTGACCGGCAACACACCCCTTGTGGTGATCAACGGTGAAGCAGACCATGCGGCCCGTGTGCTGATGGAAGCCGGCGAGGGACTTCGCCAGGCTGTGGAACACCTTCACGCGTTGGGCCACCGGAAGCTGGCCTACATTCCGGGTCCGGCGTCCTCTTGGGCCAACAGCCAGCGCCTCGCCGCAGTCACCCGCCTCTGTGATGAGTGGGGCATCGAACTGGTCACCGTGGGCAACCAGAACGCAACGGTCGACGGCGGACTGGCCGCCTCCGCGTCGGTGGTCGCCAGCGGTGCCACGGCCGTCATCGCCTACAACGACCTGGTGGCCATCGGCGTGCTCGCGGGCGCGCGGACCCTCGGCTACCACTGTCCTGAGGACATCAGCGTGGTGGGCATCGATGACCTCGACATCGCCGCTGCCGCGGAGCCCGGTTTGACGTCCGTGCGCGTTCCGATTGGCCGAAGCGGCTCCCTGGCCCTCGAACTCCTTCTCGAACAGATCGCCGGCAAACCGAGCGCCACCGAGGCGGTCCACCTCAACTCCCAGCTCATCGTGCGCGGCTCAACCTTCGCCGCACGCAACGCAGACCATACCCTCCAGGGAAAGTAACCATGAGAATTGTCATCGCAGACCCCAACCTGATGCCGCAACGGGCCAGCTTCGAAGCAGCCCTGCCGGACGGCACCGTCACCTCCTGGCACGACAGTTGGAACGAACACTCTGTCCTGACAGACCTTAAAGACGCCGACGTTTACGTGGGCCCGAAATTCACAGCCGCCATGGGCACCGAGTCGCGGAACCTGAGGCTGATCCACGTCGCCGGGGCCGGCTACGACGGGATCGATGCCGGGGCGCTGCCGGCAGGGGCCGTCTGCGCCAACACCTTCCACCACGAAGGCTCCATCGCCGAACACATCGCCACCGTCCTGGTAGCACTGCGCCGCAACCTGCTCGGCCAGGATGCGGCCCTGCGGACCGGCATCTGGTCCTCATCCGTCTACTCCCCCGACATCCGCCAGCCCGAAACACTGCGCGGGGCCATAGTCACCTTCCTCGGCTTCGGACACATTGGCAGTGCCGCCTGGAACCTGCTGCGGGCGTTCGGCGCGGAAGGCATCGCCATCACCCGCAGCGGATCCGTCAACGCTGATAAGCATGCGCTGCGTTGGACAGGCACCACCGACCGGCTGGGCGAGGCACTCAGCGAATCCGACGTGCTGGTGGTCAGCATCCCGCTCGACGCCGGGACCACCTCACTGATCGGTTCGGCCGAACTGGACGACCTCGGGCCCAACGGACAGATCGTCAACGTCGCCCGGGGCCCGGTGGTTGATGAAGCTGCCCTCTACGAGGCGCTGAAGGACCGCCGGATCGCCGGCGCCGCCATCGACGTCTGGTACCAGTACCCCGGCCCGGACGGACGCGGGGAACCGTCAGCACTGCCCTTCGGCCGCCTCGACAACATCATCATGACCCCGCACTCCTCCGGCGTCACCGCCGAAACCTTCCGCGGGCGCGCACTCGAAATCGCCGAAAACATCAGCCGCCTGTCAAACAACGAACCCCTCAAGAACGTAGTGATTTCCAGATGACCAGCAAGATTGTCGACGTCGACGTCCTCGTCACCAGCCCCAGCCGCAACTTCGTCACCCTCAAAATCACCACCGACGACGGCATCGTCGGCTGGGGCGATGCCACCCTCAACGGCCGCGAGCTGTCCGTTGCCAGCTACCTCCGCGACCACCTCGCTCCCGCCCTGCTCGGACGGGACGCCGACCGCATCGAAGACACGTGGCAGTACTTTTACCGGGGCGCCTACTGGCGCCGTGGCCCCGTCACCATGGCAGCCATCGGCGCGATCGACCTCGCACTTTGGGACATCAAGGGCAAAGCCCTCGGCGTCCCCGTCTACCAACTCCTCGGCGGAGCCGCCAGGGACAAGATACTCACCTACACCCACGCCACCGGCTGGGACATCCCCGAACTCCTCGACTCCATTGACCGCCGCCGCGACCAGGGATTCCGGGCCGTCCGCGCCCAGTCAGGGGTCCCCGGACTGGACAAGGTCTACGGCGTCACCAAGGGAGCCGCCAGCTATGAACCAGCCGGCCGCGGCGCCGGACCAGTCGAAGAGGACTGGGACACCTCCGCGTACCTCCGGCACGCCCCGAAAGTCCTGTCGGCCGTCCGCGATCACGTTGGACCCGAGCTCAAGCTGCTCCACGACGTCCACCACCGGCTCAATCCCACCGAGGCCGCCCGCCTGGCCCGTTCCTTAGAAGATGTAGACCTGTTCTGGCTCGAAGACGTCACCCCAGCCGAAAACCAGCGTCTCCTGCGCACCCTGCGCCAGCAAACCACCATCCCGCTGGCCATCGGCGAGGTCTTCAACACCATCTGGGACTGTGAGCACCTCATTACCGAACGCCTCATCGATTTCATCCGTACCGCGGTCGTCCACGCCGGAGGCATCTCCCACGTCCGCAAGATCCTGGCGCTGGCCGAGGTGTACCAAATCAAGGGAGCCCCACACGGCCCCTCGGATGTCTCCCCCATCAACCTGTCCGCCTCGCTGCACCTGGGCCTGGCCACCAGCAACTTCGCGATCCAGGAATACATGGGTTACGACCCGCTGGTTTCGGAGGTTTTCCAGTCCAGCTTCCGGTTCGAGGACGGCTACCTTCACCCCGGAGACGAACCCGGCCTGGGCGTGCAGGTCAACGAAGAAGCAGCAGCACGCTTCCCGTACAAACAGGCCTACCTGCCCATCGCCCGTGAGCTCGACGGCTCCATGAAGGACTGGTAGCCATGACCTCCATTCCCCCGCTGTCCGCGGCCACTCCCGGAATACTGCGACGGCCGGCAGCACCGGCTCCCGGTATTGTCCACTTGGGCCTCGGCAACTTCCACCGCGCACATCAGGCCGTCTATACCGACGCCGCCGTAGTCGCCCACGGCGGTGACTGGGGCATCATCGGTGTTGCCAGCCGCTCCACCACCATCGCGGACGCCATGCATGCCCAGGACATGCTCTACACCGTGGTGGAAATGTCCCCGGCGGGCGCCACCTACTCGGTGCCCCGAGTGCACACGGATGCCTTCACGGCAGCCACCAATCCACACCGGGTAGTAAAGGCTATCGGCGACGCCGGTACCCGGATCGTGTCCCTCACCGTCACCGAGAACGGCTACAACTACACCCCCGCCACCGGCTCTCTGAACTTGAAGGACCCGGCAATCCGGCATGATCTGGCCCATCCCGACGCACCGCGGACTCCCATCGGTCAGATCGTCCGCGGTTTGCAGCACCGGTCAAGGACCCATGGCGAGCCGGTGACCATCCTCAGCTGCGACAACCTGGCCGACAACGGCCATCACACCCAGCGACTGGTCCGTGAATTCGCCTCCGTGCTCCCGCCCGCGGAAGCCGCCGAGGCCCTGGCCTTCATTGACGGCCGCACCAGCTTCCCTTCCTCCATGGTTGACCGCATCGTGCCTGCCACCACGGACCACTACCGGAGACTGGTCTCCTCCCACCGCGGGTACAACGACCGGATTCCTGTCCCGGCCGAACCGTTCAGCATGTGGATCATCGAGGACAACTTCATCGCCGGACGGCCTGGCTGGGAGGCCGGCGGGGCGGTGTTCTCCGACGAGGTAGGCGGCTATGAGCAGCTGAAAGTCCGGCTGCTCAACGGCACGCACTCACTGATCGCCTACCTCGGAGCCCTTACCGGGGCCATCACCATCCCCGAATCCGTCTCTTGCCCGTCCATCGAACTGGCTGCCCGCTCCGTGCTGCGCAACGAGTATCTGCCCACCGTCGCGGTGCCACGCGACGTCGACGTGGACGCCTACGAAGAGGAGCTTTTCACCCGCTGGCGCAACACTGCCCTGGGCCACCGCACCAGCCAGGTGGGATCCGACGGCTCCGTCAAACTCCGCCAACGAATCCCCCTGCCTGCATTGCAGATGCTCGACGACGGCGGGATGCCCCACCTCCTGGCCCTCACCACCGCCGCGTATCTCGCATGCATCGCCCCGTTGCCAGGCTTCGATCCCGGACCACACGCCCACGCAATGGAGGACCCGGCCCGCGGGCTGCTGGCCGGCCTCGCAGCAGGATCCCGCTCCGGCCACGACCTCGCCCGCAAGGTCATCGGCGACCACCACCTCCTCGGCGAGGAACTGGCCGGACGCGACGGGTTCATCCTGCGCACCGGCGAGTTCATCGACATCATTCACACTGCGGGTCCACTGGCCGCCATCGCCGAAGCCGGAACACCGGATTCCCTCACTCCAGCCCCGTCCCTCCACACCACACGGAGCACGCCATGACCACCCAAGCCATCCCCGAAACGAACACGCCCGCGCTTCCCACCGGCACCCAGGCTGCCGTGCTGCACGGCGCCCGCGACCTGCGCATCGAGCACAAGCCACTGGCGCACCTGGGCCCGAATGACCTTCTGGTCGAAATGCGCTCCGGCGGGATCTGCGGCTCGGACATGCACTACCACGCCGAGGGGCGCAACGGCACCAACGTGCTGGGGCAGCCCACGGTCCTGGGACACGAAGGCGCCGGAGTTGTCATCGCCGCGGGTGCGCAGGCCACCATCACCAGCGGCACCCCTGTGGTCATCGAACCTGCCCTGCCCTGCCGGGAATGCGCCACGTGCCTGTCCGGACGCTACAACCTCTGCCCCACCGGAACCTGCTTTGGTTCCCCACCGACCGACGGGCTCTTCGCCCGCCATGTGGTGGTCCCCGAAAGCGCCGCGCACCCCTTGCCGGACACCATCCCGGCCGAAATCGGCGCAGCGATCGAACCACTCGCCGTCGCCGTCTGGGCCGTCGAACGCGCACAGGTCCACAAAGGCCACCGTGTCCTGATCACCGGTGCCGGACCCATCGGCCTCCTCGTCGCCCAGGTCGCGGCAGCCCAAGGCGCCGCCGAAATCGTGGTGACGGACGTGAACGACGACCGCCTCGCCGTCGCCACCAAATTCGGCGCCACCCGCACCATCAACACCGCCACCACGCCCTTGGACCTTGCGGGCATGGACCGGCTGATCGAATGCTCGGGGAATTCCCTAGCCCTCGCTGACGGCATCAAGGCTCTGGCACCGGCAACCCGCGCCATCGTGGTCGGCCAGGCCAAACCCACCGTGGACGGCATCCCGCTCGGATTCCTCCAGCGCTACGAGATCGACCTCGTCACCGCGTTCCGCTACGCCAACGCGTTCCCGACGGCGATCCGCCTCGCCGCCTCCGGCGTGGTGGACCTGCAGTCCATCATCACCAGCACCTATCCGCTCGAAGAAGCCGCCGAGGCCCTCACGGCACCGGTGACCGACCCGACCAACCTCAAGGTGCTCGTCACCTACTGATTCACCACAGACAGAACACAGCAGGACATCCATTCAAAGGAGTATGGAAATGACTACAGCAGCGCACGTCCCACAAGGGAACGTTGACCAAAGCAAAGTCCGGAAGGCCGCCGTCGCCGGCCTCATCGGTACAACCCTCGAGCTGTATGACTTCGTCATCTACGGCACCGCCTCCGCCCTCGTCTTCAGCAAACTGTTCTTCCCCAACGTCTCCCCGGCGGCGGCACTGATCGCCAGCTTCACCACCTTCGCCGTGGGATTCCTCTTCCGCCCCCTCGGCGGCGTCTTCTTCTCCCACTTCGGCGACCGGCTCGGCCGCAAATGGGTCCTGGTGGTCACCCTGCTCCTCATGGGCGGCGCCACCCTTGCCATCGGCCTGCTGCCTACCTTCGACCAGATCGGCATCTTCGCTCCTGTCCTGCTCTGCGTCTGCCGCGCAGCCCAAGGCTTCGGCGCCGGCGCCGAACAGTCCGGCGGCGCCACCCTGCTCACCGAATCCGCCGCCCCCGGCACCCGCGGCAAGCTCGCCTCACTCATCATGGTCGGCGCGGCTGCCGGCACCGCCCTCGGCGCCCTCGTATGGATCGCGGCCCAGTCCCTCGCCCCGAACGACATGCTGACCTGGGGCTGGCGCCTCGTGTTCCTGTCCAGCATCTTCGTCACCATCGCCGCCCTGGTCATCCGGCGCAAGCTCGACGAATCCCCCGTCTTCGAAGAAATCAAGCAGGCCCGCACCGTCCCCCCGGCACCGCTGAAGGAAGTCGCCAAGAACGGCAAGGCCAACGTCCTGCGGGTCATCCTCATGAACCTCGGCGTCAGCACGCAGTCCTACACCATCCAGGTGTTCATGGCCTCCTACCTGATCACCGTCGTCGGAACCGATCCCAAGTTCATCCCCCCGGTCCTCCTCATCGGCGCACTCTGCGGCGGCGTCGCAGCCGTATCCTTCGGAATTCTCTCCGACAAGATCGGCCGCCGACGCGTCGTCTCTCTCATCACCGGGGCACTGATCCTCTTCCCGGCACCGGCCTTCATGCTCCTCACCACCGGATCCCCCATAGCCATCGTCCTGGTGATCATCGTGGGCTTCATGCTCGCCTGCCAGGGCGTCGTGGGCGTCCACATGAGCTACTTCCCCGAAATCTTCGGCAGCCGCTACCGCTACGCCGGCGTCACCCTGGGCCGCGAATTCTCTTCCATCATTGGCGGTGGCGTGGCGCCCATGATCTGCGCCGGACTGCTGGGACTCTTCAGCAACTCCTGGATCCCTGTCGCCATCTACATGTCGCTGACCATGGTGGTCAGTTTCATCGCCACCCGGCTTACGCCGGAAACACTCAACCGCGACCTCACCGATCCGGAAGATGCCCGGCACCACAGCGAAATCATGCCCGCCACTGCCAGTGCAGGGACCAACGCAACGGCCGCCCAGCACGCCAAATAAGACCTTGAACGCCCGACGGCGGTACGCGCCGCCGTCGGGCACGTCACCACCGCACACCTGAGCAGAAGGAACTTCAATGGCGCGCCTCGATGACCAGGGCACACTTCTCCGGCCCACCCCATCAGCCATCCTCAGCGCAACCCGGGTTGTGTCAGTCCTCCGTGCCGGCCATGCTTCCCAGTACGCGCCGGTCATCGAGGCGCTCCAACTGGGCGGTATCCGGAGCATCGAACTGACCCTCAGCACGCCGGGTGTCTGGGACGAACTGCCCCTCCTGCAGGAGAGGTTCGGCGACACCGTGGAAATCGGCGTCGGAACCGTCACCACGGCCGCCGAAGCAGAAACCGCCCTGGATCTTGGTGCGGCCTACATCGTCACCCCCGTCACCGATCCGGACATCATTTCCGCCTGCGTCCGCCGCGGCGTGGCCGTCTACCCGGGCGGTCTGACCCCAACCGAACTCCATGCCGGATGGAAACTGGGCGCCACCGCCGTCAAGGTTTTCCCCGCCTCCAACGTTGGTGCCGGCTACATCTCACAGCTGCGCGGACCCTTTCCTGACATCGAGGTCATCCCTTCCGGTGGCGTGGACATCGACGACGTTCCCGCCTGGATCCGGGCAGGAGCACTTGCGGTCAGCATGGGCGGCCCCCTCCTTGGGGATGCCTTCAAAGGCGGCGACCTCCTTGACCTTACGGCCCGTGCCCGCCGCGTCCGGGAACTTGTGGACCAGACCGCAGAACAGCTTGGAGCAGCCCGATGAACGACGCGCCATACGTGCTCACCTTCGGCGAAACCATGGCGCTTATGCGCACTGACCAGGTGGGGCCTCTCGCCCACACCTCCACCCTCAGCCTGGGCATCGGCGGCTCGGAATCCAACGTCGCCATCGGGCTCCAACGGCTCGGCGTACAGGCGGTCTGGTGCGGACGCGTGGGAGCTGACTCATTGGGTAGCCTAGTGGAACGGGAAATCCGGGCCGAGGGCGTCGACGTCCGTACCGTCATCGACCCGTGGGCCCCTACCGGACTCATGATCAAGGAACGCCGGACCCCCGCCACCCAACGCGTCAGCTACTACCGGTCCGGCAGCGCCGGATCCCGGATCACGCCGGAGAACATCGACGAACAACTGGTGTCCGGAGCTGCCCTGCTCCACGTCACGGGTATCACCCCCGCGCTTTCCCCGGAGGCGGCATCAACGCTCAGACACGCCGTGGAGGGCGCGCGTGCCCACCACGTGACGGTTTCCTTTGATTTGAACTACCGCGGAAACCTGTGGTCCCCGGAATCTGCCCGAAGTGTCTACCGGGACATCATCCCGCTCGCCGACATCGTGTTCGCAGGCGAGGATGAAGCCGTGATCGCGGTCGGCGCCGGCGACCCGGAGGAGCTGGCCCGGCGCATCAGTGCGCTTGGTCCACGCCAGGCCGTCATCAAACTCGGCGCAGACGGCGCAATTGCCCTGATTCAGGACACTATATTCCGCCAATCCGCGGTCACCGTTGACACTGTAGACACTGTGGGGGCCGGTGATGCTTTCGTCGCCGGCTACCTGGCCGAATTCGTCACCGGCCGCGGACCGCAAGAGCGGCTCAACACCGCCGCCGCAACCGGCGCGTTCGCCTGCCTCGTCCCGGGAGACTGGGAAGGCCTCCCCCGCCGTCACGAACTGCCGATGCTGCAAACACGCGAGCCCGTCAGCCGTTGACGGACACAAAACCCAGGGAGACCATGATGCCCTCGACAAGCCCGGCCAGGACCCCGTATGTCATTGGCGCCTATGCGGCCGCGCCAAGCCTGGTGGGATGGGATCCCGTTGCTGAAGGAAAGTTCCTGGCCTCCGTGTTTGCCCTCGAGGGCGTGGCCGGCCTGGAAGTTCCCTTCACGGGGAAGCTCCATAAAGAGGACGAAGCCTGGTTCCTGCGGCAACTCCCGGACGATGCACGGTTCGTGGTGACGACCATACCCGGGACCATGGCCAGGCTGCAGGCCGACCAGAGCTTCGGCCTTGCCTCAACATCCGCGTCCGGCCGGAGGTCGGCACTGGATTTTGTCCAGGATGCGCTGGACTCGGTGAAACGGCTCAACCGGCACTTGGGCAGGCCGGCCGTCGTCGCGCTGGAGCTGCATGCTGCCCCGGTAGCTGCCGGTGATGCCGCGTCGGCTGCCGCCCTGGAAGCCTCGCTGACCGAACTGGCTCGCTGGGACACGGCCGGGGCCCGCCTCGTCCTGGAACACTGCGACGCCCTGATACCAGGCCATGTCCCTGCCAAAGGCTTCCTTGGCCTGGAAGCGGAGGCAGAGGCGGTGCAGCGGGCGGCCGACGCCACAGGTCATCCTTTCGGCATGGTGGTCAACTGGGGCCGGTCGGTTATCGAGCAGCGGCGGCCAGAGGCCGGGCGTGAACACATCACCTACCTTCGTGACCGTGGACTGCTGGC
Organism: Arthrobacter sp. SLBN-112; assembly: GCF_030944625.1. Classification (NCBI taxonomy): domain Bacteria; kingdom Bacillati; phylum Actinomycetota; class Actinomycetes; order Micrococcales; family Micrococcaceae; genus Arthrobacter; species Arthrobacter sp. SLBN-112. The sequence continues at coordinate 3,200,121 of NZ_JAUSXY010000001.1, forward strand.
AGGCGTTGTACTTTCCGGGTGCGCCAGCGTTGACACGAGGTACGGTCCCGCTTGGGCTGATGTCCACGTACCGCCCGCCCCGCCAGAATCAGCCCGGTCCGGGCCGTCCGATCTGACCATCAGTTCAGAGGGAGTCCTTGAGCCAGCCTCGCTACTGACCATTGGGCGGATAGAAGAGTGCCTGGAGGCGGCCGGGCCCCTGCCCAAAACAGGATTCCGGGCAATCAAGGTGGCAGCACCCCCAAACGCCAGCGTGGAAGAGCGCGTAGCTGCCATTGCACAGACCCTGACGGTCGCCCAGCGGGCTTCTCCCGACCCTACAGCCCTGGCCATATCTGCAGACGACGCCTGAAGCCGGCTGAACGTCATCAGGTGAGGCCGTCACAGTTCCCGTTGAGGCGAGGTGGCGCCCGTTGGGGCAGAAACCTGGCTCCGCCCCTTTTAAGGCCAATTGGGCGCATGATTAGCCCATGCGCAGGAACATCTGGTGCTTGACGGCCGCTATCGTCACCACGCTCATCTTTGGGAGCGTGTACGTATCGTTCCAACAAATCGGCCGGCACACGGCAAACATGGCACCAGCCGCCGCTGCCGCAGCCCAGCTCCAGCACATGGGATCCGACGTCACGGCCGGACCCCGGTTGGAACTGACACCGGACAGCGGGATCTTCCTCATTGTCTACGACGAGGGCAATGTCCCAATTTCCACTACCGTTACCCTGCATGGCACTGTCCCTTCCGTCCCCGACGGTGTGCTCCAAACCGCGAGGTCCCTTGGTACTGACACCGTGACCTGGCAGCCAGAGCCCAACCTGCGGATGGCCATCGTCGCGAAGGAAGCGGCGGGCAAAGTCGTCGTCGCAGGGCAGTCCCTGGCACCCTTCGAAGCCAGCGACAGGATGACCCTGACCTTCCTGGCACTGGGCTGGCTCGGCGGCCTGCTCGTCATCGCCGGCGCCTGCGCTGCCCTCACCCTTGTCGCGCGCAGACCAGGCAGACGCCAGGGAGCTCCCCGGGTGGACCCCGCCTGATGATCCACGGAGCAAAATACGGCTCTGGGGGCGGGCGCCACGCGGAACCGGTTTACATTTTGCATTCCGGGAACGGCAATCCCCACTTCCGTTCTGGGTCATCAGCAGGAGATTCTGGCCGGGTTGGCCGTCCTGCTCGTCCATACCCAGGGCTACCTCAGAACCTGACACGAGTTAGGTATGCTATGCCGAAAGGCAGGTGATGGATCGGTATGGCCATACGTAAAGCAACGGCACTGGACGTGGCACGGCGGGCAGGGGTGTCCCGCAGTGCAGTGTCACTGGTACTAAACGGCAGGGCAAACGGCAACGTCACCGCTGAACGCCAGGAGCGGGTGCTCCGCGCCGCGGCGGAGCTAAATTACACGCCCAACTCCGTTGCCCTCAGCCTGCGCAACCAGCAGACATCGACGATCGGCGTCATCACGGATGACATCGTCACCAGCCCCTTCGCCGGCCGGCTGATCAGCGGCGCCTCACGCACGGCCTTGGCCCGCGGATACATGGTCCTGGTGGTCGACACAGAACATGATACGGCCCGCGATGGCGCTGCGGCGCAGCAACTCGTGCACCGGCAGGTCGACGGAATCATGTACGCCACCGGCAGCCTGCGTGAAATTACCGCCCCACCGGCCATGCTCACCCTGCCAGCCATTCTGGCCAATTGCACCGATGCCGGCTCGCAACTCCAGTCGGTAATACCGGCAGAGGTCGACGGCGGACGAGCGGCGGCACAGCTGCTGATTGACCTGGGCCACCGCCGCATCACCCTGTTGACCGGAACTCTCAGCTCACCCGCCGCCCCGCAGCGTGAACAGGGTTACCGTGAGGCCATGGCCGAAGCGGGGCTGGGCCCCGAACAACAGCATGTCCATGCGACCGGATGGGACATCGATGACGGCTACCGGGCCGCTTCCTCGGTTCTGGGCCGCAAAGACCGGCCGACAGCGATCATTTGCTCCAACGACAGGGTTGCCACCGGTGTTTTGCTGTACGCCGCGGCCGCGGGACTGCGCGTACCGGAGGATCTGTCCGTGGTGGGCTACGACGACCAGCAGAACCTCGCCGCCAACCTTGTTCCCGCCCTAACGACGGTGGCACTTCCGCACGCCGAAATCGGAGCAGCGGCCATGTCCCTGCTGTTGGACGCGGTCGAAGGAAAAGTCCCGGCAGCTGAGGATTTGGAAGCAGGAACTCTCTACATGCCCTGCCGGATCATTCCCCGGGCGTCCACTGCAGCGGTTCCGGCCGGCTAACCTGGCGGACAGTTCCATATCGCCTGGCTGAAACATAATGACAGGGACGTCCTATCCCGGCCCCGGCGGGAGCACGACGTCCGCGTATGGCCAGGCAGTCCGCGCTCGTGATTCAACTTCACTGAACCACTCGAAAAGTCTTGCTTGACACGTGTTAGGTCCACTACCTACTCTACTTAACACGTGTTAGGAGGAGCCGACAATGACGTCTGAAAAGACACCGGGTAAAGCAAACCCCTCGTATGCGCCGCGGTCCGGCAGTGGACTTTCACAGCTCACGCGGCGGTCCCTGCTGGGCCTGACCGGCCTGGCTGTCGCGGGAGCCACGGTGGGCGCCTGGCCCCGACTGACCGGAAGCGACATTCCAGGCCGCGGGAGTAAAGCCCTGAACATCGCCATCCTTGGAACGGCAGCCGACGCGGCGGCCCGCCAGGGTCTGGTTCAGGCGTTTACCGCCGCCCACCCTGATATTCCGGTCCGCTTGCAGGCGATCCAGGGCGCGGACTGGAAGGACTTCTTTTCCAAGATCCTCACCATGGCCGCCGCCGGAACACCGCCGGACGTCGTCTACGTAGCCACTGAGGGCGCCCAACTGTTCGCCGACAAGCTCGCCGAACCGCTGGATGACTATGTCCGCCGGGACGCAGCGGACATGAGGGATTACTTCGACGACGTTCATCCGAGCCTGCTGGAAGCCTTCATGTACCAAGGCAACCTCTACCAGCTTCCGCTGGACTGGAACGCGGCGAACATGTATTTGAACACCACCACCTTCGCCCAGGCCGGGCTCGACCGGCCCAGGGAAGACTGGACCCAGGACGACTTCAGCGCCATCCTCCGTGCGTTGCGGAAAGCACGCCCAGCCGATTTCACCCCGTACTACTGGACCAACCGCCTTTTCGGTGGAGTAGTGCCATGGCTATACGCCAACAACACCAGCTTCCTGACCGAAACCAAGGCACCCGGCGGGGACTGGCTTTGGGACCGTTTCTACCCGACCGACCCAGCCCGGGCCACACGCGGCGGCGGCTACCAGTGGCTCTCGCCCAACGCCGAGGACGGGCGCGTCATCGAAACCTTCGACTACCTGCGCGAACTCGTTGCCGAAGGACTGGGCGTCCGTCCTGAAGCCGGGGGCGGCAACGCCTTGGTTGGACTGTTCGGCAACAACCGCATCGGCACCACGCCGGCCGGCGGTTACTGGGCACAGGGCCTGCACGACGCCGGCATGACCCCCGACCAATTCGACGTGCAGTTCTTCCCGCGCTGGCGCAGCCAGCGGCATCAGTTCGGTGCCGCCGGCTATGCGATCATGCGCACGGCCAAGGACAAGGACGCCGCGTGGGAATGGGTTAAGTTCTGCTCCAGCCGCGAAGCAATGCAGCTGGCCATTCCCAAACCAAACACCACCCCCACCCGCCGCTCGATGGTCAATGAGTCCTTTTACGCGGCCACCGGACCCAAGCATTGGAAAGTCTTCTACGACACCCTCGACAGGTTCCCCACCTCCGGCCCCATTCCCGCTCCGCCGCAGCAGGCCGCCGTCGAAACTGCCCTGATGAAAAACGTTTCCACTGCCGTCAGCGGCAGTTCCGCTGATGTGCGGGCCGCGATGGGCACCCTGCAGCGAGATCTCGAACTGGCCCTCAGGAGGAACTCATGATCACCACTGCCGCCGCTCCACGCCGAACGGCGCAAACAGCGGCCGCCCGCCGACCGTTGATTGAGCGGTGGCTGGCCACGATCTTCCTTGCTCCCACGGTACTCGGGATGGCCCTGTTCACCTTCCTGCCGATCATCGGCTCGCTGGTCCTGGCCTTCTTCCGCTGGGACATCATTTCTGCACCCCAGTTCGTCGGTTTCGCCAACTTCGCCTCCTTGGCACAGGACCCCACCGTTCGGGTGTCGTTCCTGAACACCATCGTGTTCGTCGTCGTAGCAGTCACGCTTCAACTCGGCATCGCGCTTGGCCTGGCGTCCATGCTGCAGCCCAGGATGCCGTCCTGGCTCAGGGTGTTCCTGCGGTCCACCTTCTTCTTTCCCCTGGTGCTGTCGGCCGCGTCAGTGTCCATTTTCATGCGATACATGTTCAACGAACAGTTCGGCGTGGTGAACTGGCTCCTGTCGCTCATCGGCATTCCCGCAGTCCCGTGGCTGACCAGTCCCGTGGCCTCCGCCGCCGTCGTCGTCCTGGTCTACGTCTGGCAGAACTTCGGGTTCTCCTTCCTCCTCTTCCTCGGCGCCCTGACCAACATTCCCAAGGAACTACACGAAGCCGCCAACCTGGATGGCGCCACAGGCTGGAAGCAGTTCAGCAATGTCACCCTTCCGCTGATCAGCCCCACCGTGCTGGTGGCCTCCGTGATGGCCATCATCAGTGCCCTGCAGGTCTTTGACCAGCCCTACGTCCTGACCAACGGGGGTCCCGGCGATTCCACCCGCACCGCCGTCATGGTCATCTTTGAATCCGCCTTCCAGCAACTGGAGTTCGGCGAAGCCTCGGCCATAGGCCTGGTACTCACTGTTCTTATCCTTGCCGTCACCGCCCTGCAATTCCGCCTCAGCCGCCGCTTCGTCTTCTACCAGTGAGGTCCCTCATGTCCAGCCAGACCCTGCACACCGGGACCGGGAAGACCTCCGGTTCCACCACCGGCACACCAACCGCGCCCAAGCCCTACCGCCACCGCCGCCTGCCCGCTGCAGGAACCGTCGGCAGGTACACGGCCCTGGCCGTGGCAGCCGCGCTGACCCTCGGCCCTGTCTTGTGGACCCTTTCCACCTCCCTGCGGACGCCGTCGGAATCCTTCAACCTGCCGCCGTCCTTCCTGCCCATCAACCCGGACTTCACCGCTTACCAAGAGGTGTTCAAACAGATCAACGTGGGCCTCCTGGTCCTGAACAGCGCCTTGGTGACCGGACTGATCGCACTTGGCCAGATGGCTTCCGCCACCCTGGCCGGCTACGCCTTCGCCCGTCTGGACTTCCGCGGCAAGAACGCCATCTTCTCACTGGTGCTGGCCACCATGATGGTCCCGGTTCAGGTCACGATCGTCCCGGTGTTCATGCTCATTCGAGGGATGGGCCTGTCCGATACCCTGCTGGCCCTGATCCTGCCGGCCATTCCCACCGCCTTCGGCACCTTCCTGATGCGCCAATACTTCCTGGGCCTGCCAAACGACTTCGCAGAAGCGGCCTCCCTGGACGGCGCCGGACCATGGCGGATCTTCCGTTCCGTCTACGTTCCATTGGCCGTCCCCGGCATGGCAATCGTCGGGATCCTTGCCTTCAACTTCCACTGGAACGAGTTCTTCCGGCCACTGATCCTCACCATCAGCGAACAGAACTTCACCCTCCCCCTCGGCCTGGTCACGCTCCAGGGCAACCTTGGCACCGGAAGCATTTCGGTGGTCCTCGCCGGCGTGATCCTATCCATGCTGCCCGCACTGGTCGTCTTTATCTTCGGCCAACGCACCCTCCGCGAAGGCCTCACGGCCGGCGCGAGCAAATAACTCAAACTCTCAAAAGGACCCTTGTGGAGACACTTACTTCGACTCATACGGCCGGCACAGCAGGCAGCTACCGCCCTACCCTGCACTACACCGCGAAAGACACCTGGCTCAACGACCCCAACGGCCTGATTTTTCATGACGGCCTCTACCACCTCTACTACCAGAACAACCCGCTGGGAAACACGTGGGGAAACATGTCCTGGGGTCACGCCACCTCTACCGACCTGCTCACCTGGACCGAACACCCGGTCGCCATTGCCTGTGACGAGGACGAAGACATTTTTTCCGGCAGCATCGTCTACGACCGTCACAACACCAGCGGTTTCGGCAGCGGGTCCGTCGCCCCGCTCGTGGCGATCTACACGAGTGCCTTCAAAACGGGTTCACTGCACGAGGGCGTCCAGGCCCAGTCATTGGCCTACAGCCTGGACGGGGGCTACACCTGGACGAAATACGCAGGCAACCCCGTACTGAGCCGCGGGTCCGCCGAGTTCCGCGACCCCAAGGTCTTCAGGTACGACGGCGACGCGGGCAGCTACTGGGTGATGGTCGCCGTCGAAGCCAAAGACTTCCAAGTGGTCCTCTACAAATCCGACGACCTGAAAAGCTGGGAACTCCTGAGCACTTTTGGCCCTGCAAACGCCACCGGTGGCGTTTGGGAATGCCCCGACCTGCTTCCGCTGCCCGTGGACGGCGATCCGGCAAACCTCAAGTGGGTCCTCACCGTCAACCTCAACCCCGGCGGGCCCAACAAGGGCTCAGCCGGCCAGTACTTTATCGGCGACTTTGACGGGGCCACATTCACCTCCACGAGCACCGTAACCGAAGGCCTCCAGGACCCTGACCGGCTCGGGGACTACCGATGGCTGGACTGGGGACGGGACTATTACGCCGCCGTCTCCTTCAGCGACGCCCCGGACAACCGCCGGCTCATGATCGCCTGGATGAACAATTGGGAATACGCCAACAGCATCCCCACCACACCATGGCGCAGCCCCATGAGCCTCCCCCGGGAAATTTCACTCCAGACAAACGACGGAAAGTTGTGCCTGGTCCAGCAGCCCGCGAATGACCGGACTACCTTGGCGGGCTCGGAGTCGTTCTGCCTTTCCGGAACCACCATCGACGACGACGTGCGGTTTCTTGATGGCGCGGAAGGCACGGTCCAGCGCATCGACGTGAGCTTCGCACCCGGGAGCGCAGAGGAATTCGGCCTCATCCTGCGTGGTGACGGCGCGAAGGGAACCCGCGTGGGCATCCGGCCGCACCAAGCCACATTGTTCGTGGATCGCCGGGAATCCGGGCGGACAGATTTCCACCCCTCCTTCAGCTCCATCGACACCGCCCCCATCCTGGCGATGCAGGGAACCTACGACCTCACCATTTACGTGGACCGCTGCTCCGTTGAAGTCTTCGCCCAGGACGGCCAGGTCACCATGACCGAACTGATTTTCCCGGCAGAGACCAGCGCCGACCTAGCCGTTTACGCCACCGGCGGTGCTGCAACCATCAGCAGCCTCCAGGTCACGCAGCTCGCGTAGCGCGGCACCCACAGCAAGGAACAATAAAAAAATGGATAACAACGGCAAACCGTACCCTCCGCGGCAGGTGTTGGACGTCGTCGTTGTCGGGGAAGCCCTGACCGACGTCGTCACCACCCCGGAGGGGACGCATGAGTATCCCGGCGGGTCGCCGGCCAATGTCGCCTACGGCCTGGCCCGTCTTGGAGTCAGCACGGGGCTGCTCACTTCCATGGGCGCTGACCGCCGTGGTGATGCACTCGAAGAGCACCTCACCGGCGCCGGCGTGATGATCCTGCCCGGCGCCCGGTCGTTGGAGAAAACGTCGACGGCGACCGCCACCATCGCCCGCGACGGCTCGGCGGACTACGCTTTCGACGTCACGTGGGACGTGGAACCCCTGGATCCTGCACTTCCTCCGCCGAAGGTGGTCCACACCGGTTCCATCGCGAGTTTCCTCATACCGGGCGCCGGCAGGGTCAAAGCCATCCTCCAGGAACTCCGCAGCGAGTGCATCATCACCTACGACCCCAACATCAGGCCGGCCCTGCTGGGAACCCATGCGGAAGCACGGCGCACGTTCGAGGAACTGGTGCACCTCAGCACTGTCGTCAAACTCAGCGACGAGGACGCCGAATGGCTGTACCCGGAAAAGGCCCTGGAGGACACCGCGACATACATCCTGAATCTGGGAGCGGAGCTGGCTGTCATCACCAGGGGCTCATCAGGATCATTGCTCGCAACGCCCGCCACGTCCCTCACCATTCCTGCAGTAAAGACCCCTGTGGTTGACACCATCGGGGCCGGCGACTCCTACATGTCAGCCCTGATCCTGGGACTCCTCACCCGGGCAACCGCTGGCTTCGCGCCCTCGGTCCTTGACCAGCTCGGACACACAGCGGCCGCTGCGGCCGCGATCACCGTATCCAGGGCCGGTGCCCGGCCGCCCACTGAAGATGAACTCCGCGCAAAGCTTCAGCATCAGCCCCAACTGCATTCCTACTCGTAGCAACTGGCCCTCCCCGCCAAGAACCTGCCTTGGCCGCGCCGCCCATAGGTCACCGCGGCCGCCGGCCTAAACCCGCTCCGGGAAAGACTCGACCTTTGCAGGGTCGCGCTCCACGACATCGCCAAGAGCATCGTCGATCAGTTCAAGCGTTTCGGGTTCCAGGACCAATCCGGCAGCTTTGACTGTTTCGTCGAGCTGTTCGGGGCGGCTGGCGCCGACAATCGCTGCGGAAACGTTTGAGTTGGCCAACACCCAGGCTACGGCCAAGGTGGCTAATGGCACGCCCAGCTCCTGGGCTATCGGCTTGAGCTTTTCAACCCGTTCCAGCACCTGCGGCTGCAGGAACCTGTGCTCGGTCTTCAATCCGCCGTCTTCGTCGCTGAAACGGCTGCCGGCCGGCGCTGTGGAAGTACCGTATTTGCCGCTCAACACCCCTTGGGCCAGCGGTGACCAGCAGACTTGCGTAATCCCCAGTTCGTCACAGACCGGCACTACCTCGGACTCGATCACACGCCACAGCATGTTGTACTGCGGTTGGCTCGACACCAGCCGGATGCCCAGTTCGGCCGCCAGCGCTGCGCCGGCCCGGATCTCTTCCACGGTCCATTCGGACACGCCGATGTAGTGGGCTTTTCCGGCATGGACGATGTCCGCGAAGGCCCCCATGGTTTCCTCCAGCGGGGTTTCGTAGTCGTAGCGATGAGCCTGGTAAACGTCCACGTAATCCATCTGCAGACGCCTCAGCGAACCGTCGATCGATTCCATCACGTGCTTGCGGGACAGCCCGCGGTCATTCTTGCCCGGTCCCGTGGGGAAGAACGCCTTGGTCATGATTTCCACGCCTTCGCGGCGGACTCCCTTCAGGGCCTCGCCGAGCATGGATTCGGCCTTGGTGCCGGCATAGGCGTCCGCGGTATCAAAAGTGGTGATGCCCAGATCCAGCGCCTTGCGGACGCATTCCGTGGCGAGGTCCTGCTCCACGGTTTCGCCATGCGTAGCCCAGTTGCCCAGTGCTATGGCGCTAACGTACATGCCGCTGGTGCCGAGTTTGCGGTATTGCATGAAGTTTCCTTTCAAGGGTTGCCGGGGTGTCCGGCGGAAGGGGGAGAATCCGGGGTGCTGGCAGGTAAGCGCAGTGCACGGGGAGGTGCAGTGGTCTCCCGCACAACCAGGCGCGCAGGACGCACGAGGGCAGCAGGGGGCCCTCCCTTCAGGATGTCCAGGAGGATCCGGGCGGCGTTCTGTCCTTGTTCGGCTACTTCATGGTCCATGGTTGTAAGGTCCACGACGTCACAGAGCTCATGATTGTCGAACCCCAGCACGGAGAAATCCCGGGGAACATCCAAGCCAGCCTTCCGGAGGACTTTGAGTGCACCGAAGGCCATCTCATCGGAGGCAACAAAGGCTGCCGTGGGGACCTGGTCCGTGACCAGCAGCCGCGACATGGCGAGGGCGCCCCCGGCCACACTGTTCTCATCAAACTGTTCAAGCGTCCTGTCCTGGGGCAGCCCGGCCGTGGAGAGGGCCTCCCGGTAGCCCGTGAGCCGCTGCAAGGGAGGGACACCGCCGAGGTTGCTGCCGTCGTCATCACGGATGCCGATGAATGCGATCCGTTCGTGGCCCAGATTTAGCAAGTGCCTCACGGCAGCCCGCCCGGCGCTGACGTTGTCCACTGATACTGATCCGATGCCCTGCGCTTCCGCACCAAGCAACGCCACTGCCTGGCCTTGGGAAGCGAGCGATTCCAGCTCGCCCTTGGTGGGCTGTAGCGCGATGATGATGACCCCGTCAGTCCGGCCATGCAGATGCGCACCGCCGAAGAACCGCTCCCGCTGGGCAAGGGTGGCCAGCTCAAAAAGGAGCACGTCAAACCCGGCTTCCCGGAGCGTATGCGCTGCTTCGCCGATGACCTTTCCGAAAAACCACTTCGCCAGGACCGGCACCACAATGCCGACGGTCTGCGTCCGGCCCGTCGCGAGCCGCGAAGCAGCAGGAGACGCCGAATAGCCCAGTTGGCGCGCCAGGTCCTGCACGCGCTTGCGGGTGGCCGCGGATACGCCCGGAATGTCACGAAGGGCCCGAGAGACCGTCGATACAGAGACACCTGCCATCTCGGCGACCAATTCCACGCTAGCTGTCATGCGCCCATGCTAGGTCGATGGCGGCGTTGAACGCAAGCGCTTGCAGAACTTCTCCGCCATCCGGTCCTCGCCGGCAATGAAGGCCTCCATCCAGCACAGGCTGCGTCAATGAAGGCGATGGCGGTGAAGTTCGCAAGGTGCCCCTTGACACCATTCCAGTAACGCGCGTAACCTCTATCACACGCACTGAGTAACGCGCGTTACTTATCCTGGCAGCATCACCCCCACAACGGAGCATTCAATGGCGAAGACCACTACCTCGAATCATGCCGCCGCTGCGCGGCAGCGGGGTGTCACCATGAACGATGTTGCCAAGCACGCCGGCGTTTCCCGGACCGCGGTTTCGTTCGTCCTGAGTAACCGCGCGAATGCCAGCATCTCCGAGGAAACCCGCGCCCGGATCAACGAAGCTGTTCAGGCCTTGGGCTACCGCCCTAATGCCGGAGCACGTGCACTGGCATCCCAGCGAAGTGACTGGTACGGGATTGTCACCGAGATTGTGACGGCACCGTTCGCCGTCGACATCATCAAGGGTGCACAAGACCAGGCCTGGCTGGACCGCAAGTTCCTGCTAATCGCACCCTCCGACCAGGCCGATGCCGTAGGACCCAACCAGGGATTGGAAGACGCCGCGACCGAGAAGCTGCTGGAGCAGCGCGTGGAAGGACTTCTCTACGCAGCCACGTTCCACCGTGGCGTGCACGTGCCGGAAAGCACCAAGGAAGTACCCACCGTCCTGATCAACTGCTTCGACGCCGATGGCAAGCTGCCCTCGATCGTCCCGGACGAACGTGCCGGGGGCCGTGTCGCCGTCGAACGTTTGCTCCAGGCGGGCCACAGCAGGATCGGAGTCATCAACCTGGATCCGGACATTCCCGCAGCAATCGGGCGTTTGGCGGGTGCACGCGAAGCACTCGCCAAAGCCGGACTGGAGCTGGACCCCGAGCTCGTGGTGTCTGGATATGCAACGGCGGACGGCGGGTATGAGGCCGCGTGCCGCATCCTGGACCGCTACCCACAGGAGGACAGGCCAACCGCGCTGTTCTGCCTCAACGACCGCATGGCGATGGGCGCTTACGACGCCATCAAGGAACGGGGGCTGACCATCCCCGGAGACATCGCCGTGATCGGCTTCGACAACCAGGAACTGATTGCGGCCTACCTCAGGCCCAAGCTGACCACAGTTGCGTTGCCATTCGAAAAAATGGGCGCCCTGGGAGTCCAGACGCTCGCAGCCCTGACAGCAGGACAGCCGATAATTGCCGACCAGCAATTAGTCGACTGTCCGCTGCTAGAACGCTCTTCGGTCTGACCGCGAAATCAATAGCGAAGAGCAACCCCTCCCCCACCCCTTCACCTTGCTGATGAAGATAGGAAAGAGATACCCATCATGACACAACCCCGATTCCTGAGGTCTGCCCGCATCACCGCGGCCGGCCTGGCGGTAGGCGCACTGATGCTGACCGGCTGTTCGGCCACCGTCAACAAATCAGGCACAAGCTCCTCGACTTCGGACAACACGAACGCCATGCTCACCATCCCGCGGGAAGACATGAGCACGTTCGACCGCAACTTCAATCCTTTTGCGCCCGCGGTGAATCCCATGGTCAACCAGGCGATCTACGAACCCCTTTTGGTCTTCAACCCGGCCAAGGGAGACACGACGCCGTGGCTCGCCACCGAATGGAAGACTGCTGCTGACGGCAAATCCATCACCTTCACCCTGCGCGACGGCGTGAAGTGGTCCGATGGCAAGCCACTCGTGGCCGACGACGTCGCCTACACGTTCGAGCTGCAGAAGAAGCTCAAGGGCGGCTACGAGTACCTCGTCGGCGCCACCGCCGAAGGAACCAACAAGGTGACCTTCACCTTCAACAAGCCTTGGTCTCCGGCGCTCTACGAGGTGGGCCAGCTACCCATTCTGCCCAAGCACATCTGGTCTGCGATCGCCGACCCGGCTAAGGACGCCAACGCCACGCCCGTGGGAACAGGACCTTACACGGAGGTCGATTCCTTCCAGGCTCAGTCCTACACACTCAAGAAAAACCCCAACTACTGGCAGCCGGAAAAACAGAAGATTGCTGGCATCAAGATGCTTGCAATGTCCGGCAACGACGCAGCCAATCTGGCCAGCGTCAACGGGGATGTCGACTGGTCCACCCAGTTCATCCCCAACATCGAGAAGACCTTTATCTCCAAAGATAAAGAGCACCGCCACTACTGGTTCCCGCCCACGGGTGCCATGATCAATTGGCAGCTCAACACCACCAAGGCTCCGTTTAACGACCCAAAGGTGCGCAAGGCGCTCAGTATGGCCGTGGACCGCGACCAGGTGACCAAGATCGGGATGAGCGGCTACGCCCAGCCGGCCGACTGCACCGGCCTTTCCGGTAACTACGAGAAGTGGAAGAACCCGGCCGTCAAGGACAACTGCAGCTGGACCAAGCTCAATGTGGACGAAGCCAACAAAGTCCTGGACGAAGCAGGCTACCCCAAGGGGGCCGACGGCAAGCGCACCTTGAAGGATGGAACGCCTTTCGAGTTCAAGATCTCCGTGGGCGCCAGCTCCTCCGACTGGCTGTCCGTGGCCAACGTGATCTCACAGAACCTCCAAGCAGTGGGGGTCACGGCCAAGGTGGACTCCCCGGACTGGGCCTCCGTGGTGGCCGGCTATGAACAGGGCACGTTTGACTCCGGCATTGTCTGGAGCGCCAACGATCCCAGCCCGTTCAAATACTTCAACAACGCCATGGGCAGCGCCACAGTAAAGCCGGTCGGCACCAAGACCTTCGACAACTACCACCGCTTTGGTGACCCCAAAGCCGATGCGCTCCTGCAGGATTTCGTTGCCGCCGGCGATGAAGCCAAGCAGAAGGACGTCGCGTACAAGCTCCAGGAAGAATACAACGATGCCGCCCCGCTGGTGCCGCTGTTCTCAGGACCTGAATGGGGCGACTACACGGACGTTCACTTCACAGGGTGGCCGTCCCAGGACAACCCTTATGCCACACTTTCCGATCGTTCTCCTACCACGGTGCTGATTCTCACCACTCTGGAACCGCGCAAGTAACAGCTGGGCCCCGCAGGGCTCAGCAGCCCGGCATGCCCGGCGCCGGATCACCGCGCCGGGCATGCCGCCCCCTCCCCATTGCCGCAATACCTGAATGGAGGAAACCGTGCGCTTTATCCTGCGCCGACTGGGTTTCTACCTGATCGCCTTCTGGGCGTCCATCACCCTGAACTTCCTGCTCCCGCGCTTCATGCCCGGGGATCCCGTCTCGCGCATGTTTGCCCGTACCCAGGGCAAGATGCAGCCGGAACAGATCGACGCACTGCGTAAGCTGCTCGGTGTGGACGACCGTCCCATCTGGGAGCAGTACATCGACTATCTGCACAACATTGTCACTGGCAACATGGGCATTTCGATTTCCCGCTTCCCCGCCCCGGTCACCGAGGTCATCGCCGCCCAGATCGGCTGGACCCTCCTGCTCGGCGGCACCGCACTGGTAATTGCCGCCGTCGCAGGTAACTTGCTCGGCATCCTGGCCGCCTGGCGGCGGGGCGGCGCAATCGACTCCGCACTGCCGCCAGTGTTGATCTTCATCGGCTCCTTCCCATACTTCTGGCTGGCTATGGGCGCGCTGTACCTGTTCGGAGTGATCCTGGGCTGGTCGCCGCTGCGCCACGCGTTCAGTGACGGTGCGGAACCCGGCTTCACCTCGGAGTTCCTTTCCGACGTCGGCGCCCACTTGGTGCTTCCAGCGCTGACAATCGTGCTGGTGTCGATTGGCGGGTGGATGCTTGGCATGCGCAACACGATGATCGCCACCAACTCCGAGGACTACATCACCATGGCCGAGGCCAAGGGACTACGTCCGGGACGCATCATGTTCCGCTACGCAGCCCGCAACGCCATGCTCCCCTCCGTGACCAGTTTCGGCATGAGCCTGGGCTTCGTGGTGGGCGGTGCCATGCTGACCGAGGTGGTGTTCGCGTATCCCGGCGTCGGCTACCAGCTCCTCAACGCCGTCCAAGGCCTCGACTACCCGCTCATGCAGGGCCTGTTCCTGACCATCACCGCCGCCGTGCTGCTGGCCAACTTCATGGTGGACGTCCTCTACGTCCGCCTCGACCCGCGCGTGCGCAACAACTGAGGGACCCATCATGACAACCGCAATTCTGAAGCAGCCCACTGAGCCCACAGCTGCCCGCAAGCCCAACCGCAGCTTCGTCCACGGCCTCCGCACCAACAAAAAGGCCATGACGGGGACGGCCGTGATGCTCGTCTTCATTGCACTGGCCCTGCTCGCACCGGTGCTCTTCCCGGGCGACCCGTCGCGGATCACCGACATGGCCTCCCTGGAACCCTCTCCCGAGCACTGGCTGGGAACGACAGCCAAAGGCCAGGACGTGCTCGCGCTGACTGTCCACGGCTCCCGGAGTTCCCTGTTCGTGGGGCTGACCGTGGGCTTCGCCTCCACTTTCATCGGGATCCTGGTGGGACTGGCCTCCGCGTACTTCGGCAAGTTCATCGACGAAGCACTGTCCCTGGCGACCAACGTCTTCCTGCTCCTTCCCGGCCTGCCGCTGCTGGTCATCCTGGCCGCGTTCCTGCCTCCGGGGCTGGGCACCGTGATTCTTGTCCTCGTCGTCACCGGCTGGGCAGGCTCAGCACGCGTCCTGCGCTCACAGGCATTATCCATCCGCTCCAAGGACTTCGTGGCCGCGGCCGTAGTGTCCGGCGAACGGGCCGGCCGGATCATGTTCCGCGAAATCCTGCCCAACATGGCATCGATCGTCATGGGCACCCTGCTGGCCTGCGTCATCTACGGCATCGGTGCCCAAGCGGGACTGGAGTTCCTGGGCCTGGGCGATGTCAGCACAGTGTCCTGGGGCAACAACCTCTTCTGGGCCGGCAACGAAGGTGCCCTGCTCACCGGCAGCTGGTGGGTGTTCGTCCCGTCGGGCGTTTGCATCGCGCTGGTCGCCTTCGCCCTTGCCCTCATCAACTACGCCGTGGACGAGGTCACCAACCCGCGGCTGCGGAAGATCAAAACCCCGAAAGATACCGAAAGGAGCGCCGCCAAATGACCATCTCCCAAGTCTCCTTCGGCTCCCACGAACCGGTCCTGGACGTCAAGGACCTCACCGTCGAGTACATCGGTGACACCCGCTCCACCACCGCCGTCAACCGCGTTTCCTTCAGCATCGGCACTGGTGAGGTGTTCGGCCTCGCGGGAGAATCCGGCTGCGGGAAATCCACTATCGCCAACTCAATCATGCGGCTCCTGAAGGATCCCGCGAAGATCGCCGGCGGCAGCATTTCCTTTGGTGGCAAAGACGTCCTGGCCATGACCCCGGATGAGCTGCGGCGCTTCCGGTGGCAGGACGTGGCCATGGTCTTCCAGTCAGCGATGAACTCGCTCAATCCCGTGCTGACCATCGGCGAACAGATCGTGGACATCTTCACCACCCATGCCGGCTACTCGCGCAAGGAATCCCTGCGGCGCGCGGGTGAACTGCTCGAACTCGTGAGGATCGACCCCGCACGCCTGAAGTCCTACCCGCACCAGCTTTCGGGCGGCATGCGCCAGCGCGCGGTGATCGCGATGGCCGTGGCGCTCAAGCCCTCGCTGCTGATCCTGGACGAACCCACGACGGCCTTGGACGTGGTGGTGCAACAGGAAATCATGGCCCAAATCAAGGAACTCCAGCGCGAACTGGGCTTCTCCGTCCTCTTCATCACCCACGACATGTCCCTCATGGTGGAACTCTCGCACCGCATGGCCGTGATGTACGGCGGCCGGATCGTGGAGACCGCGAAGGCCCAGGACGTCTACGCCGACCCCCGCCACCCCTACACCCGGGCGCTGATGGGTGCGTTCCCGCCGCTCACCGGTCCGCGGGTTCCGTTGACGGGACTGCCCGACGGCGTGAAGTTCCGGAATATCCCGGACCTCACCGAAGTGGCACCCGGACACTTCGTGGCACCTGTCAGTGCCGACGCTTCGGCGGCTGACGCTGCCATCATGGAAGGAGCCGCACGATGAGCCACGCTGTTCAGTCTTCACCACGTCCAGACGTTTCCACCCAAACGCCCGCCCTCGAGGTCCGCGGACTGGGCAAGTCTTTCCCCATCGGTGGCCTGTTCTCCCAGGGGTCCGTCCGGGCCCTGCACGGCATCGACCTGACCATTGGCCGCGGCGAAATCGTTGCCCTCGTGGGAGAGTCCGGGTCGGGCAAAAGCACCCTCGCCCGCTGCGTTGCCCGGCTGGAAAAGCCGAGCTCCGGCGAGATCCTGATCGACGGCGTCGACGTCCTCAAGCGCGACCGCTTCCAAGCATCACGAGCCTTCCGCTCCCAACTGCAGATGGTCTTCCAGGACCCCTTCGGCTCGCTGAATCCTGCCCACAGAGTGGAGCACTTCCTGCGGAGGTCGCTGGCGATCCACCGGAAGGGCGGCGGCTCCGAGACGGAGACCCACCGCCGTCTCGAAGAGCTTATGACCACCGTTGGCCTGCAGGCGGACATGCTGAACTCCTACCCGCACGAGCTCTCCGGCGGTCAGCGCCAGCGGGTTGCGATTGCCCGCGCCCTCGCCGTTGAACCACAAGTCATCCTGGCCGACGAACCCACCTCCATGCTGGATGTTTCAGTCCGGATCGGCGTGCTGAACCTGATGCGAAAGCTCCGCGACGAGCAGGGCATCTCCATGCTCTACATCACCCACGACCTCGCGTCCGCCCGCTACCTGGCAGACCGGACAGCGGTGATGTTCGCCGGGGAACTCGTCGAAGAAGGCGAGTCCCTGGATTTGCTCTCAAACCCCGGCCACCCCTACACGCAACTCCTCGTTTCGGCTGTCCCGGACCCCGCCAGGGCAGGTTCGTATGATCCTGTCCGTCGTGCCGAACTGCGGCAAGCGGTCATGGCGTCGGCGCATTGCGCTTACGACGGCGACCCGAACCAGGCCTGTTCGGCCGAGGAACCCGTGCGCCATCAGGTTGGAGACCGCGAAAAGCGCCATTGGGTGCGCTGCCACCGCTACCAGCCGTGGGCTGGTAGCGACGGCCATGCACTGGCGGGCGAACCGACGCCACCCAACCTCCCGGCGTCGAACACTCACGAAAAGGCCTCCGCATGACTGAACTGACCCACCCGCTCGCCACCGTGCCTCAGGATGAGCTGGTTGGCCGCGCCGAGTCCGATCCTCTCCGGCCACGCTTCCACTTCGTGTCACCCGCCGGTTGGCTCAACGATCCCAACGGCGTCAGTCAATGGAACGGCACGTACCACCTCTTTTACCAGTACAACCCAGAAGGCGCTTTCCACCACCGCATTCGGTGGGGTCATGCCACCAGCACCGATCTGATCACGTGGACGGACCAGCCTGTTGCCTTGGAACCGTCCGCAGGGCCCGATGCCGAGGGCTGCTGGTCCGGGGTCCTGGTGAACGACGACGGCACCCCCACCCTGGTTTATTCGGGGCGGTTAGAGGGCAAGGAGCTGCCCTGCGTCGCCGTAGGGTCACCGGACCTTCTGACCTGGACCAAGGACCCCGGAAACCCTGTGATCGCAGCGCCGCCGGTTGGCGTGGACATCACGGCGTACCGGGATCACTGCGTCTGGCGTGAGGGAACGAAGTGGCGGCAGTTGGTGGGTTCAGGCATTCGTGGGCGCGGCGGAACGGCGTTCTTGTACGAGTCCTCGAACCTGCGATCGTGGGATTACATCGGGCCGTTGTTCATCGGCGATGCCTCGCAGGGCGATCCTGAGGACAACGATTGGACGGGGACCATGTGGGAATGCGTGGACCTGTTCCGGGCAGGGAAGGGTTCGCTGGGGTCTGCCCCTTCTGATGGATCCCCCGATGTGCTGGTCTTTTCCGCATGGGACGACGGCGACACCCGCCACCCGCTGTACTGGACCGGCAGGTATGCCGGGGATACCTTCGAGCCCGCAGCGCTGCACCGTCTCGACTACGGAGGCCGGTTCTTCTACGCGCCGCAATCGTTCCAGGATGAATCGGGCCGACGTGTCATGTTCGGCTGGATGCAGGAAGGCCGAAGTGATACCGCCATGGTGGAGGCCGGCTGGTCAGGAGTCATGAGCCTGCCGCGGATCGTCACGGCGGCCGGCGACGGTACACTCCGCTTCGCACCCGTCCCGGAAATCAAGAAGCTGCGCCGTGACCATGTGAGTCTGCCCGGACAGACGTTGTCCAGTACATCGGCGGCCTTGGAACTTGGCTTGTCCGGCACGCAACTCGACCTCGAACTGGACCTCCAACTGGCACCGGGCGCCCAGCTGCGGCTGGGCGTCCTGGGCTCCACGGACACGCTTACCTCCGCCATACCCGACGAGGAAACCGTCATCGAGCTGCTCAGGGCAACCGACGGCTCCACCAACGGCACGCTCCGCCTGGACCGCGCGCGAAGCAGCCTCGATCCCACCGTTGATGTGGAAGAGAAGGCCGGACCCGTCCCCATGCCCGAAGGGCGGGTGCACCTGCGTGTCATCCTGGACCGATCCGCCGTCGAAATTTTTGCCAACGGAATCCCGCTCACGGCCCGCGTTTACCCCACCCTCGGCGGGGAACAAGTCAGGCTTGCCGCCGAAGGCGCGGCCCAGATACTTTCCCTCGACGCGTGGACGATGGCCGAAATCCATGAGGGTCCCCGGAGCCTCTTCCCCTGACCGGGCGCGGCAGCGAGCCGCGTACGTGGTCCGGGGCTTCGAACATCGGTTTACCGGTCGATGGTGACGAAGAGATCCAGGTGGATGTTCTCGGCAGCGAGACGGTCCTCCAGGTACCGGGAAAGGCTTGCATCGGTGGCGGTATGCGGTCCCTTTTGGACGGCGCCGCGGAATACAGCCTGGGTGTTCGTTGACCTGAGTACGTCCAGGGGCGTCCAGCGGAGGTGTCCGTCAGATAGTCGCTCAATGTCGGTGCGGAAGGTGCGGCGGTGCTCGTCACGGACGGAGACGCTCATGGAGAAGGGAATGAAAGCTATAGGCAAGAGGGTCCTTTCGAACGAGGCATCCAGCGGTCGGCGCCTCAGTTTGAACAAGCCCAAACCCGCCCCAACTATTCCCTTTCGGCCGCTAAAGAGGCCAGCATCACGGTGCGCCGGTCAACTTGTTTTGCCGGGGATCGGGCTGACGTGCGCGACAATGACCTGGGTGCACACGCCCGGTCAGCATAAGCGGTGGCACAAGGAGCAGTGCGGCAAAGCGCTTCATCGGTTCCCCCACTCGATGATGAGCAGATCAGGTTCAGGCTATCGGGCCGGAATACCCTAAGCAGCGGCCGCCGGCTGTGTTCCTCTTGACAACATGGGAAACAACCAAGTGGGCCCTTCGGGCAGTTAAAGGCTTTCATACTCAGGCTTGGTTTAGCATCGAGGCCTGCATGGTCTATCTGCTCTATGCGGGGTTCCGCGGGAAGACCGACAGACGAGCGGCCACTGCTGCTGCAGTTGTGGCTGGGGAGACATCAGTCTTTGTGGGCAATGGCTTTCATTGCCCGCTGACCCCCTTGACCGGCGCCTGGGCGACCCAACAGGATCCGTCACAGACATCTACCTGCCACGCCGGTTCGCCCATAATCTACCTGCATCCATGTTATGCACCCCGTCTGGGCTGCTGCACTCCCTGGACAGACTGTTTGACTCCCAGCGCTTCCGGTGCGAATTCCGGTACGGACCCTTCAGCCGCAGCATCCCGCTTCCCGACGATGTTAAGGAACGAGATATCAAGGCCACCTACTCCGACGGGGTATTGGAAGTCCCTGCGCACCTTTCGGACCAAGCAGCGCAGCCGGCGCCCCCGAAGACACCGGCAGTGGTTCATGGACCGTACCGGCGCAGCGGCCCTGCCCACACCATCACCGCCGTGCTGTTCCAGGCAGCTGGCCAGCTCCTGTCCCCGGGATTCACACAGCAGCGGTCGCCACGCAAATGTGCTGCCGGAGACCTGGTGAGCACACAACAGTGGACACCCAATGGCAATGTCGAGCACAGCAGGTATGGCACCCGATTGCGATGACAGCGGCAGAGGGCTACCATCTTGGTCGGCCAAGTTGCCTTGAGCCGTGGCTGGCCAGGTAGTTGACCATGCCGTCAACCGTTGCCACAGCCGGATAGTCGCGTTCCGGAATGTCCACGCCCATGTCTTTGCGATGATTTCCACGAGGTGGAGAAAGTCGAGTGAGTCGAGCTCCAGGTCCTGTCGCAGCCGGACGCGGCCGGCGAGGTTTTCAAGCTCGACGTCGGGGGTCACCTGGCAGATAGCTGCCTGCACGGCCTGACGGGCGTCCTGTCCTTCATAACTCCTCCGGTGACTGCAGCAATTCAGTCCTTATGGGTCGTGGCCCGCCGGTCCCGCGGGAACGATGCGAGGGGGTGGCGAGGACCCCTCGACGCGGACGGGCAGCTCGTCGTCCCCCCGAAGAATGGCGCGGAGCAGCCGCCGCTCCTCTCCCCTGAGCGACATGAGCGCGTCGCCGCGCCGCAGGACCAGACCCCCGTCCGGGGTGGCATACCGCTTCTGCAGATCTCCCAGCTCCTCGGCGCGCAGCAGCGCGACCGTGCTGGCCCCAGCCAAGTCGACCATGCGGACCAGCGAGGAGGGTCCCGTCAGATCCGTCGCAACGACGCGCCGCTCGCTCTCGGCGAGGATCGTCTTCTGCGCTGCACGTGTCACGACCAGGGGACGGGACGGCCCGTCCAGCAGTCCTGTCAGCACGTCCGCTGCAGCGTTAGGGCGGCCCGTTCTCCACGCCGCCGCCTGCATCCGCCGCAGGCGACCCGGCTCCCGCAGCAGCTCGTCGATCTTCCAGCCGATCGTCGCGGGAGTGTTGCAGCGGACCGCCGCCCCCTGTTCCATCAGGTAGTCGCCGTTGCGAACCTCCTGCCCCGGGATGGTGTTCACAAGCACCATGGGCAGTCCTGCAGCCATGCACTCTGACGCCGACAGGCCGCCCGGCTTGCCCACAAACAGGTCGGCGCGGCGCAGCAGCTGCGGCATCTCCGCCGTGAAGCCGAGCACGCGGTAGCGGTCGCCAGCGGGCGCCACCAGCTGCTCGATACGCTGCCGCAGCGCATTGTTGCGTCCGCACATGACCGTGGCCGTGAAGGACGACCGCATGTGCAGCGTCTGCCGCACGACCGAGACGGCATAGTCGCCGCCAGTCGCACCCGCCGAGATCAGCAACATCGGGGGCTCGTTTGCATCGCGCGCAGGCGCTACGTTCAGCTGGGTAGCGATCGGGATTCCCGTGGCCGCGACGCGGTCGGGGGGCAAACCCAGCGCCATCAGTTCCACCCTCCCCTCCTCCCTGGCCAGGAAGAGCGCGTGGAACGCGCCCGTAAGCCACAGGCCCTGGAAATCATAGTCCGTTGTAACGACGGCGGTCCTCGCGTCAATCACGCCGCGAAGGAGCAGTGACGCCAGCAGTTGGGCTGGCAGGAAGTGCGTACAGACGATCGCCGTCGGCCGGAAACGCTTGATCGCACCGATCACCGGAAGAGCGTTCACCCGTGTCCAGGGGTCTACTGGGCCCCGCCGCCGGAACGGACGGTCGTTGATGTCGTAGCCCCACTCGACCAGCCAGGGCAAGTCCTCGACCAGGACGAAGTAACCCTTGCCCAGCAGTGTGCGGTAGAGCACGCTGCTCACCTGCAGCACGTCCAGCACCTGCACCTCGTCGATGTCGGCGCGCGCGGCACACGCCTGCTGCACCGCCGCCGCGGCGCTGTTGTGGCCCGCTCCTACCCCTGCTGACAGGATAAGTACGCGCTCCCTCCCAGCGGCGTCGGGGCCTCGTGCCGACGTTCTGCGCATGAAGAGAGTCTAGCGGGCCGTATCACCACCGCCGGACCCCAACTTGTACTCGATCAGCATGGCCAACGTGCAACACACAAACACCAAGAAGAGCAGGCAGATAGGATCTAAGCGCATAATCGAATCAACCACTGGTTTCTGGCCCCGTATGACAGGGCCGCCCGGGCTTGCTGCCGACAGGTTCCGGAGGCGAGTTCATCTACGGGCGCCACAAAAGCCCCTCCTGGTCTCCGCACTCTCTCCAACCGCCGGCCAAGGGCCACGCTGCCGAAGCCCGGTTTCACATCCAACTGCACGATGAAAGAGGACCCCAAGCCATGACAGCTGCTTCTTCCCCCGTGAGAAGCATTCCGACCGGCATTCCACTATGCCTGTAAGAACACATGGCTGAACGATCCCAACGGGCTGATCTTCCACGGGGGCATATACCACCTGTATTACCAGAACAACCCGTTCGGGAACGTCTGGGGAAACATGTCCTGGGGCCATGCCACTTCGACCAACCTCCTGACCTGGACCGAGCAGCCGGTCGCCATCAGCTGCGAAGATTCCGAAGACATCTTCTCGGGCAGCATCGTATGGGACGAGTTCAACACCAGCGGACTCGGAGGCCCCATGGCTTCCCCTCTTGTGGCCATCTACACCAGCGCGTTCAAACAGGACTCACCCCACTACGGGCACCGAGCCCAGTCGCTCCAGTGGAGAACCGACGGCGGGTACACCTGGACGAAGTACCACGCCAACCCGGTCCTGGACCGTCGGTCCGCAACTTCCGGGACCCGAAGGTCTTCCGCTACAGCGGTCCGGCCGGCAGCTGCTGGGTCATGGTCGCCGTCGAAGCCCGGGAGCACAAGGTGGTCCTCGACCGCTCCGATGACCTGAAAACGTGGGAAGATCTCAGCAGCTTCGGACCCGCCAACGGTACACGGAGCGTATGGGAGTGCCCGGACCGTTTCCCCTTGCCCCTGGATGGAAATGAGGACAACATCAAAAGGGTCCTCACCGTCAACCTTAATCCCGGCGACCCCAACGGAGGCTCCGCCGGACAGTACTTCGTCGGCCACTTCGACGGCGTGAGGTTCAGCTCGGCAACCACCGTCACCGAGGGCCTGCAGGATCCAGCGCGCCTGAGCGAATACCTCTGGCTCGACTGGGGAAGGGACTTTTACGCCGCGGTGTCCTTCAACAACGTCCCGGACGGACGCCGGCTCATGCTCGGGTGGATGAACAACTGGCAGTACGGCAACGACATCCCGACCTCACCCTGGCGCAGCCCGATGTCGCTCGCGCGCGAGGTTTCACCCATCACTTCCAACGGACAACTCCGCCTCAGCCAGCGGGCCGTCTGCGAAGCCGATACGGCTCCCGAGCACGGTGTCACGTACACAGGCCTCAACCTCGAGGCAGGCCTCCACGCTATGGCGGGCGGCACCGCCGCGCAACTTATCGAGGCCACGTTTATCCCCGGGCAACGGGAGGATCATATGATCTGCGCATTTTTGTGGACCAATCCTCAGTGGAGATCTTCGCGCAAGACGGACAGGTCACCATGACCGAACTGATCTTCCCGGACCCGGAAAGCGTCAGCTTGGCGATCTACGCCTCCGAAGGGACTGCGACGGCTTCCTCACTGAAACTCACCACGCTGGCCGCACAATAGGCCGCCCCGACCCATGCTCGCGAGTTGCTGCGGAAAGTTGTAGCTACTCTGCCCCCGAAAGCGAGGTCATTTCCTGGAAATGTGACACAGGCAACCAATATGCCTCGTTTTGAAATCCTGTGCGCACCTACACGAGCGCAGCTTGAGGGAAGGTAGTCCTTCTCGATCCAGTGGCTGCAATCAGTCGCGGGGACACGCAAATTAATTGGGGGGCGTCTCGGAACACGGTGATTATCCACCCTGAAGAGGTACCTTTGTCTACAGTCCCTGACGCTATCGCCGCGACTCCGTCAAGCCGGACGTGTTGTGGGTAATTCCCGCTTTGTAACAGCTTAGTGTTAAGTGCACAGGCTGTCGGGAAGGGAGCGATTGATGGTCAAGGGTCCGACGGTATATGACGTTGCGGAGCTCGCGGGGGTTTCGATTGCGACGGTTTCCTTCACTTACTCTAAGCCTCACCGTGTCAGAGAGACGACGAGGAATTCGGTGCTGGCTGCCGCGCGCGAGTTGGGGTATGTGCCCAGTGCCAGCGCCCGCGGGCTGGCCAAGGGCCGCACGGGAGCCCTCGGGCTCTTTTCCTTCGACTTTCTAAACCTCCTGCCGGAGGCGGAGACAGACCGTACTGCGATTGGCGGTGCGCCTGATGATTTCCTGCAGTTCCCGATTTGGGTGGACGAGGTCCAGCGGGGTGTTGAACTGGAGTGCTTCAGGCGTGGTTACGCGCTCATGATTGGTGGCGGCAACAAAGCGAGCGGTGAAAGAGCGGTGACCGACATCGCCGGCCGCGTCGACGGCCTGATCATTTTCCCCAATACCATTCCGGCGGAGGTCGCCCGCCGGATATCGGCTCGGATTCCAGTCGTTGAACTCTCTGACCCATCCGGCGATAGCGGACTTCACCGTGTCACGATAGACAATGCCTCCGGCATCCGGCAGCTGATGGAACACTTGATCGGCGTTCACAAGTTCCGCAAATTCATGTTCGTCAGCATCCCGAACGCCGAGACTGAGGTCAGGTACAACGCGTTTAGGTCTGCCCTGCACGCGCACGGACTGGACGCGCAGCCCCCGCTTGAGAGCTGGCCCGACTCCCGGGCGGTAACCGCTGAGCTGATCGCGGAGCTCCAGGACTCCGGTTCACTTCCCGACTGTTTCGTCTGTGCCAACGATCAGGAGGCCGTGGTGGTGTTGGAGAACCTCAAGGCAGCCGGAATCCGGGTCCCGAACCAGGTGGCTGTCACCGGTTACGACGGAATCCTGGCAGGGCGTTTGGTGAAGCCAACTTTAACCACCGTTCGCCAACCGATGGAACTGATCGGGCGCACCGCCGTCGAAATCCTTGCAGACGCTTTGGCGGATCCCTTGGCATCCCCCGCACACAGGCAACTGCCGGTCAGCCTCGCCGTCCGCGAAAGCTGCGGCTGCTGCATAGATGGAGACTAACCGGGTACCGGGCGTACCAATTCTCCCTGTTCATCCCCTCCTGTAGCTGGAGAAATCGGGCCACAAGCGCTCTCACGTCGCTCTTATCAGGCAGCGCGCTGAGCGTGTGGGAGCACGAGTCTCAGTCAGTCCAGAAGCGCGGAGGAATCGGCTTCAATTCCTTCAGAGCCTATTGTTAAGCGCATAGTCTCTGGGGAAGGAAGCAATAACGATGGTCAAGGGTCCGACGGTGTATGACGTTGCTGAGCAGGCGGGGGTTTCGATCGCCACAGTTTCGTTTGCTTTCACGCAGCCTCACCGCGTCAAGGAGTCGACTAGGAACTCGGTCCTGAATGCTGCACGAGCGCTGGGATACGTGCCCAGCGCCAGCGCCCGCGGGCTGGCCAAGGGCCGGACGGGTGCTCTTGGACTGTTTTCGTTCGACTACTTGAATCTGCTGCCCGAGGCAGGGGGCGACGGCGCGACCGCTGGCTCGGAGCCCGACGACGATTACCGGCTGTTTCCGATATGGGTGGACGAGGTTCAGCGCGGGGTGGAGTTGGAGTGCTTCAGCCGGGGATACGCGCTCATGATCGGTGGCGGCAACAAGGCAAGCAGTGAAAGGGCAGTGACCGACATCGCCGGCCGGGTGGACGGCCTGATCGTTTTTGCCCGCACCATTCCCACCGAGGTAAGCCGTCGGATCTCTGGCCGAGTCCCGGTCGTTGAACTTTCCGACCCATCCGGCGACAGCAGGCTCCACCACGTCACAATAGACAATGCCTCGGGCGTCCGGCAGTTGATGGAGCACCTGATCGGCGTTCACAGGTTCCGGAGATTCATGTTCGTCAGCATCCCCAACGCCGAGACAGAGGCCAGGTACAACGGGTTCAGGACTGCACTGAGCACGCACGGACTGCAGGTTTTGCAGCCTCTGGAGAGCCGTCCCGGCGGGAGTGCCGTGACTGCCGGGCTTGTCGCGGACCTGCTCGGCTCCGGCTCCCTCCCTGACTGCTTCGTCTGCGCCAACGACCAGGAAGCTTTGGTCGTCATGGAGACGCTCAAGGCCGCCGGGGTCCCGGTCCCGGGCCGGGTTGCGGTCACCGGTTTTGACGGTATCGTTGCGGGCCGACTTGCCCGGCCGTCCCTGACCACCATTCGCCAGCCGATGGAACTGATCGGACGCACGGCGGTCGAAATCCTTGCAGACGCCCTGACGGACACCGCCACTGCCCCTGCACACAGGCAGCTGCCTGTCCGGCTCGCCGTGCGCGAAAGCTGCGGCTGCAGCACAGAGGAAAACTAACCCGCCGATTGCGGGAAAAGTGTTGTCAAAGTCACACTAATGCGCTTAGATTAACTCTCAGCCACCGATCTAAGCGCATTGAGGCTAACGATCAGCTATCTAAGCGCATCAATCGGGGGACTTGTCTACTGTTGGCGCCTTGGGCGCCTGATTGAAGGGAACGAACATGATCCAGGCCCCCACGGACACAGGTGTCCGGCTTAGGAAGGCGGCTGCCCTCGGGCTGGTTGCCGGGTTACTGCTGACAGGTTGCGGGCGCGGCGGCAGTGAAGCTTCCAAGAGCGAGGCGACCAGCAGGGCGATCTCGGCCGGGGCCGCCACCGGCACGATCAATCTCTGGGCACAGGGCGGGGAAGCAGACTTGCTTCCGGCGTTCGTGAAGGATTTCGAGGCGGAGAACCCTGGCGTGAAGGTCAATGTCACGGCGATTCCCTGGGATGCTGCGGTCAACAAGTACCAGGCAGCCATTGCCGGAGGTACTACACCGGATATCGCCCAGATGGGCACGACGATGATGACTGACTTCGGTGACGCCTTCGATCCGAAGCCTGCCGAGATCGACACCTCAGGGTTCCTGCCCGCTTCGGTCAAATCGACGGAAGTCGGCGGTACAGCGGTGGGTGTCCCGTGGTACGTCGACACCCGTGTCTTCTTTTTCCGTAAGGATCTGGCGGAAAAAGCCGGCTATACCGAATTCCCCACTACCTGGCAGGGCCTGACTGACATGGCGAAAGCCCTGAAGGCCCAGCCAGGCGTAAAGGAACCCTTCCAGCTGCCGGTCAAGGACTTCCAAGGCATGCTTCCGTTCCTTTGGTCCAACGGCGCTGAATTCATCACCAAGGACAACTCCAAGTGGACCTTCGACACCCCTGAAATCGTCGAAGCGCTGAAGTATTACCAGAGCTTCTTTACTGATGGACTGGCCAACAAGACGCCCGAGACGGGGGCCGGCGCCGGTGAAGCGGCCTTTGTCAACGGCACCGCTCCGGTGCTGATCGCCGGACCGGGCCTTCTCGGGCAGATCAACAAGGCCGGCGGCCCCGGTTTCGAGGACAAGTACATGGTGGCGAAGATCCCCACGAAAGTTACCGGGACCTCCTTCATCGGCGGATCGAACCTGACGGTTTTCAAGGACGCCAAAAACCGGGACGGAGCCTGGAAGCTGGCTGAGTGGTTCTCCAAGCCCGAGGTGCAGGCCAAGTGGTACAAGCTCTCAGGAAGCCTGCCCGCAGTTGAGAGCACCTGGAAGGACCCCGTGCTGGCAGGCGACAAGAAACTCGCCGTGTTCGGTGAGCAGCTGAAGGACACCAACTTCCCGCCCACGATCTCCACCTGGACCGAGGTCGCCGGCGCAGCGGACTCCGAGCTGGAAAAGATCGTCAAGGCCGGGATGGACCCCGCAGAAGCGATGAAGGAGCTCCAGGCGACCGCGGACAAAATCGGGACCGGCAAGTAATCATGGTCACCACTGAAACCGGGCGGGCGGGCAGCATTCGGGCTGTCCGCCCGCCCAGGGCCCCCGAGCGTCGCGGCCCTGCCGCCAGACGCCGCCGGCAGTCTGTTATTGCCTGGCTGTTCGCCTTGCCGTTCGTCCTCATTTTCGGCTTCTTCATGCTGGTCCCGTTGTTTTCCTCCTTCGTGCTGTCCTTCACGGACTTCACCAGCAAGGACATCCGGAATCCCCTCGGCGTAGGGTTCGTCGGCCTGGACCAGTTCGCGGCGCTCTTCGGCAACCAGCAGTTCCTTCACTCGCTGCTGAACACCGGCTACTTCGTGATCGTCGGGATCCCGTTGACGATGGCCGCCGGCCTGGCCCTGGCAGTGGCGCTGAACAATGGCATCACCCGGTTCCGAAGCGCCTTCAGGGTCGGCTTCTATACCCCGGTCGTGACCAGCATCGTGGCTGTGGCCGTTGTGTGGAGGTTCATCCTTCAACCGGACGGGCTTCTGAACATCGTGTTGGGCTGGGTCGGCGTTGCCGGGCCGGACTGGCTGAACAGCACCGAATGGTCGATGCCGGCGATGATCATGATGGCTGTCTGGCGCAACATGGGCACGCTGATGATTATCTTCCTGGCCGGACTGCAGAACGTTCCCGTGGACGTGCTGGAAGCGGCGCAGGTTGACGGTGCGAACGCGTGGCAGAGGTTTATCCGGATCACCCTGCCCATCCTGCGGCCCACCTTGCTGTTGGGCGCGGTAATGCTCTCCGTAGGCTTCCTTCAGTTCTTCGAAGAACCCTTCGTGATGACCAAGGGCGGACCTCTGGATTCCACCCTGTCGGTGAGTTACTTCACCTTCAACCAGTTCGGATTCGGCAAATACGGGCTGGCGTCGGCCGCCAGTTACGTGCTGTTCGTGGCCATCGCGCTGCTGAGCCTGATCCAATTCCGTGCCCTCCGCTCCAAAGACTGAAGCGAGTAGACAATGATCGATACAAAAACCGCACCGCTGCGGGATCGCCCCAAGGCCCGGCCGTCCACACCTCGCCCCAAGCTCTCCCCAAAGTGGGCAAAGCGGGGCTTGGTTTACGCCGCGCTTGTTCTCGCCGGAGCCGCGACGATTCTGCCCTTTGCCTGGATGCTGCTCGGGTCCTTCAAAACCCAGGGGGAACTGCTGCGGCGCCCCGTGACCTGGTGGCCGCAGGACCCGACCCTGGATAACTACGTGCGCTGGTTCACTGAGCTGCACATCGACCGCTTCTTCATGAACAGCCTTCTCGTTGCAGTGTTTACAGTCCTGGGGAATCTGCTGTTCTGCTCGATGGTCGGGTACGCGCTGGCGAAAATGGACTTCGCCGGCAAGCGCGTCCTGTTCCTGGGCATCATGGTCACCCTCATGGTGCCCGGCGTGGTCACCTTCGTGCCACTGTTTGTGATGGTCAGCAAGCTGGGTCTGGTCAACACCTACCCGGCGCTGATCCTGCCCTTCCTGGTCTCGCCCCTGGGGGTCTTCCTGATGCGGCAGTTCATGATGGGGATACCGGAGTCCCTGATCGAGGCAGCCAGAATCGACGGGGCCGGAGAGCTGCGGACATTCACCCGGATCGTCATGCCCCTGTGCGGGCCTCCGCTGGCAACCCTCGGGATCCTCACCTTCCTCGGCTCCTGGAACAACTTCCTCTGGCCACTTGTGGCCGCCCAAAGCGAAGAAAAATACACGCTGCCCGTCGCTTTGTCCCTGTACTCGACCGGCCAGAACGCAACAGACTACGGCCTGCTGCTGGCAGGTGCGGTGCTGGTCATCGCCCCAATCGTTGCCCTGTTCATAGCCCTGCAGCGCTTCTTCATCCAAGGCGTAGCGTCGACCGGCATCAAGTAGCCACCGCCAAGCAAACCTACCTGCCAGCCCCCTTTTACCAAGGAAACGAATGCACTATTCCATCCAGCTGTACACCCTGCGTGATGCAATGCAGGAAGACCTTCCCGGCACCATCAAGAGGGTTGCCGAGATCGGTTACACGCAGGTTGAACCCTACAACTTCGTCGCCACGGCCAAGGAGCTCGGCGCCGCTCTGAAGGAGAACGGCCTCACTGCCCCTTCCGGCCACGCCCCGCTGATGAGCCAGGACCAGGACGGGATCTTCACCGCCGCCAAGGAACTGGGCATCAGCACGGTCATTGACCCCTACCTGCCCGCCGAGCACTGGCAGACAGCCGAAGACATCCAGGCCACCGCAGCCACGCTCAACGCAGCCGCCAGGAAGGGCGCCGAGTACGGCATCCGCGTCGGCTACCACAACCACGCCTGGGAGCTGGAGTCCATCATCGACGGCCGCACCGCCCTGGAGTACTTCGAGTCCCTCCTGGACCCGGAACTGGTCCTGGAAGTGGACACCTACTGGGCCGCCGTCGGCGGCCAGGACCCCGTGGAGCTGCTCGCCCGCCTCGGTGACCGTGTGAAGTTCATCCACATCAAGGACGGCCCCGGCACTACGGACACCAAAGCCCAGCAGCCAGCCGGCCAAGGCAAAATCGCCGTGTGGGATGTCATCGGCGCCGCGAAGTCCCTGGAAGTGGGCGTCGTGGAGTTCGACGACTACGCCGGCGACATCTTCGAAGGCATCGCCCAGAGCCTCGCCTACCTCCACCCAGCACAGGACATGAGCGCATGAGCACCGCAACGCAACAGACCACCCCTTCCACCCGCCGGGGGCCGGTGGGCGTTGCCGTCATCGGCGCAGGTAACATCAGCAAGGCGTACCTGGACAACCTGACGGTGTTCCCGGACCTGAAGGTCCACGTCATCGCGGACTTGTTCGAGGAAGCCGCCCAGGCCCGAGCGAAGGAATACGGCATCCCCGGGTGGGGTGGCGTGGACGCGGCGCTGAACCATCCCGACGTCGAAATCATCGTCAACCTGACCATCCCGGCAGCGCACGTTGAGGTGGCCACCGCCGCCGTCAACGCGGGAAAGCACGTCTGGACCGAGAAGCCGTTCTCCCTGGACCGCGAATCCGGCCTGGCGCTGCTGAAAACGGCTGACGCCGCGGGCATTCGCCTGGGCTGCGCACCGGACACCTTCCTCGGCGCCGGCCTGCAGACGGCCCGCCGGATCATCGAACGCGGTGACATCGGCACCCCGTTGACGGCCCTGACCATGTTCCAGACACCGGGCCCGGAGTCCTGGCACCCGAACCCGGCCTTCCTCTTCGCCCACGGCGCGGGCCCCCTCTTCGACATGGGCCCGTACTACATCACTGCCCTGGTCCAGACTTTCGGCTCGGTCCAGAAGGTCGCCGCCGTCGGGTCAAAAGCCAAGGACGTCCGCGTGGTCGGTTCCGGGCCCAAGGCCGGGGAGGAGTTCGCCGTCGAGGTCCCCACCCACGTCTCCGCGATGCTGCAGTTCGAGGGGGGTGCCTCGTCGCACAGCGTCTACAGCTTCGAGTCCCCGCGCATCCGGACGGGTTTCGTGGAGATCACCGGCACCGAGGGCACCCTGGAACTGCCTGACCCGAACTACTTCGACGGCGACCTCAAGCTCTGGCGCGCGGGAGCCGAAGAAGCGGAAACCATTCGCGCCACGGGACCGGCCAACGGCCGGGGCATGGGCGTGCTGGACATGGCCCGCTCCCTCCGCGCCGGTGTCCCGCACCGCGCCCAGGGAGCCCTCGCCTACCACGTTGTCGATACCCTGGTTTCCATTTCCGAGTCCGCCGAAACCCGCACCTTTGTAGGCGTTGACAGCTCCGCCGTAACGTCCCAGGCCCTCCCCGAGGAATGGGATCCGACGGCCGCCACCCTCTAGGAATCACTCATGACGAACTCCGCACCTGCCCCCACCAACCCCCAGAATGGCCACCCGGAATGCGAACCCCTCGGTGTTGCGGCCATCGGCTACGCGTTCATGGGCAAAGCCCATTCCAATGCGTGGCGGAACGTGGCCAGCTTCTTCGATGTTCCGGCCCTCGAGCAGAAAATGCTCGTGGGCCGGGACCCGGAACAGGTCGCCGAGGCCGCGGCCAGGTACGGGTGGGCCGAGTCGGCCACGGATTGGCGCCAGGTCCTGGAACGCGATGACATCCATATCGTGGACATCTGCGCTCCGGGCTGGATGCACTCCGAAATCGCCATCGCGGCGCTGGAAGCCGGAAAGCACGTCCTGGTGGAAAAGCCCCTCGCCAACACCATCGCCGAGGCGGAAGCGATGACCGAGGCCGCGCGTGCCGCCCGTGCGCGTGGCATCCAGTCCATGATCGGATTCAACTACCGCCGCGTCCCGGCATTGGCCCTCGCGAAGGAGCTCATAGCGGAGGGACGCCTGGGCACCGTCCGGCACGTCCGGGCAGCCTATCTGCAGGACTGGCTCGCCGACGCCCAGGCCCCCATGACCTGGCGGCTGCGCAAGGAAACCGCCGGCTCCGGCGCCCTCGGGGACATCGCCTCCCACGCCATTGACCAGATCCAGTACCTCACCGGGGAAACTATCCTTGAGGCCTCCGGGGTGTTGAAGACGTTCGTCACCCAGCGGCCGGGCCCGGACGGGCTGGAGGACGTCACCGTGGACGACGCCGCGTGGGCAACCTTCTGGCTTACTGGAGACATCGGCGCCTCCGTCGAAGCATCCCGCGTGGCGACCGGTCAGAAGAACAGCCTTCAGATAGAGATGTACGGCACCGACGGCGCGTTGACCTTCAACCTGGAGTCGCTGAATGAACTCAGGTTCCTGGACGCTACCCTGCCCGTTCGCGAGCAGGGCTTCCGCCGGATCCTGGTCAACGAACCCGAACACCCCTACCTCGAAGCGTGGTGGCCGCAAGGCCACATCATCGGCTGGGAACACACCTTCACCCACCAGATCCGCGACTTCCTGACGGCCGTCCGGAACGGAACCCAGCCTTCGCCGTCGTTCGAAGAAGGACTGAACGTCCAGCGCGTCCTGGACGCGGTCGAAGGATCAGCCAAGAACAACAGTGCGCTCACCCCCGTTGACCACAAGTCTTTAGCCATGGTTGAAGGAGCCTGACATGCCCCGTCCGTTCACCCTGTTCACCGGCCAGTGGGCCGACCTGCCCTTTGAAGAAGTCGCGCGCCTGGCCTCCGGCTGGGGATATGACGGACTGGAAATCGCCGTCTCCGGGGACCACCTGGACGCCTGGCGCTGGGACGAACCCGGCTACGTCGACGCCAAACTCGAAATCCTGGACAAGTACAACCTCAAGGTCTGGGCCATCTCCAACCACCTCACCGGCCAGGCCGTCTGCGATGACCCCATCGACTTCCGCCACCAGGCCATCGTCCGCTCCAAAGTCTGGGGCGACGGCGACCCCGAAGGCGTCCGCACCCGCGCCGCCGAGGAAATGAAACACACCGCCCGCCTCGCCAAAGCCCTCGGCGTGGACACCGTCGTCGGCTTCACCGGCTCCGCCATCTGGCAATACGTCGCCATGTTCCCGCCCGTCCCCGAAAAAGTCATCGACGCCGGCTACCAGGACTTCGCCGACCGCTGGACCCCCATCCTGGACGTCTTCGACGAACAAGGCGTCCGCTTCGCGCACGAAGTCCACCCCTCCGAAATCGCCTACGACTACTGGACCACCCTCCGCACCCTCGAAGCCATCGGCCACCGCGAAGCATTCGGCCTGAACTGGGACCCCTCCCACATGATGTGGCAAGGCATCGACCCCGTCTCCTTCATCTGGGACTTCAAAGACCGGATCTACCACGTGGACTGCAAAGACACCAAGCTCCGCCAAACCGGACGCAACACCGTCCTGGGCTCCCACCTGCCCTGGGGCGACCCCCGCCGCGGCTGGGACTTCGTCTCCGCCGGACGCGGCGACGTCCCCTGGGAAACCTCCTTCCGCGCCCTCGCCGCCATCGGCTACAACGGCCCCATCAGCATCGAATGGGAAGACGCCGGCATGGACCGCCTCCACGGCGCCCCCGAAGCCCTCACCAACCTCAAAAAATACGACTACCCCGCCTCCCAAACCAGCTTCGACGCCGCCTTCAGCAGCACAGAGGGCACTAAGTGGCCCCTTGACCAGCGGGCTTAGCTTCCGAGTTCTCAGCACACGCCGAAGCTCCC
The DNA here is from genome assembly GCF_030944625.1 of Arthrobacter sp. SLBN-112. Lineage (NCBI taxonomy): Bacteria > Bacillati > Actinomycetota > Actinomycetes > Micrococcales > Micrococcaceae > Arthrobacter > Arthrobacter sp. SLBN-112. The sequence goes on from NZ_JAUSXY010000001.1 coordinate 3,234,349, forward strand.
GCCACTGGATCATTGATCGTTGGGTAAGGACGTGCCGGCGTAGTTATCGACAAGGCCAACCGAATTGGAGCTGATCAAAGGGCACTGAATATGCCGGGGTTCTGGGTAGGAATCGACTCGGGCAAAAGAGCTCATCATTGCGTCGTGATCGATCAGACAGGGACGGTGCTGCTCTCGAAACGCGTCGGGAACGACGAAAACGCGCTCCTCGAACTCATAGCCACGATCACGGAGATCGCGGATGAACGGGAGGTCTGTTGGTCCAAAATCAGCGTGGACCTGCGCGTCCTCACCGCCCGCCGCACTGATCTGATCTGATCTGATCTGCGACCGTGTCAGGTCGATCAACACGCTCCGGGCCACACCCGGATGCAGGCCACTTTCACAAGAGCAGCGCCACGAGCTCTCCAAGTCGCCCGAACAGGTCGGGGAGTCCGCGCACACCGTTGCGTACGGACTCGTGCGAGAGCGCGAGGTCAGGGCCGGTGCTCGTCTCGACGCCGGCGAGGCACCGGAGGATGTTCCACCTCGTGTGCCCCAACCAGCCGCCGATCATAAAGACAAACCAGCTTGGACCTGGCGGCGGCAGCACTCCGCCTCCCGCGACATAGCCGTCGAGAACGGAGCGGAAAATGGCGGGCTCGATGTCCTCCAAGCCGGGTCCCTTTGCCAGGCTCAGCGCGGTCGAGCCGAGTTCGCTGGACAAATCGAGCATCCCCGAGAGCTCCCAGTCGAGCACCACCGGCCGCCCCTCTCGAGCGAGCAGATTCCACGGTTGGATGTCCCTGTGGGTCAGCACGACGGGGCCACGCCGTTCGCAGGTGTCGACGAAGTGGGCAATCGCGAGGAACGTCTCGACTTGAGAGGCAAGCTCACCGGCCCACGGCTGTCCGGTTGCCGTCGCCCGCGCGGCGAGCTCGGACCAGTCTTGTGACGTCGGGTCCTCGATCGATACATTCGTCCATGCGACGTCGAGCGCATGGATGCGAGCGAGGATCTCGCCGACCTCAAACGCGTACGCTGCCGGCACCGGGGCTTCGGGCACCTTCTCGCCTTCGACCCATCGGTGAACGAGCGTATATTGGCTGGCCGAGATTGGCTCTGGCATCGGAATGCCGGCAGCGAAGGCTGCCCGCTCGAACCTGAACACGTCCTCGACGCGAGAGGTCCAGCGGCGGTCGACGAGGTTCAGCTCCTTTATTGCGAACGACCCCTGGTCGGTGTCGAGCCGGTACATCCGGTTGGCGAACCCGCCGTGCACGCGGATCATCGGCCCGATCGGGGCGCCGAGATGCGAAAGATTCACCCACCCATTCTAGGAGCTGGCGCTTCATCGAGGCATCGGACATTCTCACAATGCATGCTGACGATCACCGGCAGGCCGAGGAACGGCCACAGCCCGACCACTTACCAAACACGACTCAGCCCAATGCGAGGTCTCGAAACCTCTGCGCGGCGAGTTCAGATGGTGAGTGCAACACCCTGAATTCTGTGGGGTGCCGTCGATGGGCAGGCCGTGGTCGCCGTTGAGTGTTCGTTTAGCGTTCTGGGAAGGGATGGATGCCGGGCTGGCGGTAGCCGTAGCGGCGCGGGCCGCGGGGGTGTCGCGTCCGACTGCGTACCGGTGGTTGAGCGACCATCAGAAGGTGTTGCCATCGCCGCTTCCGAATTTCAGTGTGCCCCGTGCAGGGCTGTTGTCGTTGCGTGAGCGGGAAGAGATCGGCTTCCAGCTTGCCCAGGGCCATGGAGTGCGTCGTATCGCCGCCTTCCTGGGCCGGGCTCCGTCGACAATCAGCCGGGAGATCGCGAGGAACCGCGTCAGTGACCGGTATTCGCCATCGCTCGCGCAGGAACAGACGTGGGCCCGTGCCCGCAGGCCGAAGCCGCGAAAGCTGGACGGGATAGCGTTACGGGAACAGGTCACCACGATGCTCACCGACCGGTTCAGCCCGGAGCAAATCGCGGGCCGACTCAAGGTGGAGCATCCGGAGAATCCGGAGATGCAGGTGTCACACGAAACGATCTATCAGGCCCTGTACGTCCAGGGCCGCGGATCCTTGCGCCTGGAAGTTGCGACGGCGCTGCGGTCCGGCCGGGTGCGTCGGCGCCCGCAAAGGCCGGAAGGTCCTCGCCCGCAACGGTTCCAGGAGATGGTGATGATCTCTGACCGGCCGGCCGAGGTCGAGGACCGCGCCGTTCCCGGCCATTGGGAAGGGGCTTAATCATCGGTTCAACGGCATCGAGATCCGCGATCGGGACCCTTGTCGAACGCGCAACCGGATATGTGATGTTGCTGCATCTGCCAGAGGACCATACCGCCCGCACCGTCGCCGACGCCATGATCACCGCGATGAATAGCCTGCCCGAGCAATTGCGCCGTTCGACGACCTGGGATCCAGGAGCGGAGATGTCCCGGCATCAGGAGATCACGATGGCGACCGGTATGCCGATCTATTTCTGCGACCCCCATTCGCCCTGGCAGCGCGGCACCAACGAAAACACCAACGGGCTCCTCCGCGAGTACTTCCCGAAAAGCACCGACCTGTCATTCCACGGGCCCGGAATCCTCGAAAACGTCGCCGCGGAACTCAACCGCCGGCCACGGAAACGACACGGCTACCGAACGCCCGCAGAAGTCCTCGCCGAGCTAGTCTCGAACCCAGCTAACTAAGTCCGGTGTTGCAGGCACCACTGGAATTCGCCGCATCAGACTCGCGATTCGAGACAACCGGTCAGCAGGCGAGAGCCGGCCTGACTGCCACTTACACCCGCGGAGGGGCATCCGAAAGCGACTTGTAGGGGGGGGGGCTGGAGCCCCGGCATTCATCGGACCAACCACCCCAAATCGCAGTCACGTTGTGCTCCAAGAATCGACTTTTGAGTCAGCCGTGATCGAAAGGTTTTATGGCCCAACCAGGCATCAGACTCACGTCCTCACGGCCCCCGCATAAAGCAGACGTAAGTGTGGACAGTAATGATGAAATTGGCTGTGTCGCGGGGTGACTCTAAGTGTGGCTGACGCCCTGTGAGGGTTTGTCTTGACATTGATCTGTCCGCCGCGACACAACCCGCAGTAAACGCGGCGGCCAGGTGGACATGACCTTATAGGAGCCTGTTCCGAAGAGTCCCATTACTGTCTTGTCTGCCCACCCGGCCGAAGCGTGCCCCTTTCTCATCGCATGCAACGGAAAGGCCAGGGCAGTTTTCATCATGACAAACGAACAGCTGAAAGTCATCGCCGGGATCGACACCCACTCCGATACCCACCACGTCGCCCTCATCACCGACACCGGCCGGCACCTGGCCGACAGGGAATTCCTCACGGCGGGGTCCGGCTACCGGCGCATCATCGAGTTCATCGCGGAGTTCGGTCCGGTCCTTGCTGTCGGCGTGGAAGGGACCGGCAGCTACGGGGCAGAACTCTCCCGCGTACTCGTCCGCGAGGGCATTCACGTCGTGGAGGTTATGCGCCCGAACCGGCAGGCCCGCCGGCTGCAGGGAAAATCCGACCCGCTCGACGCCTATCAGGCTGCCGAATCGGTATTGTCCGGCCGCGCCGGCGCCACCCCGAAATCCCGGGACGGAGCAGTGGAATCATTGCGGGTGCTGCGCGCCGAGCGCGCCACCGCAATGCGCGCCCGGGTCGCCGTGATGGCCCAGGTCAAGGCCATCCTGGTGACCGCCCCGGAAACGATCCGCGCCAGGTACCGGGCCATGACCAGTCCCGCCTTGATGGCTGCACTGGAAAAGACCCGGCCCTCAGGACCGGCCTCCGAGCCGCTGACCAGCACCGCGACCGTGCTCAAACGCCTCGCCGTCCGCTACCGGCACCTGCACCAGGAACTGGCACTGATCGACGCCGAACTCGACGCCATCCTCGCCCTTCACGCACCGATGCTCCGCGATTTACAGGGCGTGGGCACCGACGTCGCCAGCCAGCTCCTCGTAACGGTGGGAGACAACCCCGAACGCGTGAACTCCGAAGCGAAGTTCGCAGCCCTGGTCGGCGTCGCCCCGGTCCCCGCATCATCGGGAAAGACCTCCCGGCATCGGCTCAGCCGCGGCGGCGACCGGCAGGCCAACAAAGCAATCCACCGCGTGGTGCTCGTGCGGATGAGGCACGACAGCAGGACCAGGGACTATGTGGCCAGACGACGCCAAGAAGGCAAAAGCACCAAGGAAATCATGCGCTGCCTCAAACGCTACGTCGCCCGGGAAATCTACGGCCAACTCCTCCACCCATCCCCCGCCCCGGATACTGGAACCCTCCGGACAACACGTACCGCCAAACGGCTGACCCTTCAACAGGCCGCCGACGCCCTCCACGTCTGGCCCACCGCACTGTCCCGCCTCGAACGCGGACTCACCCACGACAACGACTTCCACCAACGCTACGAAACCTGGCTCAACTGCCAAACCCCGGCAACCATACACATGCCGGATCCCGGGTTTGGCCCGCATGCTGCCCGCCTGACCATGGCCGGTGCAAGCCCCGGGGTCAAGGGCGGCCGCAGGCCGTCGCGCAGCGATCGCAAAAGAGCGACCCTTGAGGCCGGAACTGCCGGCCGCGGTAACCTCCGCAGCGCGTGGCCGCGCGCCCGTTGACAACAATAGGAGCATCATTGTCCACACGCCCTTTCGGGGGCGTAAAGGACTATCGGGGCACCAGATGTTCCGAAATCTGCGCGGCAGGGTCCAACAAATCGATAGTGCCCGCGGCGACTCCGACGACGAGGTCGAAGCCTTCATCCGTGGTGAAGCCATGCCGGTAACCGTTAATCCACAGCAACAGCACCATGAGCGTCCACGCCGTCCGTTTGTTGCCGTCAATGAGTGGAACCGGGCGACCGTAGCCCAAGCCAGATAAGTGCTGTCGGGCGGATCAGTAGTAGAGATAGGCACTGGGTCTGGCCCCAGAGGTTCACGCTGTGGCTTTAGGACAAGGACGGCCAGAAGTTCATCGAGGCGTGCAAGGCCAGGCAACTGGGGACGCCAGTCTCGGTTGCATGGTGATGGACGACGGCCGGAAGCGACTGCACGTCGCGGCGGTGCAGGTCCGGAGATGCCGCCCGATGCCCTGTCGGATACAGCGGGCGGGGATGGCGCGAGAATAGTCGCGACAGTTGGCAAATACTCGCCTCTGCTAATCCGCGTCTGATCGGACGGACTTCTTCCTTGCCTAGAAGAAACTTGGAAGCCTTCCACTGGGCGGCACGAGAAATGAAGTTTCAACCCATGTATAGACCCGCACGACCCCTTCGGGTCATTGTCGAAGGGGCAGTGCGGAACCGGGCCTACTTAGGTCCGCGGCGGCGCGGTGAGGGGTGATTTCGCCAGGTGTGGTGACATCGGAATCCGCGTTTTGGCTGCTGTGATCCGTCCTAGCATGAGCACCAACACCAGAGCGATGATCACGGGCACGCACACTGCGAGAACGATGATGCTGGTATCGACGCCGAGTCCGATGAGGACGCCGCCGAAGATCGGGCCGACAACCGATCCGAGTCGGCCCAGTGAAGCCGCCCACCCGATGCCGGCGGTGACCGTTGCTTGGGGGTACAGCGTCACGGCGACCGCCGCCTGGCCGATCATGCCGGCCTGAAGCCCGAGTCCGACGCCACCGAAGACCAGCAGCAGCAGCGCTTTGTCCGGGCCGAGGAATGCAGAGGTGACAAGGAAGACGATCGCTACCGCCGAGGTTCCAGCCAGGACGGACGTCATCCGGAATCGACGAGATCCGAGGATTAGTACGCAAGCACCGATGATGCTTCCTATGCCCAGCGCCGCCGACCCCAGCGGCGCGAGACCGGTACTGAAGCCGTAGCTGGTAAGCAGCGTAGGCAACCACGACGAGAACACGTAGAACACGGAAAAGATGAGGAACGAAAAAGCCCACAGGAGGAGGGTTCTGCTCCGCACGGAAGGATCGAACAGGCGTGCAACCGACGCATGGTGCTTGGCCTCGGCGGCGTCCATGAGCGCATTCGATACGCGGTTATCGGACAGTCCGAACCACAGAAACGGCAGAAGTACAGTAGAAGAAACAGCTCCAATAATGAACACCCATTGCCAGCCGAACGCGGCCACGATACCGCTCCCGGCCAGCCCAGCGATGAGAGCCCCGAGCGAGATGCCCGTCATTACGGCTACCGCGATTGATTGACGCCAACGACGGGGATTGACTGCCGTCGCATGTGAGACAGCGGCGGGCAACACGGCACCCAGTCCCAGGCCGGTCACGAAACGGAGGATCGTCAGCTCCATAATCGAACCGGACCATGCTGTCAGCAACGAACCCAGGGTGAACACCACGACCGCCGAGACAATGACGTTTCTAGTGCCCAACTTGGCCACGAGTCGCCCCACGGCCAGATACCCCAGAGCGACCCCAGCACTGGTCAGTGCGAGGGCAGCAGTAAACTCCGAGGCTTGAACACCCCAGTCCTTGGCGATCGCCGGTATGGACAAGCCCAACGCTACCGTGTCGTATCCATCGAGCACTACAGCGGCGCAGGCGAGACAAAGCACCCACCAGTTGGGTTTGGCGGCGTCCTGCTTTTGGGGGTCGCTCATTGTGTCCATTGGACATCCTTAAGGTTGTGATGGCTTCGAGTACAGCCTCGAAGCGGGGGCATGCCATCCGCCCTTGGACGGTTCTCGGGTCCAGGCCGTAGACGAGGCCCAGGCGTGGGCGCCGGCTGCTAGGTCATGGCGGTTTCTCCGTTCACGCACGACACGTGCTCTCTTCCAGTCAACCCGGCCACCATGGGCGGGAAGCTGGCGAGGTGCTCAGGTGTGGTGAAGATCATGGCACTGTGTTAGTTCTATCTCCTTAGCCCTTAAAGATCAAGACCCCACTGCCTTGACACAAAGTATCTTAGTACTGTTATATCTTGGACATGACCTAGTTCACATTCCGGTCGCTTCCGGAATAACGGGGACAGCCGCGAACCAAGTCGGCGGCAACCTGAGTGACTAAAAAGATTGGTGGACCAAGGATGACAAGGCAGAACAGCGCAGGCGTCGTGGAACGGCCTTCCGGAGCATATTCCGAAAGGTTTATCCCCTTGCGCAGCTTTGATCCCGGCATGGACACGCTGGATGAAATCTATGTCGGCGGGGTCTGGGCCCGGGGCGCGGGCGCACTGATCGAATCTGTCAATCCTGCAACTTCTGAGGTCTTCGCGACGCTCCACGGCGCCACCGTTGACGATGTTGACGTCGCGGTCTCGGCCGGTCTGGCGGCCGTCGAAGAGTCCGGATGGGCGCGTAAGCTGCCGCACGAACGTGCCGCTGTTTTACACAGGATCGGATCGGCTATCGAAGCCGATGCTGACCGCATCGCTGTTCTTCAAACCCAGGACACCGGCAAAACGCTCAAGGAGACCCGGGCGTTGGCCATGAGCGCCGCGGCCACGTTCCGTTTCACCGCAGCAGCCCTTGAGACCATGGAGGATGCGCTGACCCCGCCACGGGGTGACTACCTGAGCATCTCCACCTATGAACACATCGGTGTTGTGGCTGCCATTACGCCGTGGAATTCCCCTATTGCCAGTGACGCGCAAAAGGTTGCACCGGCCCTTGCCGCCGGCAACGCCGTCATCATCAAACCGCCGGTCTGGGCACCCTGGGTGTCACTGCTGCTGGCAAGGATCTGTGACGAGGCTGGGCTGCCGTCGGGCTTGCTTTCAGTGCTTCCGGGCCCGGGAAGGACGGTCGGGGACGCTTTGGTACGGCACAGGGATGTGGGCAAGGTTTCCTTCACCGGCGGCACCTCGACCGGGCGGCAGCTGGGCCGCATCGCAGCCGAGAAAATCATGCCAATCACGCTGGAACTGGGCGGAAAATCACCAACCATCGTTTTTTCGGACGCCGACATTGAGCAAGCCGTTGCCGGGGTGCTTTACGGAATCTTTTCCTCCAGCGGTCAGAGCTGCATTGCCGGCTCGCGGGTATTCATCCAGCGGGCCATCTATGACACCGTGCTGGCACGCATAATCAAAGGAGCCAAAGCCCTGCGGGTGGGGCCAGGAACCGACCCGGGCACACAGGTGGCACCTCTTGTTGCCCACGCCCACAGGGACTCCGTTGAAAAAATGGTTGAAGATGCGCGGGCCGCCGGAGCACAAATCCTGTGCGGGGGCGCACGGCCCGCGGAGCCGGAGCTGCAGCAGGGCGCATACTACCTGCCCACCATCATTGCCGGCGTGGCCAACTCCGACCTGATTTGCCAGGAGGAGATCTTCGGTCCCGTGGCTGTGGTTCTTCCCTTTGACGATGAAACAGACCTGCTGGCCCAGGCTAACGACAGTGTGTTTGGTCTGGCCTGCGGCATCTGGACAGCGGACTATCGGCGTGCCTGGCGCATTGCGCGGGCGGTTGCTGCGGGCACCGTCTGGATCAACACGTACAAGCAATTCAGCATCGCCACCCCCTTCAGCGGAATCAAAGAAAGCGGTCTCGGCACCGAAAAAGGCCGGGACGGTATCCGCTCCTACATGCGCCAAAAGAGCATATACGTCGATCTTTCCGGCGCACCCTTGCCTTGGGCCGGCGCATGAAATCCGCAGCATATTCCAATCCATCCCCCACGAAAGGCAAGTCAGTGAGTGCTCACCCCTACAGTCCGGCGTACCAGGCCGGGGGTTTCGGCTTCGTGTCCGGGGCGTTGTCCGTTGATGAAAACTACGTCCCCGTCAGTGGCCGAACAGAGGCCATCGAGGCCGCTACAACCAGGCTCTCGGAACGGTTGGCGACCATCGGCATGTCGATGCAGGACATCGTCAAGACCACTTACTTCGTCACGGACCTGACCCTGCGCGAAGAGGCCAACAGCCACTATGAGCAGCTCTTCACCGCACCCCGGCCGGCCAGGACCTTCGTTGAAGTTTCTGCGCTGCCCTACGGTGCCACGGTGGAAATTGAAGCCATTGCCCACCGGGGCCAGGAGTGAACCATGACTACCGTCACTTTGAACACACGGGGACCGGAAAACTCACCCCGGCAGAATCCCGCCACCGGCCAGGTAGCAACCGGGGACCCCACGGCACGGACCCTGAGGGTCCAGCAAAAAAAGTTTGAATCAGACGGGGTAACCAGCGTTACCTTCGCTGACCCCTCCGGAGCACCTCTGCCCCAATGGCAGCCCGGTGCCCACCTGAGCCTTCACCTGCCCAACGGGCTCATACGCGAGTACTCGCTCTGCTCCGATCCACTGGATTCGACCAGCTGGACAGTAGCCGTGCTCCGGGCCCCCGACTCACGCGGCGGCAGCCAACACGTCCATGACGGCCTACCGGTGGGCGCGCTCATCACGGTAGAAGGCCCGCGTAATAACTTCGCGCTCGAAGACGCAGGACGCTACGTCCTGGTAGCCGGCGGAATCGGCATCACCCCGATCATCTCCATGGCGCGCAAACTCCATGCAGCAGGCGCGGAGTGGTCACTGCTCTACACCGGCCGGTCCCGCTCCAGCATGGCCTTTCTTCCCGAGATCGACACCCTGCACCAGGACCGGATCACCATCCACGCCGACGACGAAGCCAACGGCAGCTACCCTGACCTGGCCGCCGCTGTCGGAACACTGAGCCCGGATGCATTGGTTTACGCCTGCGGTCCGGAACCGCTGCTGAAAGCCGTTGCCGGGGCCATGCAGGACGAAGCGCAGCTTCGAATCGAGCGGTTCAAGGCACCGGAAAAAGTTGCTGTCCCGGTGGAGAGCGAATCAGCATTTGACGTGGTATGCAACAGCACCGGCCAACGCATCCCCGTCGGGGCTGACGTATCCGTGCTTGATGCCCTCAACAACGCAGGCATCGACGTTCCCAGCTCCTGCGCTGAAGGAATCTGCGGTACCTGCGAAACACGCGTCATCAGCGGCGACGTGGAGCACCGTGACTTTCTCCTCACCCAGGCCGAGCAGGCCGCAAACAAATCCATGTTCGTATGCGTCTCGCGTTGCCGTTCGGCCGAACTGATTCTTGATCTCTAAACCATCGAAAAGTAAGAAGGTAGCCCCATGAATTTCTTCGCAGCAGAGCCTGTCTGTAAATTGCGAGCCCTTCGCTCGGTGTCCTTGAAGGTACCGGAAACGGCACGTGCCAAGGATTTTTACCACGAGGTCTGGGGCCTTTCTACCGTCGAGGAGGACAGCGACCGCTTCTGGCTCCGCGGAACCGGCTCCGAGCACCACATTCTAAAGCTGGAAAAGGGCCAGCAGAACGCGCTTGGGGGCGTCGCCTTCGCTCTCGCCACGCCCCAGGAGGTGGACCAGGCAGCCCTTAAGCTCGCTGCTCTGGGTATTCCCCTCTTCCGTGAACCCGGACCCCTGGACGACGCTGCCGGCGGATACGGCCTGCAGTTGGTTGACCCCGAGGGAAGGCTCGTAGAGCTGTCCGCTGACGTTCACGCGGTCGTCAGTCAGGAGCCATCCGGGCGCCGGGCAATCCCTCGAAAAATTGCCCACGTCGTGCTGAATACGATCGACATTGACCGGGCTACCGCCTTCTACACGCAGGTCCTGGGCATGCGGGTCTCGGACTGGTCCGAGCACCAGATGTCCTTCCTGCGGTGCAATTCTGAGCACCATGTCATCGCCTTCAACCAGGCCCCGTGGACAGCAGTCAACCACGTGGCCTACGAAATGCAGAGCATCGACCACTTCATGCGCGGTATCGGGTCCCTCAAAATCCACGGTATCGCCCCCCAGTGGGGACCGGGACGCCACGGTCCCGGGGATAACACCTTCTCCTACTTCACCGACCCTGCAGGCCTGGTTTGCGAGTACACCTCGGAAGTTGCGCAGGTTGATGAGGACAGCTGGCTGTGCCGTACATGGAAGCGGACCCCGGAACTTTCGGACCAGTGGGGAACCGCCGGGCCGCCGACGGTCAACGTTCGCACTGCCATGGCCGGAATCCCCGATGACGGTTACCGCTCCCGCGTCGTCCCGGGCAGCGCGGACTACTTCACTGTTCCGTCGGCAGATGCGGTAAGTCATGCAGCTGCCCACTGAGGCAGCTCCCGCCACCGGAAGCTTGGGCAGCCGTATTTCCCTCCACGGCGTATCCCTGGTCGTCCGTGGTGAAGGAGCGCCTGTTTTCCTGATGCACGGCATCGGGGGTAACGCCTCATCCTGCGGGGCGCTGGCACAGCTTCTCAGTGAGGCCGGCTACCGTACGTTCTGCTGGGATGCCCCAGGGTACGGGGAGTCCGCGGATCCACCGGGTCCGGTCGACTATCCCGGGCTCGTCCGGCAGATTTTGGCTTCCCTCGCCCTTGGTCCCGCACACCTGATTGGGACCTCGTGGGGAGGAGTTATCGCCACCAAAGCGGCAGCGCAGGAACCGGGTGCTGTCCGCTCCCTGGTGCTGGCGGACAGCACCCGGGGCTCGGCCGTTACCGGTGAGTCGGTGGAACGGATGCTGGCTCGCGTCCCGGAATTGGCTGAACTGGGGCCAGAAGCGTTTGCCGACCGGCGCGCGTCCAGGCTGGTCTCGCCGGCAGCGGACGCTGCGAAAGCCGCGGCCGTCAGGTCCGGGATGGCCGAGGTCCGGTTGCCCGGTTACACAGCGGCAGCGGCCATGATGGCAGCTACCGACACATCGAATGTGCTGTCGTCCCTGCAGGTACCATCACTGGTTTTGGTCGGCGAAGACGATGTAGTCACCGGTGTGGCTGAATCCCGGATTCTCGCCAAATCCATAACAGACGCTTCTTTCAAGATCATTCCCCGTGCAGGCCATGCCGCAGTGCAGGAGAAGCCGGCAGAGATGGCGTCGTCGATTCTCGAGTTTTGGAAGAGGCTTTCATGACACGGCTGATCGTAGTAACCGGCTCTGGACGTGGTCTGGGATTCAGTATCGCTGAACGGCTGGCAGCCGGAGGTGACCGCATTGTCATCGCTGAGAAAAACGCTGAACTCGCGGAAGGTGCAGCAGATAGGCTGCGCGAACGCGGGTTTGATGCCACGGCAATCATCACCGATATCGCGGATAAGGACTCCGTTGCGGCTTTGGCCGATGCCGTCCGGGAACTAGGCGGGGCAGATGGCTTGGTCAACAATGCAGCTCTTGCCGACGGCGTTGGCGGGGACACCTTCTGGGACCTTGAAGAGGACTTCTTCCAGCGGGTCATGACGGTGAACACCTTCGGTACCTGGCTGGTGAGCAAGCACCTCTATCCGCAGCTGGCCCAAAAGCAGACGAGCGCCATCGTTAATGTCGCTTCCGACGCCGCGCTGTACGGTTCGCCGCGGCTGGTCCACTATGTCAGCTCCAAAGGCGCGGTCCTGGCAATGACCCGGACCATGGCCCGGGATGCGGGAGCAGCCGGGGTCCGTGTAAATGCCGTTTCCCCGGGCCTTACCAGAGTCGAGGCAACCGAGTCCGTACCGGCTTCCCGCTACCGGCTCTACGAAGAGACAAGGGTATTGGAAAGGGACCAGGTGCCCGAGGATGTCTCGAGCGTCGTCCAGTTCCTGCTCTCGGACGCGGCCGCGTTCATCACCGGTCAGAACATCATCGTTGACGGCGGCTTTGTCATGGGGCACTGAGTCAGCTAACACCACCCACGACATCCCCCATTCCCGAAAAATACCCCAGGACGCCGGGTTCCGGCTGATGATCAAGGAGACCACCAGATGGATCTGCAATTAAAGGACCGCACCGTCGTTGTGACGGGAGCGAGTTCCGGCGTCGGCCTGGCTACCGCCCGTTACCTGCTTGCAGAAGGCGCAAAGGTAGCTGCCTGCGCCCGTGATGCCGGGCGCCTCGCGGCAGCTTTCGATCAGTTTGCGTGGGCTGACAAAAACTCCATCTACCTGGCCACCTGCGACGTGACCGACCGCAAAGCCACCGACGCGTTCGTTGCGGCGACCTTGGAAAGCTTCGGGGCTGTTGACGGGCTGGTGTGCAACGCCGGCCGCTCGCTCATGGCTACCTTGGATGAGACGTCCGACGAGCAGTTCCGCGAAGAATTCGACCTCAAGATTTTCGGGGTGTTGAACATCGTACGCTCGGCGCGGGCTGCCCTGGCCGCGTCGCCGCACGGCTCAGTGGTCAACGTCAATGCGATCCTGTCCCGCCAACCTGAGCTGCGCCTGGCCGCTACTTCAGCCGCGCGCGCCGGGTTGTTGAACCTGAGCCACTCATTGGCTGAAGATCTCGCCGCGGACGGTACCAGGGTCAACTCGGTGCTGCTTGGACTGGTCGATACCGGCCAGTGGCGCCGGCGATTCGAGCAGTCAGGCAGCGGCCTGGACTTCACGGAGTGGACCGCCGAGATCACCAAGGACCGGGGGGTAAAGCTGGGCCGCTTCGGCACAGCCGAAGAAGTCGCCTTCCACATTCTTACCCTTCTGTCCCCGCTAAGCGGCTACACCACAGGAGCCACGATCGACGTCGGCGGCGGCGTTGGCCGCTATGTGTAAGGCACCTGCCATCGGGCTCACGCTCAACGGCATACCCGGCCCTGATCTACGAAAGAGATATGACATGTCCATGGAACAAGGAACGAAAATGCCCCAAAACCCAACCGGCGGTGACATCCTCGTCCGGGTAATGCGCAGGCACGGCATTGACACCGCGTTCGGGGTGATCAGTATCCACAACCTTCCCCTCATCGAGGCCGTGGACCGGGAACTGAACTTCGTCGCCGTCCGCCACGAAGCCGCGGCAGTAAACGCGGCGGACGCCTACGCGCGCGCTTCGGGCAAGTTCGGCGTCGCCCTCACCAGCACCGGAACAGGCGCCGGCAACGCTGCCGGGTCCATGGTGGAGGCGCTGACCGCAGGCAGCCGCGTGCTGCACATCACCGGCCAAATCGACAGTGAATTCCTCGGAAGCAACCGCGGAGTGATCCACGAGGTCCCACGACAGCTGCAGATGCTTCACGCCGTATCGGGCTACGCACGGACCATCTTCAACGCCAAAGATGCCGAAGCAGATTTGGAAGAAGCCATTTCGCACCTGATGACCGCCCCCCATACACCGGCCAGCCTGGAATGGCCCATCGACCTGCAGTACCTGGCCCTGCCCGAGGAACAGCGCCCGGTGGACTCCCCCAGCCAGCCTGAAACCTCCATCGACGAGGAATCTGTGGCCAAGGCCGTTGAACTCCTCTCCCAGGCCAAGATGCCCCTCATCTGGGCAGGCGGGGGAGCCGCCGGTGCCGGTACAGCCCTGACTGAGCTGCTGCACCGCCTCGGCGCCGGGTTGCTGACCAGCAATTCCGGCAGAGGCGTTGTGCCTGAAGATGATGACCAGGTGATCGGCAACTTCGCTACCACCCCCGAGGCCGCGGCGCTCCTGGCGGACGCGGACGTGCTGCTCAGTGTTGGAACACACTTCCGTTCAAATGAAACAAAGCACTACTCCATGGCCCTGCCCGGCACGCACATCCAGCTAGACATCGATCCTGCAGCCATCGGCCGGGTCTACCCGGCCGATGTCGGGCTGGAAGGTGATTCCCGGGTCCTGCTCGAGCAGATCATCGCAAAACTTCCCGCCCCCGGCGTCGAGGCTGGCTGGACCGAGCGGGTACGCGCGACCCGGTGCAACGTCAGGGCAGCCCTGACCGAATACATCGGCGGGTACGCCGAAATCTGCGAAAGCCTTCGTCGGCGGCTTGATCGCGAATCAGTAATCGCCCGCGACGTAACCATCCCCTCCAGCCAATGGGGCAACCGCCTGCTCGAAATCTACTCGCGGGAAACCAACATCTTCCCGCTCGGCGGTGGCATCGGCCAGGGACTTGCGATGGGCATCGGCGCCGCCTGCGCCCGGCCTGGGATCCCTACCGTCGTGATTGTCGGTGACGGCGGACTGGCGGTCCACCTCGGTGAGCTCGCCTCACTTGGAGGCTCGGGCGCCTGGTGTGTAGTGCTGGTCTTCAACGACAGCGGCTACGGAGTCCTCCGGAACATGCAAAAGGCTAACGGCTTCGCCCAAGCTGGCGTGGATCTTTACACTCCGGACTTTGACCTGCTGGCCCAATCACTGCGCCTGCCGTTCTGGCGGGTCCGCGGCTCCGGACAATTTGATCAGGCACTGGCAGAAGCGTTGGCAGTCCGGGGACCGGCCGTCATCGAAATCGACGTCACAGCCCTGGACCCTGCGCCGGGACCGTTCGTGCCGCCGGTGCATATCCCCAGCCGGAACCACTAGAGGGACGAGGAAAAAATGGCACTGACAGAACCACTGACTTTGGACAGCCCACCACCGGACACAGGGCAAGTCCGGCACCGTGTCGTCTGCCTTCACAACGGCACCGGAGCCATGGAATGGTACAGCCGGCAGGTCGCTGCCTACGATGCACAAACCTGGGAAAACTTCGACGGCGCCTTTCTCGGTGCCACCGTCACCGAAGACCAGCTTGAACAGTGGGTCTCAGGTGCTGCGGCAGCAGTCCAGGACGGCGGGGTCACTCCCGTGCACCTGGTGGCCTCCGGACGGGCCGCCTACGCCACCATCGTGCTCGCCGGCCGTTATCCCGAGCTGGTCAAGAGCCTGATTCTTGCAGACCCGGAGGTGGACACCTCCATCGAGGGCTATGCACATTCGCTCCGGCTCGTTCAGGCACCATCGCTGGTCATCGCCGCGGTGCCGCAGGCATACACCGACATTGCCGAGCCGCAAAGCATTGCCGGAGGAATCGACAACGGCGTCTTCGTCATCATCGAAAACACCGCCGTCCCCGCACACCGAACACGGGCCGACTCTTTCAACGAGTGGGCCACATCATTCATGAACATCGCCGAAGGCCTACACACCTTCGCCGAACCAGAGGAGGACTTCCGTGCCTGAACAGTACCTAGAACCGAATCAGGCCCTCACCAGGCCCGCAACTCCCTACGAGAAGAAACTTGCCGGGGCACTGAGCGAGGTCTTCGGCGGCGGCACAAAAGATTTGCCAGGGGTGGTTACAGGTCTGAACAGTCTTGGTCTCAATGCTCCGGATGGCAAACCGTGGGACGAAGCCCGTTTCCGCGCCGAAATGCGACGACTGGGAGAATAAGAAATGACAACTACAACGCAAACCGTTCGTCCGACCACCTGGAAGAGCAAGACGAAAAACGTGGTCGGCGTCCGCCACGAAGTCGATGCCAAAGAACTGGCAGCCATGGGGCTGCGGGACCGCTGGTACCCCATCTATCCCTCCCGCTTCGTCGGCGTTGGGGACATGGTCAAGGTTAGGCGCCTGGGCGTGGACTGGCTGCTGTTCCGCGACGCCACCGGACGCATCCGGATGCTCGAGGACCGCTGCCCCCACCGCAGTGCCCCCCTCTCCGTTGGTCAGCACCTCGGAGACCGTGTCGCCTGCAAATATCACGGAGTCCAGGTCGATGGAGACGGTATGGTAGTGTCCGTTCCCGGCATGCCCGGATGTGCCCTCGAGGGCCGAACGGTCACCACGTCGCTGGCAGTTGCTGAAGCAGCCGATACCATTTTCGCGTTCATGCCCCTGACAGCCGACTCTGAGGTAACGGAGTTCAAGCTGCCGGACCGCTTAGCCAATCCAGAGGTTTCCTGGTTCGCGAACTACGCGGAGTGGAAGGGGCCCTGGCGCTTCTACATGGACAACGTCCTGGATCCGATGCACGGTGCGTTCCTCCACCGCGACTCACATTCCATGTTCGGTGGAGACACCAGCGCCCGCTTCCGAATCCGCGAAACTGACCGAGGCTTCTTCTTTGAGAAGACGGACCAGCGCGGCGTGAACTTTGACTGGGTCGAATACTGCCGCGAGGCCATGGACTACGTCGATTTGGAAATCCCGTATGCCGAATCCGCAGGACCCGGCGGGACTTTCGGCATCGTCGGTATGGCCACTCCCATTGATGCAAACAACTCGGCCATTTTCCACTGGCGCACCCGCACCGTATCGGACTGGGAGCGCGACGTCTGGCGGTTCATGTACAAGACGACCCTTGAAGAAAAGCACTGGGCAGTCCTGGAACAGGACCGCGAAGTCCTCGAAGCACTTGCCGCCGATGCTGACAAAGACGAACACCTCTACCAGCACGACCTCGGCGTCGCGCGGATCAGGCGCGTCTACGAAGCCGACGCAGAAAAGCAGGCTGCCATCCTCAGGGGTGAAGGGCTGTAATCCACGACTCCCCGCTGCGGAAGTGATTCCTATGTTCAGTGGCGAGAAACCTTCGGCCGGATCAAATGAACTTGCCGAAGCCTGCCGGCATCTGCGATAAGGCGCTGGTCTGCAACGCCAGAGCGGGAACCTTCGGGCGACTTTCCGTGCCCCACCTGGTGAACGATAGCTGGCTCGTCGCAGATAGGCCAACGGTGGAAATCGAAACACAAAGGCGTTATCCGGGCTGCCCATCCGCGGGATCGTCGGCAGGTGCATTGATATACCGGGTGGTGGACATCACTATTCCAGTTCTAATCCTCCGAAAGTCGGACTGTCATCAGCAATCCGACTTTCGGAGGGAAACGAAACTTCCTCCCCAAGGGCGGAACAGCGCGTGCAATCGTCGGTAATTCCTAGTGGTATTCGGCTGGGCACAAGCGCCATCGAGTGTGACGGGAACTCTTTTCTCGCTGCGCTTCGTGAACCCGTCTGCCACGAGAGGAAGCAATTACTCAATCAAGACTCGAAGGAAAATATGAAGTCAGCACACACCCGGCGGGTCGGAGTAATCGGCTACGGCGCCATCGGAGTACCGGTCGTTGCTGGGATTGCTTCGGGACACGTCGCAGGGGCTGCCCTGGAAGGTATCATTTCCCGCAGCCTGCTCACTAATGTTCCGGTGAAGCAGTTGGACCTGGCGGAGGCGCTGGAATGCTGCGATTTACTGATCGAATGTGCAGGACAGGAAGCACTCGTCGAGCACGCTGAAGATGTGCTGCGTGCAGGTGTTGACCTGCTCGTGACCTCTATTGGCGCCTTGGCAGATAGAGAATTCGCAAAGCAGCTCCACGCCGCCCGACCAGGCCGACTCTTCCTGACATCCGGCGCAATCGGCGGTCTTGACCTTTTGTCCTCCGGCGCCCGGGCGGAAGGCTATGACAAAGTCACGATTACGACGACGAAGCTGCCAGACTCCCTTGTCCAGCCCTGGATGAACGAGGCTTTGCTTGAGAAGATACGCAATGCTCGTGGGCCACTGGACGTTTATGAGGGATCGGCCGCTGATGCCGCTCTGTTGTTCCCTAAGTCCCTAAACGCTGGCGCAGCCGTTGCCATCGCCGTGAACAACTGGGACGCTGTGACCGTCCGTGTGCGGGCAGACCCGGCAGCGGAACTGACCAGCCACGTCATTGAAGCCTCTGGAGACCTGGGAGAATACCGATTCGAAATCCGCAACAAGCCCTCTGAGGACAATCCCAGGACGAGCGGCATAGTGCCGTTCGCCGTACTACGATCCCTGGAATCCATTATCGGTAGCCGCGGCGGACTGATATGAGTGCACTCCTCGAGCCACAGAGCGTCGCAAGGACCACAAGGACCTGTTCGATACATCCGGGGGTCCTTCCTTCCGGTCAGGAGTGTGCCAGGAACCCCGCAGGGTAAGAGCCAGTTACGCCGTGCGCCCTTGAACACTGTTCTTCGCGATGCTGTTCCCCTAGATCAGACCGGGTAGCCGGGAACGCCACCTACACAACCCAGGAATCGCGCGAAGAAGATGGAAGGTTTCAGGAGCCTTGGCCAACCGCTTCCGCCGCCTTGACATCAAACTCGACCACAGATGCCTCTGCCTTCTTGAGCAGCGCTGCGAGTTGTTCGAGCTCCGATTCTGTCAGACCGCTCAACATCTGACGCTGCTTGTCCAAATGCCTTCCAAATGCCTCATCAATGACAGTCTTGCCATGAGCGGTCAACTGGGCGTAGACAACGCGGCGGTCTTCGCGCGTCCGAACTCTCTCGATGAGGTTCTGCTCCTCCATCCTGTCCAACCGGAAAGTAATACCACCGGTCGTGAGCATGGAGGAGGTCGCCAGTTCCCCGGCAGTCTTCCGGTGCGGTGGGCCAGAGCGGCGCAAGTTGGCCAAGACGTCGAAGGACGCAAGTGTCAGTCCATATTCCTCAAAGTAGGAACTCTCGACCGCACGGACCTGACTCGCCAACCGCATGAGCCGTCCCAGGATACCAATGGAGCTCGCATCCAGGTCCGGCCGCTCGCGCAGCCAATCCGCCAGAATGAGATCAATAGCGTCAGCTTCAGTTGTGTCTTCGGGCATGGCTCTGTCCTTTAGATGTCGTCAGTGCATCTTAGCACTGAGATTTTCTCGTATCAATTAACTCAATTTAGTTCCACTCAGGGTCTTGTTACTTGAATGGATACCCCTTAGTGTTGAGATAGTTAGAGCTGAGGCACCCGCTCCTTAGCTTTGCTAGCAATTTCTTGGTTTACATCGCCACAGTTCGAGAGGGTTTAACAATGAGCGAAACCGTAAGTGCACCGACAACAGATCTTGAAGAGCTCATCGATTCGTCTATCGCATCGCGTGAGAGCCGGGTCGTCGACTTTGACACTCTGAAGTTCCAAACGAAAATGGGGGATAAATTCCGGCGTGGCCAGGTCCGTTACATCGGTTCCGGAGCTACCGGAGACCACTCAGACGATAACAACATCCTCCAGGCCGAACACTTCACGTTCTCCAACATGGTTCTGCCGGCCGGGTGCGTAGGTCCGGAACATACGCACCCCGACGTTGAAGAGGTGTTCTTTGTCCTTGAGGGCCAGGTGGAGGTCAGCATCCACGATGTCGAGGACGGCACCAAGAAGGCCAGTCGTGTTTTAGGCTACCGCGACCTGATTCGTGTTCCTGCCGGTGTGCCCCGGAGCCTTCGCACTGTCAGCGGTGAAGATGCCCTCATTTGCGTGATCATCGGTGCAAAAAAGCCGGAGATTCCCTTCTACCCCCCGACCTCCGAGATGCACGGAGTTACTCGCTAGAGATGTGATACGAGAAGCGCGGGTACCAGCACAAGAGTTGATGCCCGCACTTCTTACTCCAGCTCCCAGTGAAACCATCGGCCAAGCCCTTTCCCAGCGCCAAGCGGTACAACCGCGGGTGCGCAATTGGCGCCTAGCGAAGGATGCGGGGAGCCAGTGACCGTCGCAGCGGAGATCCCTCAAGTCGTACGCAAGGACGGGCAAGCACATAAATCTGCAGGGCACATCACTGGTGATTCTTTTGTCAAACATGGCCTCTGACCGGCTTACCTCAGGCCTCACAACAAGGTGACCACCCTTCGGCGACCGTTCGATGCTCGGAACATACAACGGAGGCAGCAATCATGAAACTCTTTTTCAGCATCCTGAATGCGCTGCTCAACGTCCCCGGAGGATCCAGCCGCCGGGATCACGATCGCGGGGCTCTTCCTCGCAATGCAGGGTTTCCGGCCGGCACCATCTCATCATCTTCCTGGGAGGGATGGTGGCATCATGAGTCGGATTGAAACATCCGAAAAGGAAGCTGGCCTGCTAACAGCAGAGGACCTCGACAACAGGTCATTGTGGGACGTGGAACGGGCCCTAACTGACGTTTTTGACCCGGACCTCGGCGCCAACATCGTTGACCTTGGCCTGCTCTATAAATTGGAGTTTGGGAACGATCGCGCTGTCGTGATTTCCTTGATGCTTCCTTCACCGACTGCAACCTACCCCTTGAACACGTTCATCGAGGAGCACGTCGCGACTGTACTACAGGGAATATGTGGCACCTGGCGCTTGAAATGGATTGGAATACCATCCTGGGGGCCAGACCGTATCACCGAAAAGGGGCGCCAGCAGATGCGGTGCTTTGGTTCCAAACCTTGAGCGGTGACATTCACACTTCCGGACCCTTTTCCTTTGGTTTTCGACCGAACGGGGCCCATTGCCGCTGGGTTGTGCTGCCCGACCAACCGGATAATTTGCGCCAAGCCAACGACGCAGGAGAACGTCAGGCTGGCAGTGGCTGGTGCTTCCCTATTCACATGTCAGACTGAAACCATCGCCGACCTGACAGCAGGCCGGCGCCCAGGGAACGTCAACAGCAGGTCCGATTCCCCTTTTTCTGTCAGCGGCTCGTGAATTCGCGTGTCCAAACCTGACGCCCTGCGACACGGCAATGGCGGCGGGACATAAATACCGCTCCGCCGGCACGTTGCCCGGGCGAGCGATCTGCCTTCAAGTTTTCCCATTGCCATACCAGGAAGGTTCCCGCCCGTCCTTTTTTTCCCATGGTCCTGCTGCAGCGAGTGTTATCGCGGCAGCAGGTGCCGTGAGATCGACTCAGCCGCGGTCCTGAGATCAACGGAACCAGCTGCAACCCCGACAACGAGGTCGAATCCCTCATTTGTAGCGAAATCATGCCTGTATCCGTTAATCCACAACAACAAAACCACGAGCGTCCACGCCGTACGCTTGTTGCCATCAACCAGGGGATGAAAGCGCGCCACCGACTCCAGCAACGCGGCACCCTTCAACGCCAACCCCGGGTACGCCTCGGAGCCCATGACCGTTGTCGCGGGCCGTGCCAACGCCGATGCCAGCAGGCCGACGTCCCGAATGTGGAAGCCGTACCGGTCAACAACCTGAAGCGCGTCCTCAATATCCAGATACGCGGTCACGCGTCCTCGAGGCGCGTCAGCAATTCTGCGTCATGACTTATGACGAAATCCAATCCCGCGCTGATTTCACGGCGACGTGCGTGGCGCTGCAAAATCAGCTCAGCTCCCTGGAGCAGGAGGGCAGACTTGGACGTGTGTTCCTCGGCAGCGAGCTGCTCCAGCCGGCGATCGAGTTCTTCGGGTACACGCAGATTCATTGCCATACCTAATGGTACCAAGATGGTACTAGCCGTGGATGAACGATCCCTCCGGCCCGAAAGCCATTCCTCCCAGCGTCTCGGGGGCCTACCACCGCGGGCACCCCTCCAATAAAGCAGACATAAGTGTGGATATTGTCCACACCCTCGTTGGCAGGACAAACAGGCCACCCGCCAGCTCTGATGCAGGCAGGGAGGCAGCAAGCAAGAAGGGTCCGCATAAAAATCGGCTAGGTCATGTTGTCCCTGCTCCCCAGGACCCTGAATAGGTGTTGGACAACCACGCCCAACCAGACAGGACCGAAACGAGGAAGCACTCAGTCCCCATGACAGCAGGCGGAAGGCCCACCAGCCAGGGACTTGAACCCGCCACCCACACACCTGAACAGGCCCCCTCGGCAGCCAGGCTAAAGCCCGCCACCCCGCTCGTCAAATGACGCGAACGCAAGCTTTGTCACACGTCAAAGCAAAATCGCCCCTGACGAGGGAATACGTCGTACCCGAGGTGGGACTCGAACTGTCTTCCCGGCCTTGAAAACACTGGGAGCCCGCGGAAACATGCGGAATACGAAGCAGTCCGACGGCTGTACCAGCCACTCTGAGGCTGAAAGTGTGGACATTGTCCACACCCCATTTGCCCCCGGTATGGGTCACACACGCGAAGCCGGCGTGGCCGCCCCGGTATGCCTAAGGGATTAAGTGGCTGGTGCCACAACGTCGTCCAACACTGACCTGTCGAAGAAACGGATCTCGCCCGTTGCCTCGAAGAACACCGGAACTACTGATGTACTCAAGTCTTTGGACGTTTCGTAGATTTCAGCCGCACTCCCGTGCTTCCTGGCAATTGTTCCAACCAGCTCGGTACCGCGAACCCGAACAGTGCGATATTTGTGGCTCATCGTGACCCCTTCGTCGGATAGCGCACGCCCTACCCCTTGGAAGTCCCGCTTCGGCAGGTCGCCCGCCCCTATGGCGCCAACACCACTGTTGGGGCGGCCTCGGATCACTTCTCCCTAAACGCAGCGGAAGCATCGAGCTGCACTCGAGTCCCTGCAGACACTGGGAATCCGCGAAAACGTGATCCGAGCCGATCCGATCCGAGACCAGTCGAAGCAGATCCAACGCTAAAAGCATCGACAGCGACCGCATCTTCCGCCGCAGTGGCTCCTGACGTCAAGGCGCTGAGGCCGTGAACGGCCACCGCCGTAAGGGAAGCCGTCGCGCGAACCATATCATCAAATTCTGCCTCTGCCGGAGCAGGAATACCTGCCGCGGTAATGGGCAGGCGGGACATCTACGAGGGTATCCACCCATGCATCCGCTTGCTCAAGTTAACGGGCGCCGATCACCGCGGGCACCGCCCCGAGCCGATTAGAGGTCAAACAACCCTCGTCCCGAAGCATGTTCGAACTCTGTGGCCGGCGGCGCCATAGCATGGGCTGGAAGAACGAAAGAGGCGCCCTGCGAACCGGATCATTGCTGATGCCCGAAGTCATGCCGCTTCGTTCCTTCGCTTCGATAGACAAGTGGAAGTTCTATCGCTGCTTGTCATTCTGATATGCCCCATGATCGCTGGGCGGGTCCTCCGCGCAACCCGGGCGCTACCGCGCCGACCCCGAACAGAAAACTTCTGTTCCCACATCGTCGATGCAGTTCTCGGATGAAGTTTTCGCCCCGGCGCCGGTCCCCCAAGTTGCACTCCGGCCCCTCAACCCAGCGGGTGGTCCCTTACGAGAACGACGCACTGAACCAACAACCGCAGAAAACACAACAACGCGAAGGTGAAGGGAACTAAGGGATCATGGAAAAGCTCACGATCGAAACACCACTGGGATGACTGCGTTACGTCGCCGGAACCTGAATTTTTGAACCTGGATCGCGTGCCGCTCTGGAGGTTCCTGCATCTAATGCATGTCTCCATAGCTCAAGGGTTGCAGTAAGCGGCGCCATTCCGGGTTTCGTCCCGAGGATGCTGGTGGATCCGGACGTTGGGCTGTTTGGGACGAAATCACCAACTCGCGCCCGTTGCCATCGTCGCCGAGACCTTCGCTACTCGCCTACGACCATCGACTATGCCATCGATTCGGCCGCTGCTTCGTAATCACACTCCATTCGGTGACTTGCGCCCTGCCACGGCGGCAGGAGCAGACAGAAAATGCGAGAGTGAACCGGCCAACAGACTGGCCGCAGCCCGACATACCGACAGGTTTTCGGGCTGCTCGGTCAGGCGCGCCCGATTTCTCCGGGCTGCGGAGGGACATCACTCCAACCGCCCGCTGGGAATGGGTGCGCGGTGGATCAGTGCCACCAAGCCCCCAACCCGCAACCGGCGCGTCGAGATCGGTATCTCGAAGCTTCGATCCGGACGGCGACGGCCTTGTTTGCCCGGTTACGAAGCCCGAGCGTCCGTCGAGAAAGTAGGCGGCGGCTTGCACCACGTCCTCTGGGCTGCCCATACGCCTTACGAGGGTGCCCTCGATGATGGCCTTGGTTCGAGGTTCACAGCCGGGTTGGCTTTGCTGAATAGCTCTGTCGAAATTGCCCGGGACCGATCGCGTTGGCGGCCATCTTGCCTGCAGCGCTCGGCGATGACGGCGCCGACGCGCAATGAACCTCCCGTCACCAGACCACGTCGAGGCGCTTGCAATTGTTCGCTGAATAAGCGGTTCGTATCGGGTTAGCGGGGTGGTCAGCTGCCCTGGGAAGAGAGCGGCAGCGCTGGGCGCTCAGGTGCCTGGCAAGCGGACTTGACCGGCAAGGGTTCTCGCAGGTGGATTCCGAGCATGCACATCGGCTCCAAGGTGGCGGCTGATGTCGCTGGAGGTTCTGAGTAGCTCGTCTTTGAGTTCATCGAGAAGCGCTTGCTTTGTGAAGCGGCTGCTCGCAACGGCAATATTGACTCCCGCGACTACCCGTCCATCGGCGTCGACGATGGGTGCGGCGATGGATCGCAGTCCTGCGGCCACTTCCTCGTCTTGTATGGCGAAGCCTTGCTCGCGGATTCCACCCATCTGGGCCTCGAACTCCGCAAGGGAACGGACCGCATTGGGGCCACCCCCCTCACTGAAGGATCTTTCGTTCAGAAGCTCCTGGCGTCTATCGGGCTCGAGCTGAGACAGCAACACTTTGCCGATGGAAGTTGAGGTTGCAGGCAGCGAAGAACCTGCTTCCAAATGCGCTGTGACAAGGTCATTGTTCCGGATCCGGATCAGATACAAGATCCGGTCCCCGGTCAGAATGCCAAGGTTGACTGTTTCGCCGACTCTGCGTGAGAGGTCCTTCAGCGGTCCTTCCGCCACGCCGACGAGTCCGGACGCGCGCAGGCTTGCGAAACCAAGTTGGAGCACTCCCACAGCCGGGAAGTAGCGCCCGTCCTTGTCTTTCTCCAGATAACCTTCGTGTTCGAGGGTCGAGACAACGCGGAACAGCGTTGCTGTCGGTATCTGAACCATTTCGACCAAGTCGGTCAACCGCTGTGGCCTGCCGGTGTCAGCGAGAATGCGCAACACACGCAGCCCACGTGCCAGCGCTTCCACTTGATATTTAGCCGTTGCCTCCGGCATCGATTCGCCTCCATCTCCTTTCTCCCTCACCGCCGGGGACAGGGCCGGACGTGGAGGAAACCATACAACTCCCGCACGTAACTGTAGACAGGATCGTATCTTCGGGCTAGCATTTTTCGTACAACGAAACTAATTATCGCACAATGAGAATGGAGATGCAATGAGTCGTACTGAGTGGCTTGGCCTCGCTGGCAAGAAAGTGTTAGTGGCTGGCGCTGGCGGACTGGGGTCCGCCGTAGCCTCAGGGTTTGCAGAAGCTGCAGCCGACGTACTGGTGGTCGACCGGGACGAGGAACGGCTGGCAAAGCTAGCCGTGGAACCCGCATTTCAGGCCGCCGGAGGGCATACTCTTGCCGCGGACCTTACCCGCGGCAGGCAGCGGGACGGCCGTGGTGGAACACGCGCTGAAAGTCCTCGGCGGCCTGGACGTAGTAGTGCACAGCATTGGCATAAATGTCCGGCGGCCGGCAGTGGACTATGGAGAAGAGGACTGGCGGCGCATCGTGGACACCAACCTGTCTACCGGGTTCCGCCTGGCGCAAGCAGCAGGCAGGCACATGCTTGGGCAGAAGAACGGCCGAATCATATTCTTTTCCTCAGTCTCGGGTCTGCTGGCTCATAAAGACCACGCCCCTTATGCTGCAACCAAGGGTGGAATCAACCAGCTCATGCGCGTGCTGGCTGCCGAGTGGGCGAGCCAGGGCATTACTGTCAACGCTGTGGCGCCGGGGTATGTTGAAACCCCGCTGACGGAGGCCTACCTGGACAAGCCCGGCGTCCGGGAGAATCTTGTCAGCCTCGTTCCGGCTGGCCGCTTGGGAACTCCAGACGAGGTGGTCGGGCCGGTCCTCTTTCTAGCCTCGCCCCACGCCTCATTTGTGACCGGGCACGTAATGTACATCGACGGCGGCCGTACCTTGGACTAAGCCCCGTCCCCAGGAAACACGTTCAATTCAGAATTGCTTCGGAGGAACCATGAGCCCAGAGAAACTCTCACAGGGGGCCTTGTCCATGCCGGCGCAAATATAAGCCCCTCAAGCGGAGCGGGTTCCGTGTGGCCGGTACCCGTTCCGTGTTTCCAACTCCAAGACTAGGAAGACTATGTCTAAGCGGCACCGCAGCCTGACTAAGGACCAGCTTGATGCTGCCCAGAGGGAACTCTACGACAGTATTCTCAATGGTCCGCGCGGGGCCGTCAAACAGCTGTTTCCTCTGGCGGCACAAGACGGCTCGCTCAACGGTCCTTTTGGTGTCATGCTGCATGCGCCAGTCCTGGGCCACGCATTGCAGGACTTGGGCACGGCGATACGCTACAAGTCCACGCTCAGCGGTCGAGTACGTGAGGTCAGCATCCTCAGGGTTGCAGCTGTAGAGGGAAGTGCGTTTGAATGGTTTGCCCATGAGCGGGTGGGCAAGGCAGTCGGTCTGACAGATGAGGAGCTGCTGGGGATCCGCGCCGGCAATTTTAAGTCGGCTGACGAATCGGAGCAGGCCGGGTTTGAGATGGTCGATGCCCTGCTGGTCAGTAGTGACGTCTCTGATGAAGAGTTCCATCGGATAGCAGGATTGATTGGCGTGCAGCAGATTTACGAACTCGTCGTCCTCGTTGGTTATTATCGGACGCTGGCGCAGACTATGCGCGTCTTCGGAGTCGACGTGCCGCAGATCGACGACTGAGTTGGGTGCTGTCCCGAAGCGCCGTGGGGGACGCGCTCGCCCAACTATGGATGACGCACCCTGAATGGACGGTCCCGGATGACCCGTCCGACTTCGGCCAGGCCCATAACGGACTTGTCTCCCTCAGATTCGCCTTCGTGGGTGCAAGCCTGAGGATCCGAGGCGCAACAGGCGCCCCCAAGAACTAGCCCTTCCCCTGCCGGCGATCTCGAATACTCCCTGCCCATCCTGACGCGGTCTGAGCGGCGCCGCCATACTGACCACCTCCCCGAGGCGGAGCATCCGTACCCAAAAATTAGCTATCCCTGGGTTCGCCCCGCCAGCATCGGGGAGGCAAGCCCCTCCCGTACACACGTTCTGCCTTTAAACCCCGATGAGAAGTGTTCACTTGCCTGCAACGGAGACTCCGCTGCTAGAGCCCCCGCAGCCGGTGCAGCAAGAGCACGACGTGCAGGGATGTCCTGGATTCGGCATCGTCGAGATCCGCCGCCAGCAGCTCCTTCAGTTTAACCAGCTGCGCGTACAGGGTAGGGCGGCTCAACTAGCCACTGCGGGCTATCGCCGCCGCGTTGTCCCCGGATTCGAGATACTTCCCGAGCAGTCCCAGCCGGTCGTCCTGGCCTCGAGCTTCCGCCGTCAGGACGGACGCCAGCTCCGATTCAACGAACTGCTCCATACGCGGGTCGTGGCGAAGCAGGCCCACGAGTCCCCGGAACTGAACATCCGTGGCGCGGTAGAACGACCTGCCGCCGTCGCGCAGAGTCGCCGCCGTCTCGGCAATTTGGGCCGTTTCGTCGATGCCCGCGGCAGCCTCGAGGAGGGAATCCGTGAGCCGACCGACGCCGATGGTCCAGCCCGGCGCAGCCCCGGCCCACGCGCCCCGGAACGAAGCGCCTGCTCGGCATCGGCCCGGGCAAGGTACTGGAGCACCGCGTCCTGGAGCTGGCGTGCCGGCAGGCCCAAAATGATGCCCACCGAACCGGATCGGACGCTGGCCGTCAAGGCGGTCCTGGAGCCGGCCAAGAGGTCCGCGAGCTCTGCATACGGCACGCATCGTCTTCATAGCCGACAAAGTCATGACCGGCTTCGGCCGCACCGGGACATGAATTGCCGTCGAGCACTTCGACGTCGTCCCGGACCGGCAGACCCGCGAGCCCCTGGCCCCCTATGGCGGTTCAAGCCCGGAAATGAACCAGCTGGTGGCGGCCTTCAAGTCCCGCAGGCTGCCCGTTACCTTTCACGAACTTCAACCGCATCCACGTCATTCCGCCGTGCAACACGAGCCTGGAAGTCACCCAAAATGGCCTGGACATTCTGAACTCCGTACTGGACATCGCGGAGGGTTTCGCCGCCTGATGAATTGGGATATTCGGGCCGTCAAGTCCGAGGAGTACGCCTGTGGGTGAGCTTTCCAGATGATGTCCGACGCGGCTTCGCTTCTGACTTACCGGCCGGATTACTCGCTGATGTGACTTGCCGCCGAGGGCGGCTCCTTCCTTGAGCCCTTCGAACCGGCTCTCGGATATGAATTCGGGGTCGAGTCCGAACTAATTAGTCCGTTGCGGCCCTGCCGCCCGGAACTAGCTCAAGAGGGATGCGAACTCATCTGAAGACAGGCGACGGAATCGTCTGCTGTCCGCCGCCCCTTCACCGGGCAGGAGCTTCGAGCCTTCTTCGACCGGAGCGATGATGAAGTCGGCCACCCCATCGCCAACGGTCCGTAATCCGCGGCCGAGTGGCGTTCCCCCACCTCCCGTCCGAGGAACTTGGTCCTTCATCATGAACCTGCCGCTCAGGTCCATGCCGAGATCACCAGACCTGTCCAAGGCGTGGCCGGACCGGCTACTTGTTGCGGGGACTCGGTGACCGTCAAGTTGGGGAGTCGGCAATGCAGCCGGCTCATGATGCATGTCTTAGGTTCGGAGGGTCGGTTAGACGGCTTGCGGCGGCGTCCTGTTGGTGTAGATCTGATCGATTTCGGTTTCGAATTGGCTGAGGACCATGGCCCGCTTGACGGACAGCTTAGGTGTGAGCTGACCGGCGGCTTCAGTGAAGTCCATGGGAAGAATGAGGAATTTGCGGATGGATTCAGCCCGGGAGACGCGTAAGTTTCCCCCATCGATCGCACGCTGCACCTCCTCAGTCACCGCAGGATGCCTGGCTGCTTCGACCAGGCTGATCGTGGAATCCAGATCCTTGGACTTGAGCCAGGGAGTGAGCATGTCGCGGTCGAGGGTGACCAGTGCTGAAATGAAGGGCCGCTGGTCACCTACAACGACGACCTGACTTATGATGGGATTGGCTCTGATCGGGTCTTCCAGTACAGCCGGGGCGACGTTCTTTCCACCCGCCGTGACGATCAGCTCTTTTTTTCTTCCGGTGATCGTGAGGTATCCCGCCGCGTCGAGGCAGCCGATGTCTCCAGTGCGGAACCATCCGTCACTGAACGCGGCCGCAGTTGCGTCAGGGTCGTCCCAGTACTCCCGGAATTGACTCACACCTCTGATCTGGATTTCGCCGTCCTCGGCAATGCGGACTGACACGCCCGGAAGGGCCGCTCCGACCGAGCCTATGGAGAAGCTGCCGGGCCTGTTTACCGATACGGGAGCGGTTGTCTCCGTCAGGCCGTAGCCTTCCAGAATCGTGAGTCCAAGACCTCGGTAGAAGTGGCCAAGGCGTTCGCCCAGCGGCGCAGACCCGGAGACTGCGTAACGAAGATTCGATCCGAGAGCCGCCCTGATCTTGTGCAGGACAAGCCTGTCGTACACAGCGAACCCGATCCGTAGCCGCAACGGAATCCGTCCTGCGTCAATTGCCTTCGAGTAGGCGATCGCTGTTTCGGCAGCCTTACGGAATACGCCCCCCTTGCCCGCGGCTTCGGCCTTTTGCTCGCTGGAGTTGTAAACCTTTTCAAAGATCCGGGGCACGGCAAGGAGAAAACTGGGTTGAAACGAGTTGAGCGTCAAAAGGAGTCTGGAAAGGTCCGGCTCGTGTGCTACTTTGACGCCGCCATGGACAGCGAGCACGGCAATGAATCGGGCGAAGACGTGTGCCATGGGCATGAAAAGCGCAGTGGAACCCCCGGGCGCAAAGACTTCCGGAATTGCGGCCAGAGTGTTGCGGCAGAGCTCTACGAAGTTCCCGTGGGTCAATACGCAGCCCTTTGGATCGCCGCTGGTCCCCGAGGTGTAGATGATCGTTGCAATATCAGCCTCATTGGCGCGAGAGCGTCGACGTTCGAGCGCTACGTCACTGATCCGCTCACCGGCCCTTTTGAGGGATTCGAGGTCGCCGCCCTCGATTTGCCAGACCTGTGAGACGCCGGGAATCTCATTCTTTAGGGAATCAAATGCAATCCTGTGGTTTCTCGTTTCCACTATGAGCGCACAGGCCTGAGAGTTACGAAGGTTCCATCGCACCTGGTAGGGCGAGGAAGTTTCGTAAATTGGGACGATGCAGGCCCCGGACCACCAGACGGCGAAGTCAATGAGCGTCCATTCGTATCGTGTGCGCGACAGGAGCCCGATCTTGTCGCCTGGCTGGATACCGGCGGAGATAAGACCTTTGGCCAGTGCCTTGACTTCTTCCAGAAAGTCGCAGGCCCTGACGTTCGCCCAATCTCCGTCGATGTAACGGGAAAACAGCGAAGCATTCGGCGTCTGGGCAACACGCTCCAGCAGCAGATCGGTAATATTGGCCCCAGGGGTTTCCGCCACCAGGGGCCGTACCTCGGACTTGTGCATGGTTCTTTTCTCCTTCATGTCGTCGTGTTCCCGAATGGGGGCATTAGTTCGTGGCTGATTGCTGGCCTGGGACCCAATCCGATAGCACATGGAGATGGGCTCAGGGGCTGCAACGTCTAACGCCCACCGGCGTTACGGGCTCGGGTTAGCAGACACGCGGGTCGTAGAGTATTCAAGGTATGAAATAGGCTCGACGCTTGAATTTAAGCGTAGGTGGGCCCATCGTCGAGGACTTCGGGGGCCTTCAACTCCATCGCGGCCGACTCGATGTGTTTGCCAGCACCAATTTCTCGCAGTTGGGTTGTTCTGACCCTGTGTGATGACATGACCAGCCGGCTCCCAGTGCTTCGGTGCGCTGCGAAACTCTCGCCCGGACCAGGGCAGGTCCGACGCCGTGCCTGCGGCGGTTCGGCAGCTGTGAAGGTGGTAGCGTTCGGCCGGGTGGCCAAAGAATGGTCACAGCCTCAGCATCCTGTGCCGACGATGGACGACGCATCCGGGTGGATCATGCGTGTCACCCAGCCGGTCGTTTCGGGAACCAATGCGAGGAGGTCCGGATGCGTTTGCTCGTCCAGCGCATCCGAGACTGTCTGGCGCATGGCGTAAACGGCGCTGAGGGTCGCCGCTTTGGAGACGTCGATTCCGTTGTGTGCGAGCTGATAAGCCAGCGTGTGGGCGAGGCCAGCGAGGGCTCGTCGGCGAATGCTTCTGGCCGGATAACCGAGTGTCTCCATCTCGACCTGGAATGCTCGCGCGGTGACGAGATCCCTCTGCAGCGCGTCGACGTAGTTTTCCACGAAGGCTGCGATGGTGTCGATCGCCCTGTCCTGCGGCTCGGCGGAAGCGGTCAGCTGGTCGGTTAGAACGTCGATGAACCGCTGGTATGCGGCGAAGATGCAGGCGTCTTTGTCCTCGTAGCAGACATAGAACGCGGTCTGCGATACTGACGCATCTTTGCATATCTCACGAATTCCGAAATCCCGATATCCCTTGGATGCGAGAAGTTCGGTCGCCGCGATCATCAAACGCTCCCTGTGAGCGTTTTCGATCAGGTCTCTTGCGATGCGGTGGCGTCCGTGCGGCAGTTCGGGCGGGACGGAGAAGAACACTCCGTCTGTGACCTTGCTGGGCACTCCCGCCGGTGTGCCACCCGCAGCACGGGTCTTCCTCGTGGCAGCGGCGATCGCCGTGGCTGACTGGTTCGCCGCACGGAGGTCGGAACCTTTCGTGCTCATCAGCGTGTCGAGCAGGGAACGTTGGGCTGCCGCCATGGCGGCAAGCGCCTGGCGGGGTACCTTTTCGGCGGTGTCCTCGGGCGAGTGGTACCACGACGGGGCCAGCGTCACATTGTAACTCGGCACGTAAGGCGGAAGGTGGCTGATGGTGGACGCTGGTCCCAGGACGGGCTCAACTGGGACACCGAAGGCCGCCATGTGCTCCGTGATGTGGGAGCGCAGCAGCTCGTTCTCTGCGGCGATCACCCCGTGGGCGACGGTGTTGCCGGGTGCTGCCTGATCGATGCCGGCGGCCATGTGGTCGAGCCAGTTGAACGCAACCGTTCGTGGAAGGAGGTCTTCCTCGTGCTTTTCCACGAAGTGGTACAGGTCGAAGTCGCCGGTGTCGTGGGCTCCGCTGGCGAGGAAGACCATCGTCTTGGCACGCTTCCCGACCGGCAGGGCCGCGTAGTGGCGCATGAGTCCGAGGAGGACCGCATTGCCTGTCGCGTTGTCGACGGCACCGTCGAATGTGCTGTCGTAGTGTGCGGCCACGATGATGATTTCGTCTGTCAGGCCGGGCAGTACGCCGACGACGTCATCCACGATGGCGCGCAGCCGGTGCTCGCCGGGGCCGAGCGAACCACCGGTGACGACGAGCTCTTCTCCCTTGGGCACGTCGGTGAGGACGTTGCTGAGCTCGATCTCGAGCCCGGCTTTCGCCGTCTCCGCGAGGCGGTCGAAATCCGTTTGCCCGACAGTGAAGGCGGGAATGGCTCCGAGCTGCGCGGCCCCTTTGTGCGTGGGGAAGTTCTGTGCGAAGTGCATGAGCATTACGGCGTTGCCGGGCGCTCCGGCACGCCGGACGTACCCCGCTGCTCCCCTCTTGACGGCGGCGGCGTACAGGCCATGGTCGCGCACCGGACTGCCGTCGGTGGAGGAGAAGTTACCGATGTAGCTGACGTCGACGAGGAGGACCTTGCCGGTGATGTCGATGTTGGCCAGGTCCGGGCTTCCTGTTCGCGCGTCGATATAGACGGCTTTGCCTCTGACGGCTCCCGGTGCGGAGTACCAGATGGGGATGGAGTTTGCCTGCCACGGCACGTCGTCACCGGTCCCCAACGCGGGGTGACCGGTCAGCGACCATTCCTGTGGGTAGTAGAGATTGAAGGGCCAACTCTCGACCGTCGTGGCAAGGCCCTTGCGTTCAAACTGCTCCCTGAAGAACGAAGCTGTGCGTAGCGCGGCGGGCGATCCGTTCCTCCTCCACCCGAACCCGGTGATGGTGTGCACATCGGCCATGAGCGACTGCTCGCTGAGCGGATCATGTTCCTGCTTGTTGGTGTTCATCCTGTTTCCCTAACATCACGAGTTGTTGCGAGCCGATGACCGCGCCACCGCCGGGGAAGGGCGCGACCCGGAAGGCCTTGTCGGGCCATATCACAGCCATGCACGGGGGCATCAGCGAGATCCGTGTGGGCACCTCGCTGATGACGGCGTCAAGCACGGGTACAGACATCTCTATCCGTCCTCGAAGGGGGTGATGGTTAGCATTCAGATAAGAACAGCGGTTGTTACTCATATGATGCGTCAGTCGTTGCTGCTGAAGGCGGCGTCGAAGCTGGTTTGGGAGGCGGGGAAGTCGTTTTTTTTGAGGTTGGCGAGGGCTTCGGGGGCGCCGTGGAGGCGGTCCATGCCGGCGTCTTCCCATTCGATGCTGATGGGGCCGTTGTAGCCGATCGCGGACAGGGCGCGGAAGGAGGCTTCCCAGGGGACGTCGCCGCGTCCGGCGGAGACGAAGTCCCAGCCGCGGCGGGGGTCGCCCCAGGGCAGGTGGGAGCCCAGGACGGTGTTCCGGCCGGTGGGGCGGAGCTTGGTGTCCTTGCAGTCCACGTGGTAGATCCGGTCTTTGAAGTCCCAGATGAAGGAGACGGGGTCGATGCCTTGCCACATCATGTGCGAGGGGTCCCAGTTCAGGCCGAACGCTTCGCGGTGGCCGATGGCTTCGAGGGTGCGGACGGTGGTCCAGTAGTCGTAGGCGATCTCGGAGGGGTGGACTTCGTGGGCGAACCGGACCCCTTGTTCGTCGAAGACGTCCAGGATGGGGTTCCAGCGGTCGGCGAAGTCCTGGTAGCCGGCGTCGATGACTTTTTCCGGGACGGGCGGGAACATGGCGACGTATTGCCAGATGGAGGAACCGGTGAACCCGACGACGGTGTCCACGCCGAGGGCTTTGGCGAGCCGGGCGGTGTGCTTCATTTCCTCGGCGGCGCGGGTCCGGACGCCCTCGGGGTCGCCGTCGCCCCAGACCTTCGTGCCCACGATGGCTTCGTGGCGGAAGTCGATCGGGTCATCGCAGACGGCCTGGCCCTTGAGGTGGTTGGAGATGGCCCAGACCTTGAGGTTGTACTTCTCCAGGATTTCGAGTTTGGCGTCGACGTAGCCGGGTTCGTCCCAGCGCCAGGCGTCCAGGTGGTCCCCGGAGACGGCGATTTCCAGGCCGTCGTAGCCCCAGCCGGAGGCCAGGCGCGCGACTTCCTCGAAGGGCAGGTCGGCCCACTGGCCGGTGAACAGGGTGAAGGGGCGGGGCATGCAGGGCTCCTTGGAAGATAAGGGCGCTAGTGGCGCACGACGGTGAGGGTGCTTTTGTTGGCTGCGGATTCTTCTACGGCGTCCAGGACGCGCTGGACGTTCAGTCCTTCTTCGAACGACGGCGAAGGCTGGGTTCCGTTCCGGATGGCCGTCAGGAAGTCGCGGATCTGGTGGGTGAAGGTGTGTTCCCAGCCGATCACATGGCCCTGGGGCCACCACGCGTCCAGGTAGGGGTGCTCGGGTTCGTTGACCAGGATCCGGCGGAAGCCCTGCTCGCGAACGGGCAGGGTAGCGTCCAGGAACCTGAGTTCATTCAGCGACTCCAGGTTGAAGGTCAACGCGCCGTCGGTGCCGTACATCTCTATCTGAAGGCTGTTCTTCTGACCGGTCGCCACGCGGGATGCTTCGACGGAGGCGCCGATGTCTCCAGTAAGCCAGAAGGTTGCCCACGCGGCGTCGTCCACGGTGACGTCCTCCAGCCCGTCCGGGCCCGGCCGCTGGGTGACGAACGTCTTCAACACCCCGGAGGCCTCAAGGATAGTTTCCCCGGTGAGGTACTGGATCTGGTCAATGGCGTGGGAGGCGATGTCCCCGAGGGCGCCGGAGCCGGCGGTTTCCTTGCGCAGCCGCCAGCTCATGGGGGCCTGGGCGTCGGCGAGCCAGTCCTGCAGATAGGCTGCCCGGACGTGCCGGACGGTGCCCAGGCGTCCCTCGGCGATCAGTTCCCTGGCCAGGGCCAGCGCCGGGACACGGCGGTAGTTGAATCCGATCATGGACTGCACCCCCCAGGCGCGGGCCTTGGCGGCCGCGGCGGTCATGAGTTCGGCCTCGGCCAGGGTGTTGGCCAGCGGCTTCTCCACCAGCACGTGCTTGCCTGCCTCCAGCGCTGCGATGGCGATCTCGGCATGCATCCAGCCCGGCGCGCAGATGTCCACGATGTCGATGTCATCCCGGGTGATCACGGTGCGCCAATCCGTAACCGACTCGGCCCAGCCATATCTGGCGGCAGCCTCTGCCACGGCGCCGGCGTCCCGGCCCACCAGGACCTTCTGCTCGAAGGCCTGGACGTCGAAGAAGCTGGCCACGTTCCGCCATGCATTCGAGTGCGCCTTGCCCATGAAGGCGTAACCGATCGCGGCCACACCCAGCGGGCCCTGGCCCCGGGCAGGGGTGTGGTCGGGTGCGTGACCGGGGATGGTCATGTTCTTGTTCCTCGCTGTTTCTAGAGAGTTGCGGTTTCCGGCGCCCAGTCCTCAGGGACGGCAGCCGAGACGGGTGCGTTGCTGGTGACATCCACGAACGAGCCCGATTCAATGGACTCGGCGAT
Organism: Arthrobacter sp. SLBN-112; assembly: GCF_030944625.1. Classification (NCBI taxonomy): domain Bacteria; kingdom Bacillati; phylum Actinomycetota; class Actinomycetes; order Micrococcales; family Micrococcaceae; genus Arthrobacter; species Arthrobacter sp. SLBN-112. The sequence goes on from NZ_JAUSXY010000001.1 coordinate 3,270,241, forward strand.
CGAGACCATGCTGTCCAGCACGTGGTAAGCGAGGTCGCCCGTGGCGCGGTGCGGGAGGCCGGCACGCAAGGCGCGGGCCATGTCCAGCACGCCCAGGCCGCGGCCGTTGGCGGGTCCGGTCGCCGGGATGAACTCCGGTTCTCCCACGCCCGGACGCCACAGATTCAGCCCGCCGTCGAAATAGTTCGGGTCCGGCAGCGAAAGCGTAGCCTCCGAGCCGGTGATTTCCACGAACCCAGTCCGTCGGCGCGGGGACTCGAAGCTGAACACGCTGTGCGAGGACTGGCCGCCCTCGAACTGGAGCATCGCACTGACGTGCGTGGGCACCTCGACGGCGAACTCCTCCCCGGCCTTGGGGCCAGAACCAATGACGCGAGCCGCTTTCGCGCAAGAGCCGACGGCGGCCACCTTCCGGACCGAGCCGAAGGTCTGAACCAGGGCGGTGAGGTAGTACGGACCCATGTCGAACAGGGGACCGGCGCCGTACTGAAACAGGAAGGCCGGGTTCGGGTGCCAGGACTCCGGGCCCGGGGTCTGGAACGTGGTCAAACCGGTCAACGGCGTGCCGATGTCACCGCGCTCAATAATGCGCCGCGCGGTCTGCAGGCCCGCACCAAGGAACGTGTCCGGGGCGGTGCCCAAACGGATACCAGCCGCGTATGCCGCCTTGAGCAGGCCAAGCCCGGACTCGCGCTCCAGGGAGAAGGGCTTCTCGGTCCAGACGTGCTTGCCTGCGTTAACGGCGGCGGTGGCCACCTCTACGTGCGCCGCGGGAATGGTCAGGTTAACGATGATTTCGACGTCGGGATGGTTCAGCGCCACCTCAGGCGCACCGAATTCCGGAATCCCGTATTCCTTGGCCCGTGCCGCGGCGGCCTCGACGAAGATGTCCGCGATCACCAGGACTTTAAGGTCGGGGAAGACCGTGAGGTTGTTCAGGTACTGCTTGCTGATGTTACCCGCGCCGATGACGGCGACGCCCACAGGGCCTTTGCGGTTTGATGGAGAGAAGCTCATGCCTTCGCTCCTGCCGACTGTGCATTGAGGAAAGCGAGGCTTTCGGCGATGCCCTCGAAGATGTCACCGGAGTAGTCATCGAACTCCACCACGCCAACTTCCAGGGACTTGGCAGCAGCCATGACATCCAGGACCGGGATGCTGCCCTGGCCTGCGGGGAGCTGGGCAGCCTTTTCGCGATTTATTGGTCCGTCCTTTATGTGGATGAGCTTAACCCGGCCACCCAGGCGCGCCACGAGCTCCGCGGGATCCTGGCCACCAACAGCAACCCAATAGGTGTCCACCTCCAGGACCACCTCCGGGGCCAGCAACCCCTCGAAATACTCCAATGCGGTCTTGCCCTCGATAGTGGACTCCAGCTCCCACGCATGGTTGTGGTAGCCCACTCGGATGCCATACTCGGCACCCTTCTTAGCAGCGGCGTTGAGCTTCTCCGCGGTCGCTCGGATGGTTTCGGCGTCCTGCCAGTGCTCGGCCGGGAGGAATGGGTCAATGACGGTGGCGATGCCCAGTTCCTTGGCAGCTGCGAAAATCTCGTCCTGATCGGCAGAAAGCAGCGGTGCGTGGCCGGAAGGCGCAGTGAGCCCGTTCTCCTTCAGTGCGGCGCCGAGCTCCTTGGCCGTGGCCACGAAGTTGTACGGTTCAACCTGCGTGAAACCGATCTCAGCAACCTTCTTGATGGTCCCAGGCAGATCCTCCTGGATGGCGTCGCGGAGGGTGTACAGCTGGAGTGAATACGACATGGGTTCCTTTAGATAAATGCGCCCGTCGAAAACGGCGCAGCGGAGCGATGCGGTCCCGCGTTGCCGGAGGGATCTCTGCAAGCGGAACCTATAGGAATATTCCCATAGTAGATTCGAAATTGAGCTTGTCAATGGGCGCCACTGACCAATTGCCCGTCCGCCCGCGGGAAATGGTGCTTGACATCACATTCACCGGCGCTCACTATAGGACTATTCCCATAGCCCACCGGTGTATCTGTGCCGGAACATTCAAAGGAGAATGCAGTGCATTCACCCAAACGAACGACGGCCGCCCTTGCAGCCCTAACGGCCCTCGGCCTTCTGCTCTCAGCCTGCGGAAACGGTGGCCAATCGACTGGCGCGGCCAGTGCGGGAGGATCTTCAGGGACGCTGACAATCGCTGCCGTCTCGGACAACAATTCGTTCGATCCCGCAGCCCTGGAGATTGGCAACAAGGTCCACTACTGGATGCCGGTCTACGACACCTTGCTGGTCTTCGACGAGAACGCAGAGTTGAAGCCAAATCTGGCTACTGCCTGGACGTATAACTCAGACAACACGGTGCTTAATCTCAAACTTCGTAGCGGGGTCAAGTTCACGGACGGCACGCCATTCGACGGCGCAGCAGTCAAGGCAAACTTGGAGCACCTGAAGGCCGGGAAGGGCCAGAACGCATACATGGCCGACTCCATCTCCAGCGTCGACGTCGTCAGCCCCACCGAAGTAAACCTCAACCTCACGGCGCCCGACCCCGGCCTGGTGTTCTACCTCGGCGTTGTCGGCGGCGCCATGGCCAGCCCTGCTGCAGAAACCTCCCCCGAGATCGCCACAACACCGGTCGGCAGTGGTCCCTACAAGCTGGACAAGAGCGCGACAACGCTCGGCAGCCAGTACACCTACACACGAAACCTCGACTACTGGAACAAGGATGCCTTCCCATACGACAAAATCGTCGTTAAGCCCATTTCTGACGCCACGGCACGGCTCAATGCCCTGAAATCCGGTCAGGTTGATTCAGGCCTGATTGAAGCGAAGAGCGTCAAGGAGGCCGAGGCAAGCCGGCTCAACATCATCAACCCTCCGATTGACTGGCGAGGCCTGTTCATCGCCGACCGGGAAGGCAAGACTGTTCCGGCACTCGGCGACGTGCGCGTCCGGCGCGCAATCAACCTCGCCATTGATGGTGGCGCCCTTCTTAAGAGCCTCCAACTCGGCCAGGGTGAAGTGACCGATCAAATCTTCAACAAGAAGAGCCAGGCATACGTTTCCGACCTGGACAACAAATACCGTTTCGACGTCGACGCCGCCAAGAAGCTGATGCAGGAAGCCGGCTATGCGGACGGTTTCGAGGTCCTGATGCCTGATTTGGCTGGCTTCCCGGATGTAACACCCATTCTCGAGCAGCAACTGAGCGCTATCAACATCAAGGTCAAGTGGCAGAAGGTTTCGGCGGACTCAACAATCTCCGCTTTGCTGTCAGGAAAGTTCCCGATGTTCTTCTTCTCACTGGGCAGCCAGTCAGCCTGGCAGGACATCCAGAAGGTGGCCCTGCCGACATCTCCCTGGAACCCCGCCAAGGTCAACAATGCGGAGCTGAACGCCCTCGTGCAGGCAGCCCGGGTTGCAAAGCCCGGTGACGAACAGAACAGAGCGATGCAGGCTGTCAACACCTGGCTGGTGGACAACGCCTGGTTCGCGCCCTTGTACCGCTCCAATATCATCATCGCTTCCAGCGTCAAAACGAATGTGACCCCCCAACCGTGGAACGCGGTCCCCTGGATCCGGAACTACCGGCCCGCTTCCTAAACCGACCAGGTGGTGGCCCGCATGAGCGGGGCACCACCACTTCCAGACGGTGAACCCATGATCAATTTCCTGGCACGTCGCCTCCTCTCCGGCGTCGTCCTCATCCTCGTCATCACGACAATCACTTATGCACTCATCTACTCCAATGCCGCCAACGCCGCGCGCAACATCCTTGGCGAAAGTGCCACGGCAGCAGACGTCGCAGCTAAGGCCAAGGAACTGGGACTGGACCGCCCGCTCCACGTCCAGTATCTGGACTGGCTCAGCAACGCAATCCACGGCGATTTTGGCGTTTCCTGGTTCACCAACGAACCCGTCAGCAGCCTTCTAGCAAATCGGCTTCCGGTCACCTTGTCCATAGTCATCTTCGCCGTTCTGATGACAGCCTTCGTCAGTGCCGTCCTCGGCGTCACAGCTGCGGTCCGTGGCGGCTGGGTCGACCGGCTCCTGCAGGTGGTCAGCGTCATTGGCTTCTCCCTGCCGAACTTCTGGGTAGCACTGGTGCTCGTTGTCCTGCTCGCGGTAGTGGTGCCCATCTTCCCCGCCACCGGCTATGTCCCGGCCACAGAATCGCTGTCCGGTTGGTTCCTGGCACTCATCCTCCCCGTGACTGCCCTAGTCCTGGGTGGCATTGCCTCAGCCGCACAGCAAATCCGCGGCGCGGTGATCGATGTGCTGGACATGGACTACGTCCGCACGCTGCGGGCCCGTGGATTGAGTTCCACCAGCGTGCTACTCAAGCACGTTCTGCGGAACGCCGCTCCGCCGGCATTGACCATCCTTTCCCTGCAGTTCATTGCGCTGCTGGGCGGAGCCGTCGTCATCGAACGGGTCTTCGCCATCCCCGGCATGGGCACCCTGACCATCAACTCGTCCTTGCAGGGCGACATCCCCGCCCTGATGGGCGTTGTGGTGGCCCTGGTGATCCTCGTCGTGATCGTCAACCTCGTCATCGACCTTGCCAATGGCTGGATCAACCCGAAAGCACGCCTCCAATGACCGAAGCAACCACAGCCCTCACGAGTGCCCCGCTGCCCGTAGCGCCCGGACGCGTCTCCATCACCCGGACAGTCCTTCGCAACCCGCTGGGACTGACCGCACTCATCATCCTGACACTGATCATCCTGATCAGCGTCGTCGCTCCATCCTTCGCCCCCCACAGCCCGACGGAAGTGAAGATCGACAAGATCCTTGCACCGCCAAGTGCTGACTACGTGCTTGGGGGTGACGGCGCCGGACGGGATGTGTTCAGCCGCCTCATCTGGGCAGGTCAAAACACTTTGCTCGGGGCGTTGATCGCGGTATCGATCGCGTTGGTACTCGGCTCCCTCGCCGGGCTGGTCGCCGGGTACTTCGGCAGGGCCTTCGACGCCACGTCCAGCTGGGGCGCCAATATCCTGATGGCCCTGCCTCACATGATCGTTCTCCTCGCCCTCTACCAGACCTTGGGCGGATCGATGTATTCCACCATGGCAGTCTTCGGAGTCATGCTCTCACCGGGATTCTTCCGGCTAGTCCGCAACCAGGTCATCGCCGTCAAGAACGAACTGTACGTCGACGCTGCACGAGTTTCAGGGCTCAGTGACACCCGGATCATCAGCCGGCACGTCCTGCGCGTTGTCCGCTCGCCCATCATCATCCAAACAGCGATCATTGCGGGTATCGCCATCATCATCCAGTCCGGCCTGGAATTCCTCGGCCTAGGAGATCCCGCAACGCCAACCTGGGGAGGGATACTGCAGAACGCGTTCAGCAACATCTACATCGACCCCCCCGGCATCCTTTGGCCCGGGTTGGTCATCGCCGCGACGGTGGCGTCCCTGGTCCTTTTGGGCAACGCTATCCGCGACGGGCTGCAAGGACCCCGCGCATCCGCTGCGCGCCCCCGCGCCCTGCCCCGGCACGGACATGGTCAATCCCGTACCCACAACACCGAACCGCTCAACACCGACTCCGGAAATGGTCCCCTTCTTCGCGTCCAGGACATCCAGGTCGGCTACGGCAGCACCGCGAACCCCCTCACCGTCGTCAGGGGGGTCAGTTTCGACGTAGCGGCCGGAGAGATTGTCGGAATTGTCGGTGAATCAGGCTCAGGCAAGACGCAAACCGCGTTTTCGATCCTGGGGCTCCTCCCCCGTGGCGGCAGAGTCCTCTCCGGATCGATCCAATTCCGGGGACGGGACATCACCTTCGCCCCCGAGAACGAAATGCAAAAGCTCCGAGGACGTGAGCTCTCCTACATCCCGCAGGAACCCATGAGCAACCTCGACCCGTCCTTCACCATCGGACACCAACTGGTCGAACCCATGCAGGCGGTCCTCAAGATCTCCAAAGAGGAAGCCCGCAAGCGTTCGCTTGCGCTCCTGGAACGGGTCGGCATAGCGGACCCGGAACGCACCTTCCGTTCCTACCCCCACGAAATCTCCGGCGGCATGGCTCAACGTGTGCTCATTGCCGGGGCAGTCTCCTGTGAGCCGAAACTCCTAATCGCTGATGAACCCACCACGGCACTGGATGTGACAGTCCAGGCCGAAGTACTCGACCTGTTGCGGGACCTGCAGCGCGAAATGGGGATGGGCATCGTCCTGGTCACGCACAACTTCGGCGTCGTCGCCGACCTGTGCGACCGCGTCGTCGTTATGCAGAACGGACGAGTGGTGGAAACCAACGACGCGGAAACGCTGTTCTCCGCCCCCTCCGACCCCTACACCCAAGCCTTGCTCGCTGCCACCCTGGACGGTGCCCCGCCACGTCCACCCTTGGCTGTCACGGCCGCAGGGACGAGAAAAGGAAACAACGATGTCTGAGAGAGTTACATCTGCACCCCTCCTTGAAGCCAAAAACATCGTCGTCGAATTCCCCATGAAGGGGTTCCGCAAACCGCCGTTCCGGGTCCTTCACGGCGTCTCACTCGACATACTCCCCGGGGAAACTGTCGGACTTGTGGGAGAATCCGGATCGGGCAAAACAACAATCGGGCGGGCCATCCTTGGTTTGATCGAACCCGCCGCCGGCACCATCACTTTCGACGGGCAGGACATCACCAAACTGCACCGGAGGGAGCGGCGCAAACTCAGCGACTCTATCCAGGTCGTCTTCCAAGATCCCTACACATCCCTGAACCCTACGATGACCGTCGGAGACATCCTCAGTGAACCACTGCTGGTCAAAGCAGAGCTGAAAGGCTCCGCAAGGAACCGGATTCGAGAACTCCTTGACCAGGTGGGACTTCCTACTGGCGCCGTGGGTAAATTCCCCAGGGAGTTCTCCGGCGGTCAGCGGCAGCGGGTTGCGATCGCTCGCGCGCTGGCACTTTCCCCCCGGCTCATTGTCTGCGACGAACCCGTCTCGGCCTTGGACCTCTCCACACAGGCCCGCGTCCTGGATCTCTTCATCGAAATCCAAGAAAGGACCGGGGTGGCCTACCTCTTCGTGTCTCATGACCTTTCAGTGGTCCGTCACATCAGCCACCGGGTCGCCGTGATGTACAAGGGAAACATCGTCGAATACGGAGACGGAGACCAAGTCACTTCCGACCCGGTGCACCCCTACACACAAAAACTCCTGATGTCAGCGCCGGTGGCAAACCCGGTCCGACAGCGGGAACGCCGCCTTGAGCGGCAGATGATGCTGGCAGTTGCCGGCACGAAAGGACAGAACTGATGCGCGCCATCGTTGTCATGTTCGATAGCCTGAACCGGCGCATGCTGCCCCCTTACGGGGCCGAAGGCGTCCACGCCCCCAATTTTCAGCGATTGGCCCGCTCCACGGCCATGTTCAACAACTGTTACGCGGGCAGTATGCCGTGCATGCCAGCCAGACGGGAGATGCACACCGGGCGCCACAACTTCCTGCACAGGTCCTGGAGTCCGCTGGAACCGTTCGACGACTCGGTTCCCGAGATCCTGAAAGGACAAGGCGTCTACACCCATCTTGTCACCGACCACCAGCACTACTGGGAAGACGGCGGCGCTACCTACCACAACCGCTTTAGCACCTACGAGTTCTTCCGCGGCCAGGAAGGCGATGCCTGGAAGGGCCACGTCGCGCCTGCCACCGCACCGGCCACGCTGAATGCCGACAACCAGCTCACCAGACAGGACTGGATCAACCGCGAGTACCTCAAGGAGGAAACTGACCACCCACAGACCCGGACCTTTGACGCCGGACTTGAGTTCATGCAGACCAACGTCGACCAGGACCGGTGGATGCTCCAGATCGAGTGCTTTGACCCGCACGAGCCGTTCTTCAGCTATGACAAGCATCGAAAGCAGTACGGTCTGGAAGATGCCGAGGGCCCCTACTTCGACTGGCCTTCATATCGTCGCGTCATCGAGGAGGACGACGTCGTCGACCGGGCACGCAACGAATACCTATCATTGCTCTCCATGTGCGACCGGTCGCTCGGACGGGTTATGGACTTCATGGACGAGCACGATATGTGGCAGGACACCCTCCTCATGGTCTGCACCGACCACGGTTTCCTTTTGGGTGAACACGGCTGGTGGGGCAAGAGCGTCCAACCTTGGTACGACGAGACCATCCACACCCCGCTGTTCATCTGGGACCCCCGCACCAACGTTTCCGGCCAGACGCGGGAGAGTCTCGTGCAGACCATCGACTTCGGCCCTACTCTCCTTGAGTTCTTTGGGGTCGATCGGACGACCGATATGCAGGGCAAACCGCTGGTGTCTGTTATCGAAAGTGACGAGCCGGTACGGGAGGCGGCACTGTTCGGCATCTTCGGATCCCACGTAAATGTCACCGACGGGCGATACGTGTACATGCGGTCCTGCGCGACGCCTGCGAACACGCCACTCTTCGATTACACGCTTATGCCGATGCACATGCGAAGCCGGTTCAAGGTGGAGGAACTTCGCGAAGCCGTCCTGGTTGACGGTTTCTCCTTCACGAAGGGCGTCCCGCTGCTCCGCGTGCCAGGGTGGACCATGGGCAGCCCCTACGGTTTCGGGACCCTGCTCTTCGATCTTGAATGGGACCCGCACCAGGAAAACCCCCTTAAGGACACCCAGCTGGAGCAACGTATGGCAACACTTCTCGTGGAACTCATGCGGGCAAATGAAGCTCCGGCGGAACAGTTCGTGCGCTTGGGGCTGCCAGGGACGGGTCCTGTGGGCGAAGAGCACTTGCTGATCGAACAGCACTGGCCACAGGTAGTGGCTTCCAAGGCGCCAGCAGCCCGCGTGCAAGATTTTCCAGCGGACGCGATTGTCGCTACCGTGCCGCTATCCGCGCTGCTCAAAAATCAGCACCAACGGGAGACTCTTGTGGCCGCGATGCCGGCGCTGGGGAACGGTGCGTCCCTCGCAATGTTCGCAACCCGCACCGTCGTGGAAGCAGCGGCCATGACCCCGAACCTACGGGTTGCAGAAATCCTGAAGCTGGAATCTGCCCTCTCCCAAGCAGACAACTAATGACGGGCTCACTGCTTGAGGCTGGGCCCCTTAATACCTGGCGCCGGCATTGGCAAAGCTGACGGTAAACTGGGTCGCCAGCACAGCTGGGTGGGCTGTCAAAGACCTCCGAAAGCTTGAGACAGGAGCCGTGACATGAAGTTTGAAGAAGTCCTTCTGGCCTTAATCGCGCGGGCGCCTTCCAGCGGATATGATCTAGGACGCTGGCTGGCCACTGAGGGGCAATTCATTCGTGCCAACGCCGACCAATCCCAGATCTACAAGACCCTCAACCGTCTCCTGAAACAGGGCCTAATTGAGTTCACCATAGAGGAGCGCGACGGAGCTCCCGATGCAAAGGTCTACACCGTCACGCCCGCGGGAGGGCAACACCTCAGGGAGCAGACGGAGTCACAGTACGTACCTCCTGCTCGGTGGCAGGAGCCGGACTTCACCGCGCGGCTTAACTGCCTTGTTCCCCTGAACCCTCCTACTCTGATCCCGCTCATTGAGACAGAACTTGCATTTCGCCGTGATCAGGTCCGCCGATACCGGCACCGTGACCGTACCGTCCGGCTGGTGCCAGGAATCGTTCCACTGGATGCAGAGTTCGTGGCTGAACTGTCCGATGCCGTGCATAATCGCGGCGCCGCTGCATTGGACGCCTGGATTGAGTGGCTGGAACAACAGCATGAAAAGTGGACCGCCTACCTGGCTACCCAGGCTCAAGAAGGCGCTCGTGTGAGCTAGTCCCCACAGAAACAGCGTGAATCGCCTCACCGCTTTAGGCCCGTGTGCTGAGGTTGATTCGTGACACAGGGCACAATTTGAAAGAAATTCCTCAGGGTGGAATCCGAAATTCCGCAGCCCACGACAGGTTGCTGTTCGTCTTCGCTGCCCGGGGCTCAACGCGTCACAGTGGACGCCGCGTTTCCTGCCCCAAAGGATCACCGTCCCGTTGTCCATAGGGACGTGGTGATCCCAGCTGGATCCTTCCTCATGGGAGACAGTTTCGACGAGGGCTACCCCGGCGACGGTGAAGTACCCGCCCATAGGGTGTGCTGAGCGCCTTCCGGATGGACACCACCGCTGTAACAAGGGACCAAATCCAATCGAACCGAACAAACGAAAAGGTCAGTATGTCTACCAGTTTCCAGCTCCCAGAAGGCTTCCTCTGGGGCGCCTCGACCGCGGCCCATCAAATCGAGGGCATGAATGTCAACAGCGATTTTTGGGCCCACGAGCACAGCGGCCTACTCACGCAACGCTTTCGGGAAGTGAGCGGTGATACCTGCGACAGCTACCATCGCTGGCCTGAAGACATGGACCTTTTGGCGGGATTTGGCTTTACCGACTACAGGTTCAGCATCGAATGGGCGCGCGTTGAACCAGCGCCGGGCGAGTTTTCCAATGCCGAGATCGCCCACTACCGTCGCATGGTGGAGGGAGCCATTGAACGAGGGCTCCGCCCTCTGCTGACGCTCCATCACTTTACCGTCCCCCGGTGGTTCGATGAGCAGGGCGGGTGGGAATCAGAGGAAGCCGTCGAACTCTTTGGGCGCTTCGTCGAGGCAGCAGCCCCCATTTTTGCCAGCAATGTTGACCATATTTGCACGATTAACGAACCCAATATGGTGGCACGGTTTGCCCCAGTCCGAAAGGCTGCTTTAGTGCGGAGTGATTGGGAACAGTCCGGGACTGCCGGGTCCGACGAGGCCACCACTGTGGCCTTGATCAAAGCACACCGACGAGCCGTTGAAGTGATCAGGCGCCTCACACCTCACGTCAAGGTCGGGTGGTCGGTTGCAATAGCCAACTACCATGTCGTGCCAGGAGGGGAAGCGAAAGCGGCAGAGATGGCGTCCGACTCACGGGATGTCTTCGTCCTCGCCGCTGACGGTGATGACTGGATTGGTGTACAGGCCTACACCCGTGCGTTCGTCGGACCCGCCGGGCAACTGCCCGTCCCCGAAGGCGCACAGAAGACGCTTACAGGCTGGGAGTACTACCCGCAGGCGCTCGGTGAATCCATTCGCACCGTCGCCCGCCTCGTGCCGGAAACCCCCATCATCGTGACCGAGAACGGCATCGCCGAAAGCGATGACACACGCAGAATCGCCTACACATCGGGTGCCCTCAAAGGGCTGCGGGATGCGATGGTCGACGGCATCGACGTCCGCGGCTACTACCACTGGAGCGCACTGGACAACTACGAATGGGGCAGCTTCGTTCCGACCTTTGGATTGATTGCCGTAGACAGGAAGACCTTCGTGCGCACGCCCAAGCCCTCCGCGGCATGGCTCGGCGCAGCTGGTCAGTCCCGGTCCATTGACCTGATCTCCCATGACGTGATGTCCGAAAGCATTGTCTAGCTTCTCCCCTTCACCTGCATCTCCGCCGGTTCGCGGAGGGTGCGTCCAACAGGAGTGCGCCAAATAACCTCTCCCCGCTGCAAGCAACTCTTCATGACATCGTCGTCAGGCAATGCCGGCGGCACGACCGCTGTCGCCACAGCACAACCGTCGCACCCGTCCGCCCCTGAGGCGGAAGCTAAAGTTTAGCGCCGGCTCATTGCCTCCCGTCCTCCGGCAGGAAACCGTTCATTTGTTCCTTTGGCTTGGTTATTGCCAGGGCATTGTTTATACCGCTAGTACTTCCCAGCGTGACCGGGATGTTGATCATGGCCTGCCTTGCCGGCTTCCGACTCGGCTGTTACAGGCCTGCTGCCGACGAAGCAAGGGCCATCGACATGGGCTCCCGTATTCGTGCCGGTAAGGTTCGCGTCAACGTTTATGAGCGTCCTCGCCGGCAATTCACGCCAGAGTTGCTGGGGAACCAGCGGTATCGGCGGTCACGGTCCCCAGTACGGCGTCCGCTTCTTCACCGGCGACCGCGTGGTGGGTGTGGACAAGACAAACTTCCCGCTCTAAAGGCCTCCGGCTCCAGCAAGCTAAAGGCAGCCCCGGCGGGGCTTCGAACAAAGAATCCGGAAACGCGACTCGTACCAAGAAGGGAGCTTCCTCCCGCCGACTCTCAAGAATGTGAGCAAGTCGGGGGCGGTCAACACGCGAAGTCCTTCAATGACACATACTTCAACGACAGATACGGGGCGTTCTTCAGCGCCGAGTTTCCTTGAGGGCGCTTCAGCAGCGATTCCGTCCTTCGGAAGCGACCCGGTTAATTTCCGCTGGGAAATGCACGCGGACTCTGAAGTTGGCATGTATCTGCCCCGCACCCAGGCGCGTGTCCTTGAAGCACTCAGTGCTGGCGACCTCGAAGTAACCCTGGGAGGAGCAGCCTCGTCCGTGGTTGCGGTACTACGCGGCGAGACCACCCAGGCCCCCTTTGGGACCGGTCCAACTGTACTGCCCAGAGGTGACATGGACGCATTTCCCGTCGCAGAAAGACGGTAATGCCCTTTGCCTCGACGAATGGAGCGATGCGTGCCTGCGGTCATGCCCTTCATACAACCGGCTTGATTGGCGCTGCGCGCTTGCTCTCGTCCGTACGTGCAGCCTGACCGGTGACGTCATCTTGATGTTCCAACCGAGGGAAGAAGGGGTGACGGGGGCCCGCATCATGCTGAAGGAAGGTGTTCTAGTACGGCTGGCAGGCGGCCGGATGCTGTCTACGCTTGCATGTCCTTTCGGACATGCCGTCAGGCGTGTTCACGACCCGTGCTGGCTCGTACACGGCAGCCCTCGGAGATCTGTCCGTCAAGGTTAGCGGGGGTGGTGGGTGTCATTCGCGGCCCTACCAGGCTCTAGATCCCCTGCCGGTAGCTGCGGAAATGCTTGGTGCGCTTCAGAGATACATCACTAGGCGATTCAACGTTTTTGATCCCGTGGTCCTGTCCGCGGGCGGATTACATGGCGGTTCCGCCTCGAATGTCCTACCTGCTTCGGCGGAATTCAGGGCCAGTGTCAGGTCTTTCGACCCAAGTGCCGAAGCGCGGCTCGCACAGGAGCTGCCCGATCTAATCCGGCAACTGGCGAGCACTCATCAGTTTACGACTGAGCCACGTTCAGCCCGATTACGCCGGTGACCGTAAATCATCGCAGTGACGCCGAATTCTGGGGAAGGTAGCACGGACGTTTCGGAGAGCATCTGCTTGTACCGAGCCCGCCCCCTAGAACCCGCTCTGATGATTTCTCACGTGTCCTCGTGTAGGTACCCGCAGCGTACGGGCATCTCGGGCTGGGTTCTCCAGATATTGACCCAATGGAGTGGGCTCCAATGCACTCGCCCAGGCAGTGTTTGACGAAAGTATCCCCTTCGACCAGGCACAATTTCTGGCAGGCGTAGCGCTTTGAAAGGTCCAGAAACTGGAGGCCGTGGGTTAGCCCTAGGCGCAGTTCGGAGGGTTTCCGGAGGGGCTGACGCCTTAACTGCAGCAAGGGACCTCCAAGTACCGGTTGTCGTTGCCCTGAGTGAATGGCACACCAACCACTAAAAGGTTGGGTCACACCCCAACCTGACGACCCCAAGAAGTCACTCTGCCCGTCGTAGGCAACGAGCCGGACTAACGGGTTGCCGACTTCTGGTACCTGAACAGCCGCTTCCGCCGGGCAGGTCAGCGAGATTGGTAGAAGCTTGACGCCGGAGTCGAAGTTTGAGCCTATGAATATTGTTGGCGAATAAGGCCGAAGGGTACGGCCGGGTGTGCGCGGACGATATAACGGCCCGGCCCCGTCCGGGTGATCATGATCCCCATCTGGTATCGGGTGGCGGCCTCCGTGACCGTTTCGGTGGCTTCGTTCAATGCCTGGTCGGCGTCCGAAGGTTGGTCGATGTTGACTTCGACCATGCCGGGTGTTTTGGGCATTGTGGTTCCCGTCATGGTGCAAGGACCAAGGTCGTGGCTCCGGGGAGGTCGGTGACAGAGAATCCGGCCTTGAGTTGGTAGTTGCCTGGTTCGTAGTTCCATCCGTTGTTCCAATAGGCCAAGTTTCGGGTGGGGAGGTTCAGGACTACGGAGACGCTTTCCCCGGGGTCCGCCCAGACGGGCGTGGATGCGACGAGCCAGCGGATAGGACGGTCTACCGTGGAGTCCTTTTTTTCTGCATATATCTGTATGACTTGCTTGCCGGCGCGTCCGCCGGTGTTCCTCAGGCTGATCTGCAGGGGAACGGTGTCTCCGGCCGCAACAGGGTTTGCTGGTCCTTGCACACCGTCAAGGGACCAGGTGGTGTAACCCAGCCCGTAACCGAAGTCGTAGGCGGGGGTAGCACCGGTTTTAAGCCAGGCCCGGTATCCGATGTGGATGCCTTCGGAGTAGTGGAGTTTTCCGTCTGCATCCGGGGTCGTGTTCAGGACCGGTATGCTGCCCTGGGTTGCCGCCCAGGTAGTGGGGAGCCGGCCGCCGGGTTCGGTCGTGCCGGTGAGGATGTCTGCCAGGGCGTTGCCGAATTCCTGGCCGCCAAAGTATCCGATCAAGGTCGCTGCGACTTCGTGGCGCCACGGCATGATGACGGGAGAGCCGGAATTAACGATCACAACGGTACGCGGGTTCGCCGCGGCGACGGCGTGGACCAGCCGGTCCTGCAGGCCGGGCAAGTCCAGGGTAGAGCGGTCGTAGCCTTCGGACTCCACGCGGGAGTTTGTTCCAACGACGACGACGGCGACGTCAGCTTCCCGGGCGGCCTTGGCTGCTTCGATGATCAGTGCTTCGGGATTGGTATCGGCGGGTTCGGTGCCGACTGTGACACTCAGTGCGTTGTCGAGGGGGCCGGTCCAGTTTGAAGTGTCCAGTTCGACCAGGACATCCAATGCGATGCCGGCGGTAACGGGGATTTCCGCGGTTGATGACGCCGGGGCAAGGAAGGACTCGGCGATGTCTTTGCCGTCCACCTCAATGTTTGCTTCGTGGACCAGAGCGCCGTCGACGTGAATGCGTGTCCGGCCAACGGTAGCGGCTCCCAGGCGAATGGAGCCTGTTTCGTCCGGGGTGTAGATCATGTGAAGCCGGACCGTGGAGGATTCACGGATTGGGGCGTCCCCGCCGAACCAGACCAGCGCGGTGGACCGGCGGTCCTCCGTGAAGAGTTCGGTCCCGTGGGCGTCGAGGAAGGCTACGCGCAGTCCGGGCGCGCCGGTGGCGGGGTTGGTCAGCTGGCTTAGGGGAATTTCAGCGACACCTTCCTGGACGATAGCACCGGTGCTGTAGCTGACGTTGTCCGCACCGAACGCCGCCCGGATCCCGTCGAGCGGGGTGACGACCGTTTCCGGCAGCACTGTCGCAGACCCGCCGCCCTGGGTGCGGGCGTACCTGGCGTTGTGCCCGATCACCGCGATCTTGCCGGCGGCCGCCAGGTCAAGTGGCAGCACCCCGTCGTTCTTCACCATAACGGTCCCTGCGGCCGAGGCTTCCCGGGTGAAAGCCACTAAGTCTTCCCGGTCGACCGGTTCGGCGCTGACCGGTTCGAACCCGTCAAGGGCGCCGACCCGGGCTGCCAGCTGCAGGATCCGTAGCACCTTCCGGTCGATGCTCGCTTCTGCTACCTCTCCCGACCTGACCGCTGCGACGAGGGCTTCGCCCCAGGGGCCGTCGGGGCCCGGCATGACAAGGTCCTGGGAAGCGTTGGCGGAGTCGATGCCGCGCACGGCAGTCCAGTCGCTGATCACGACCCCGTCAAAGCCCCAGTCACTGTTTAGCGGGGTTTCGAGAAGGTCGTTCTCTGTGGCGGTGGTCCCGTTGATGGAGTTGTAGGCGCTCATGACCAGCCAGGCGCGCGATTCGACGACGGCTTTCTCGAAGGCCAGCAGGTAGAGCTCCCGCAGGGCACGTTCATCAACGAGGGCATCCACGGTGAACCGGTCGGTCTCCGAGTCGTTGGCGACGTAATGCTTCGGGGTGGCCCCGACACCGTTGCGCTGGACTCCTGCGACATAGGCTGCAGCCAGTTCCGCGGTGAGGACAGGGTCTTCGCTGAAAGCTTCGAAGTGGCGGCCTCCCAGGGGTGAGCGGTGGAGATTGATGGTCGGGCCGAGGACGACGTCGACGCCTTTACACCGCGCCTCAACTGCGGAGGCAGCCCCCAGGCGGCCGGCGATGGCGGGGTCCCAGCTGGAGCTGATGGCCGTCGCGGAGGGGAAATTGACGGATGGCTGGCGTTCGTCCCAGACCTCGCCGCGGACTCCGGTGGGACCGTCGGAGACCAGGATGCGGCGGAGCCCGATCTTTTCCATGGGCCAGGTCGTCCAGAAATCGCGGCCGGTCAGCAACTGAACCTTTTCTTCGAGCGTCAATTGGTGCAGGAGGCTCTGGAGGCGCGTATCCGTGGATGTTGGGGAGGTTTGCTGTGCGCTGAGTGTTGCCATGGGATTGGTGGTACTTCCTACGTGTTGGTGGACGGGTCCGTATTGATGCAGCGCGCTCAGCCGAGGTGGAGTGCTTCCTGGCGGCGGTTTTCGAGGATGCCGCGCGCCCTCGCCACGTCCCGCGGATAGCAGGCGTAAAGGGCACTCAGCACTACGGCGTTGATCAGCATCAGGATCACGAGGGTCCACAGGAACACGGTCTGGATACCCAGGGTCGCCGCCAGTGCACCGGCGCCGAGGGAGAAGACTGCCCAGCCGATTGTTTCGAAGACGGTCAGGAAGATCGCGAAGGCCTGGTTGCGCAGTTCCGGCACGACGACAGCGGCGACGATGGGGCGGTTCGCGGGCGGGTTCGCGCCTTGAGCGAAGCCCATCAAGGCCCAGAAGATGCCGTAAATGCCGATGTTGTCGTAGTGAAACTGTGTGGCGAAAAAGGCAACGACCGCGAACAGAATCTGGGCACCTTGCAGGTAGGCAACCCGACCGCGGTCCGGGAGGACCCGATCGAGCAGGGCCATCAGCCAGCCGCCTCCTGCGGTGCCGGCGAAGTAGCCAAGCCCGAAGGGCAGGAGCACAACGGCGGCTACCGCGTTGGTGAAGCCGCGCTCAACCACGAGGAACTGGATACCGAAGATCACTAAGAGCAGGTGGCCCGAAAGGAGTCGGGACAGCATCATCACCGAGAACGTTGGAACTCGGAACAGGGAGAGCACCGATCGGACGGTGACTTTCGGGGCGAGCGCGTCGCGGCCTGCCAGGTCGGCGAGCTGCTTCTCGGAGGCGCCCACGCCGGGGTCCTTGAGAAAGAACGCGACGAGCAGCCCTGCTGCGATGCAGATGCCGCCTATGGCCCACATCCCGTACCGCCAGCCGTCCGACAATCCCGTGAAGAGTGCGATAAGGGGACCGATGAAGGAGCTGATGAGGCTGATGAAGCCGTAGAAGTAGCCCGCGGCTTTGCCCCTTTGGCTGTCATCGAAGGAGTCGGCAATGATCGCATTTGCGATGGGGCTGCCGCCGATGATGGCGGCCGACATCAGGGTGTTGAAGATCAACAGCTGGACGAAGCCCTGAGAGAAGCCTGCCGCGATGCCGAAAGCACCGCCCACGAAGGTTGTGGCAATCAGGGTCTTGCGACGCCCGACTTTGCCGGCCAGCCACGCCCAGGCCGGGCCAGCGGGAACGGCGACGAGCTTGCCCAGGGCGGCCAGGAGTCCGAGGTGGCTGCTTTGCAGTTTCAGCGCCGCGGCGATGGTTGGGAAGAGGGTCGTGCTGAGGCCCGCCTCGGTGTTATCAACAACAGTCACCCCGGTGAGCACCGCAAGGTTGCGCCACCGGTGCGGAACGTGGCGGGCCTGTGCGGAGCCTTCGACGGCTTGGTTCGCGGCGGCCGTGGCGGGGTTGTGATGGGTGGTCATGGACTGGATCCTGTCTACATTGTCAGGGCGAAAGGGTGACGTCAGATTGTGGGAACGGACGTGAGGTCCTCGGCGATGGGGCCCAGGACGGCCGCCGGCACAGCGGCGACTGCGGCTAGCTGGTGGAGGGTGAGTTGCGCCGGAAGGTTGACGAGTTCGGTGCTGACGATTTCCGGCAGGTGCCTTTCCAGGACCTCACGTGCGTTGGGGTCTTGAAGGAGTTCCAGGACCGGGAAGGTTAGGACCTGTCCGCCGCCCGGGAGGGAATCGAGGGGAGGGAGGGGTTCCAGGGCGAGGCGGGCGCGTTCTGCCTGCTTCCGGACCAGCAGGTGTTCCTCGCTGGGTTCTCCATGGGCAGGAATGCCCAGGCGTTCAAACTGGCTGGTGGGTGCCTCACTGATGTGCATGTGCTTCGCGAGCAGGCGGAGCATCCGCAGTTCGATCTCGTCGTCTGTCAGGGGGCTCTTCTGCTGAGGGTCTTTTTCGAGGTCGAAGAGCAGCGTTCCATGGGTCCAGGGGTTCATAAAGGACCTGGTCTGTACGCACATCGTCCGAAGGCCCTTCGTGAACCCGAACGGCGCGGCGGGCTCCCAGCTGGCCAGTTCCGGCACGGCGAAGCGGTTGCGCATGTGGGTGGGCATCAGGGTGTAATCCTCAAGGGGCCCGTTGCCCGGGTTGGCAGCCGCGCGCATGTAGACGTATCGGCCATCGGTGATGTTGACGTGCCCGCCGTGAATGCCGAACAGTGCCGCTTCGCGGATCGTGACCGTATCGTCTTCGGTGGTGAGGGCGAGGTCCTGGCCCTGCATGTCCGGGGTGGGTTCCAGGCCGAAGTACCGCAGCATTGTGGGGGCGATGTCGATGGTCTGAGCCAAGGCGGCCCTGCGGGTGTCGCGGCCCCCGGCGCGTGGGTCCCATAGGAACATCGGCAGGTGGACCAGCTCGTTGAACCAGGGCTGAACGGATTTTGCCCACCAACCGTGCTCACCGAGCAGGAACCCGTGGTCAGTGTTGACCAGCAGAAGGGTGTCTTCCCAGAGATTATGCCGGTCCATGGCGTCCAGGACGCGCCCCAGGGACTTGTCGCACATGGATACAAGGGCGGCGTACTCATAGCGGGCGTGATCAACCTGGTCCTGGGATTCACTGACCTTTTGGTAGCCCGGCCAGTCGAATTCAGGCCCGTTGTACTGGTGCGGGTACATCTTCTTGTAGGCGTCGTGCGTGAAGAATGGCTCGTGCGGGTCGAACAGTTCGATCTGAAGCATCCACTTATCCGCGTCCCGGTTCACATCGATGAAGTGCAGGCCGGCGTCGACGGTTTTCGTCTGGGAGTGGTCTGCCTCGGTAGTCATGTAGGAGCGATTGATCAGGTCCTGCCGCTTCATCTGCGACCGCCAGTCGTCCTCCTCTCCCCCGGGCCCAACCACGCCTTTCCACGGGTCGCCTTCCTGGCCGCGGAAGAATTCCCACGTACTGTAGCGGGGGTGATAGGTGGCGCCGCCGTCCTCCCAGTAGTGCGGGTGGTCTGAAACCAGGTGGGTGTGGACGCCGGCATGCTTCAGAAGCGCAGGCATGGAGTCGTCAAAAGGCTCCAGAGGTCCCCAGGAGCGGTGCAGGAAGTTATACCGGCCGGTGTGCATCTCCCGTCTCGCGGGCATACACGGCATGGAACCGGCATAGAAGTTATCAAAGGTGGTGGACTTGGCCGCCAGCCGGGCGAAGTTGGGTGCCTGCACAACAGTGTCAGCGGCGTAAGGGGAAAGCATGTGCCGGTTAAGGCTGTCGAACATAAGGATGATGGCCCGCATGGAGAAACCTTTCAAAGACAAAAGCCAAGTGTGTGGACGAGTACGCAGTTGAACAACCCGCTACGGTGCTGGCAACCGGTTACGAAGAGTGACCGGCGAAATGTGTCAGCGAGGTTCTGCCGGGAGTTCATCCCCAGGCAGTGCGGTCAGGGACCGCGAAGACAGCTTCCCGTCCAGCAGATCGCGGCGGAGCCCGGTCATGGCAGCGACATGCGCGTCGATCGCGGCAGCTCCCATTAGGTGCATTCGCTCCCCCACCGATTCAGCAAGTTCAGCGTCAAACCGGGATGGTCGGCGCCCAAACCTGCCGCCGGTCACGATTGCGGTAGCGGGCAATTTCTGCCTGCCGGGTCTCAATTTCGGTATCGAGGATGTGCAGCAACTGTTCGGCACTCATGAATCCCGAGAACGTCAGCCGCACGCTCAGTTCAGGGTCCTGGAAGCGCGACGGCGGCTGGTAGGGTCCCGTGAGCCAGTCAAGGAAGACGGTGGCCCCCTCCTGCGTCACCCGGTAAGTCTTAGCGTCCTGGGCGCCGGGCCGGGGATCGAGCTCATGCATGACCCAGCCTTGCTTTTCCATGCTGTTCAGCGACCGGTACACCTGGCTCATCTGGGTGTTCGAGCGCAGGAACCGCCCGTGCGTATCAAGGTACTTCTTGAGGTCATATCCGGTGCTGGGGTGCTCAAGGAGCACTCCAAGGAGGATGCTCTCCATCTTCATTGATGCCTCCGGAAGTTCTTCGGTCTCGTGAGCTGTATCACCCTGTCGCAATCGAGGATGACACAAGTGGAATCATTCGTCAATAACACTTGTGGAATGCTTCCGAAGGGACCCATAGTGGATGGAGAACCGACCGGAGTTCCCGTCCAGGGGACCGCTTTCTCTTCCAGGAGGACTGATGGACCGCTATGACCCTTCCGCCACGCCCGGATGCTGCATGCCTTCGGGCGCACCAGTCGACGGCCAGCCCTTAGTGTCCCGCCAGCACTCGAAACAGTCCCCCGTCACTCTCTCGAATCCCGCCGCAGCCCGGATGCACGAGGATGTTCCCATCCCGGCCGGCTCATTCCTCATGGGTGACGCATTCGGTGAAGGCTACCCAGCAAACGGTGAGGCACCGGTCCACGAGGTCGATCTGGACAGGTTCAGGATCGATATGACGACGGTGACGAACGGGATGTTTGCCGCCTTTGTCGACGCAACCGATTACCGCACCGAGGCTGAGCAGTACGGGAGTTCGGCCGTCTTTCACCTCCTGGTCACCGCACCGGAGGGCGATGTCCTTGGCCGTGCGGCAGGAGCGCCCTGGTGGATCAACGTCCGCGGCGCCGACTGGGCCCACCCCGGAGGGCGGTCATCGGACTGGAGGGAAAGCCCCGATCACCCCGTCGTACATGTTTCCTGGCACGACGCGCAGGCATACTGCCAATGGGCCGGACGTCGGCTGCCTACCGAAGCGGAATGGGAATACGCCGCCCGTGGCGGACTCAAACAGAAGCGCTACGCGTGGGGTAACGAGTTGACCCCCGGCGGAGAACACCGCTGCAACAAATGGCAGGGCACGTTTCCAACGGTGAACAGCGAGGAAGACGGCTTCCTCGGCACAGCCCCAGTCAAGTCCTTCCCCGCCAACGGTTACGGGCTTTACGAGGTAGCCGGCAATGTGTGGGAATGGTGCAACGACTGGTTCCTTCCCAAGTACTACCGAACATCCCCCCGTCAGAACCCCCAAGGACCAACAATAGGCGCCGGCCGGGTCATGCGCGGCGGTTCCTACCTCTGCCACGAGTCGTACTGCAACCGCTACCGGGTTGCCGCCCGGACCTCGAACACACCGGAATCCTCCAGCGGAAATTGCGGCTTCCGGACGGTGGCACTGAAATGGTGAAGCTCAAAGAACCCCAATGGCGGCGCGGCGGCGAGATGCCCGACTACCGCTTTTCACTCGCTAACGAGCGCACCTTCCTGGCCTGGATCCGAACCGCCATGGCCATCCTGGCCGGAGCTATCGCCGTCGACCAACTGACCCCGCAAATCGCCCCTACCCCGGTGCGGATCATCCTGTGCCTCGTGCTCGCAGTCATCGGCACAACACTGGCCATGGAAGCCTACCGCCGCTGGTCCCTGCAAGAACAAGCCATGCGCCAAAAACAGGAACTCCCCCACGCCTGGCTCCTGATCGCCATGACCGCCGTCGTCGCACTGATGGGCGCCATCGTGGCCATCCTCATCCTTCTCGTCCGGTGAAGACCCGGGACCCAGGCCTCCAGCCCGAACGGACCACACTCGCCTGGAGACGCACCTTCCTGGCGATGCTCGTCTCCAACTTCTTCATCTGGCGCGCCTGGGCAACATCCCTCACCCACCACAATGGACACATCGAAGGCTCCTCACTCAGCCTGGGATTGGCGGCGGCCGTTGCTGCTGCCGCCACCGCAGTCCTCGGCGCATGCATTCTGCAACGAAATGCCAGCCTCCGTGATAGGAAAGCCCCCGAAACGCTTCTCCTGGGCACGGCAACGACTGCAATCGTCGTGGTGGGCGTCACCACCATCACCTCCATCCTGCTGGGCGGCTAAGGACACTCCGAAGGGCGAGCTGGAGCTTTAGCCGAATGGGTATCCGGCCTTCATCCTCGCCGGAACACTCCTTCCCGCGTACAGGGTACAGGCCACTGGTGATCCGAAATTAGCCTTCCGCATCTCCACGAGACGCAAATAAAGCAGACATAAGTGTGGACACTGTCCACACCCCCTTTAGCCGGACAAACCGACCGCCTTCAACTTCCCCACCGGCTTGGAAGAGCGTTCAACGACTGTTTCGCACCCTAATCAGCAAAGTCATGTTGTACCCGCGGTCCCTGACCATGAATGGGTGTAGGCCAGCCCGGGTCTACCCGACAGGACAGAAACGAGGACGCACTTAATCCCCACCACGGAAGGCGGAGTGCCCACCAGCCAGGGACTTGAACCCGCCACCCCACACACCTGAACAGGCCCCGCGGGGGCCAGGCCACAGCCCGCGACCCAACCCGTCAGATGACGCGACCGCAAGCTTTGTCAACACGTCAAAGCAAAATCGCCCCTGACGAGGGAATACGTCGTGCCCGAGGTGGGACTCGAACTGCATTCTAGGCCTTGCAAACATTGGGAACACAGTAGAACATCGGCAAACCAACCAGGTCCGAGCCATCTACGACGAGATCCGAAGCCAAAGGTGTTGACACTGTCAACACCTTCCTTCTTGACTTTCCTGCAGTATCGTTGGCGTCGGCCCGGGAGCGCCAGATGACACCCTCCCCTTCACGATCAAGGCCCTACACGCGTGTTCGCCGCCAATACGTCAGTTGCCAGCAGTCAGCCACCGACAGCTCCAGCGCGAGACCACGTTCGGCCAACGGACACGGATTCGGTAGCGCCGTTACTGATCGCGGCTCGCCCACCGGAAGCCCCGCCTCATGAGCAGCTCGACTGGTGGTGCCGTGAGATCCTCAAGGTAGTGGCCAAGCGCGCTGTAGAAAACGCGACCTTCCCCCCACTTCTTGGTCCACGCCTGGGGCATGCGCTGCCCATCGAGCCAAGGCATATGCTCGCCGTCAAAAACGGTTTCCAGAAGCACGTGGTTGCCTGGGTCAACATTCATGTAGTACTGCTCGCTTGCCGCTCGGAAGTCGTTGATGCCTGCAGTAATTGGATGGTCCGGATCGACCACATATAGAGGGTACGGGTGCCGAACACCCTCCCCGGCGGGGTGGTAAAACACGTCGGCGCCGAGCATCATGTGATACATAACGCTGCCGCGAAACGCAGCGCCGCCGCCATGCCAGGAGACAAATCCTGTACCGGACTGCACCGCACCGAGGAGTCTGGATTCCTGGGACGGGGTCAACGTTTCACTAAGCAGTGCGTTATTCCAATTATTGATGATGAGATCGTAGCGGGTCAGGTCCTGATCAAGAACGAAAATGTCCGAGGATTCGTCTACCTCGAATGCAAGATCGTCCAGTACCTTACGGGCCCACTCCGCTACCCCATAGGGGTTATGGCCGGGCCAACCGCCGTAGAGATAGAGTGCCTTAGTCATCGGGTTCCTCCTATGTTGGTTTTAGACCTCCGCAGGGCCGAGGGAAAGTGCGGTCGGCTACGAGAGCTTTATCACTCATCGATCGGCGGCGATCCTCGTGGTTGCGGCCAGGGATGTCTTTGCCTTGCGGATGTTGTGGTGTTCGCCGGCGCCGCCGCCGATTTGGGTGTAGACGGTCGGTCTTGTCTTCCGCCACCTCAACCCCGTCAGGATCCCGGCGATCAGGATCGCGACGAGGAGGAGCTGTTCGCCGCTGGCTATCCACTGCGGCGCCCCGATCGACATTGAGAAGTGAATGGACGTCAGTGCGACGAGTAGGACGAGCCCGGCCAGGGCCAGGGATGGAGCAATGAGTGTGTTCCACATGCGTTCGGAATGGCGGATGATTCGGAAGTAACGCAGGGCCGAGATGGTCGTAAGAGTGAACAGGATCAGGAGAGCGAAGGTGCCGAGAGCGAACATCGACGAGTACATAGCGATAGCGTCAAGTCCAGTAAATAAAAAGGGCATAGTGACGAGGACTGCGGCCGCCGTCGCGGTCAGCGATGCAAACGCGGGTGAACCGTGTTTACTGTGGGCTCTTCCAAGGGCAGACGGCAGGATTCGATCCTTTCCCAGTGAATAGAGGTAGCGGGAGAGCGAATTGTGCGTCGAGAGGGCCCCGGCGAAAACGCTGGTTACCACTAGAACAACCATGGCTTCGGTGAATGTGGCGCCCATGTAGTACTTGAATCCGCCATTGAAAAGGATCGTGGGGTTGGCGGCCCCCGCCGCTGCGACCTGATCCGGTCCCCAGAAAGTGACCAGGGCCCAGGACGTCAGGATGTAGAAGGCGCCAAGGCCGATAATCGCGAGGTATGTTGCCCGGGGTATCGTCTTTTCGGGCTGTTTCACCTCGTCTCGATAAATAGCTGAAGACTCGAAACCCAGGAAGCAAGTAATCGCGAACAATGTGGCAACTCCCAGTTCACCAGAAAAGACATGGGAGGGCTCAAAGGATTCGAACTGGTAACCCTTGGGCCCTCCTGACAGTAGGACCGGCATGTTGAAGAGCATGACCAAGGCGACTTCCATGACCATGAAAATGGCGAGGACCTTGCCGGATAGCTCCACATTGAAGTGTCCCAGGACAGTAATGATCATGCAGGCGATAGCACCCCAGACCCACCAGGGAATTTCGGGCCCTTGAAAGGCATCGAGAACGTTCCCGACGGAAACCCCGAAGAACGCGTAGCTGCCCACCATGTAAACGAGGTAAGTGACAGCGGCGAGAAACCCGGAGCCCAGTCCGATGGTTCGCGACAAACCTGCGGTGATGTACGTATAAAACGCACCAGGCTTAGGCAGGTTTCTTGTCATAGTTGTAAATCCGACAGCAAACAGCAGGAATATCAGTCCAACGAAGGCGTAGATCGCAGGGGTACCAATCCCGTTGCCCTGGGTGATGCCTAGGGGCAGCACTCCAGTCACGTTGCCGATAGGCGCAGACATGGCCAAAACAGTTAAGGCAAGCTGCAGGGTGCCCATGGTTCCCCGCAACCGTCCGGATTCCGCGACCTGGTTAATGTACCTGCCCGTTCTCTCCCGGCCCAGCGTGTCCGTCCTTGGCGGTTGGAGATCCCTGCTCTCGATGCTCATGGCGTCCTCTCAAATCAGTCAGTCGCAATGCACCCAACTTAGGGGCGCAGCAGCCGGTGACTCGCATCACTATAAGAAAGACTACAGACATTCTTCCTCTTATCAAACTTTCGCTTATGCGCGGTGCCTGATGGTGAACTTCAACTGAGTCAGCCTCGGTGCGCTCCATACTCAGATAGTTTCGGGGGTTCAACGGCCCAAGCAATACGATGCGGTCCGGTAGCAACCCTCCGCCGCAGAAAGATCCACTTTCTCCTCGTCGACTTGGCCGCCCCTGGCAGAACAGGGGCGTTGGGAAGGGCACTGCGGGCGTCGTTGTTCACGTGCAATAGGAACAGTGCAAGCGGTTCAGAATTGTTCAATGTCTCTCCGACGTCGAGCCGCTGCGCGCAGTCTTAGCCGCAGCGGCACTTCCAGGGTGTGCCGCCCAAGCCTTGAGGGCGTCCGATCGGCGCTCCGACAAGGAGCAAAGGAGTGAACGGGGCCGCTTGTGACCCGGGCCTTAGCAGCATAGATACTTTTAGCGTACGATCGTACACATAGGCTTCTGCCTTTGACGCCCGTAGCACGGGCCCCGTCTTCTACTCAGCCAAAAACCCCGCCCAGAAGGTTTCCCATGCACCATGGCCCCGGCCGATTTGCGAAACGCGTTTGGTCCCGTTCCAAAGCGGTAATGGATCACGCTGTATGCCGCCCTCAGCCAATATGCACAGTTACGCCATCAGAGAGCAGGTCATCTCTCAGCTGCGCACTGACGTTGTCGTCTGAGACGGGCTCGCCGATCTCACTCAAGCTGCCGACGCACGCGATTCCAGAGCGGTCGAACTTGCTGCTGTGCAAGACCACGATCTTTCGTAGGGCCGAGGTGAGCATCCCGCTGTCCAACGCGCTGCGTCCTAAGTCGGCACCCACTTTTGCTTTCGTGTGAAACCCTCAGCAGCTATCTGGAAGGACAACCCCATGCCTTACGACAAAGACTTAACCCAGCCGCCGCTTAAGCGCGCCAGGATGGGTGCGTTCGGCGTATTTACGATCGTTGGTTCTCTCACGGCCGTCTGGCTGGTGAACATTCCGGATATCCAGGAGCGTACCGGGACCTCACATGCCGTTTTGGGTGGGCTAATCCTGCTCCTGGGACTGGGGGCGCTGGTGTCCATGCAGTTTGCGGGGTTGCTCATTAGAAAGTTCGGTAGCCGTAACTCCGTGCTCCTGGGACTCGTCTTACTCGTTTTGACCGTCAACCTTCCTGGTCTTGCCACCGATGCATTCTCATTGGGCGTAGCCTTGTTCGTTTTTGGCCTGGGCCATGGGATTACTGACGTGGCAATGAACCATCATGCGGTAGTCGTGGAGCGCAGTTACGGCAGACCCATTATGTCGGCGTTCCATGCTTTCTACTCCCTGGGTGGAGCATTGGGCGCTGTGGCTGCAGCCGGAGCACAAACACTTGAGGTCGGTCTCCAGGAAATCCTTCTGTCCGCGGGCATTCTCGGTGCTGTGGGCGCTGCAATCTCTGTCCCGGCACTCCTTGGGGTCCGTAATGAAGTCAAACTTGACACGGCAGGTCACGGCAGCGAAGACACCTCCGGAACGGCGCCAGCTCCGAAGAAAGCCCGCAGGGGTCAGGTAGCCACGCTCGCGGTTTTGGCTTTCCTCATTCTGCTGTCGGAAGGGGCTGCAAATGACTGGAGCGCACTCCAGACAGTGGAGCACCTTAAACAGCCTGAATCGGCGGCCGCACTGGCCTATGGCGCTTTCGCTTCAGCCATGACCATCGGCCGGTTATTGGCGGACAAAGTTTCACACGCAGCCGGTCCAGTTCATGTGGTCCGCTACGGGTCCTTGATGGCCGCGGCCGGGATGCTGGCAGTTGTTTTGTCCTCGTCCTACCCCCTGTCGATTCTAGGATGGGTGCTGTTTGGGCTGGGTTTGTCAGGCATCATTCCGCAGATCTACACAGCAGCCGGGGTAGCTGGACATTCGGATGCAGGCAAGACGCTGTCCAGGGTGGTGAGTTCCGGCTACGTGGGTTTGCTGGCAGGCCCTGCCTTGATCGGGTGGCTGGGCAGTCTCATGGGACTTACGGCAGCCTTTGTAGTGCCGCTGCTCTTCTGCGCAGTGGGGTTGGTTCTTGCCAAGGCCGTCGCCGCTGAAGCCGAAACAACTGACCAAAAGCCCGTTCCCGCCCTGCTTTCGGACGGGGACCGGTAGCTGCCGACGGTGCGCTACCGTCGTACGTGGTTGACGGGCTGGCGCTTACCGCTGGACGCGGCTTCGAGGATGGAAAGGCAGATGGCCAAATTATTGGCTGCGTCCACTCCATCAACGATTGGACGTGCTCCCTCCTGGACGGCTTCGTGAAACCGTAAAAGGGTGATGTCGTAGGTGTGCCGCCTGTCTGAGACTGGCACCTCACGGGTTCCCGTAGAGTCGCTGAGAACTACGGTGCCCAGGGGCTCCGGTGTCATCACGTCGTGGCCGAGGATGCTGCCCGCCTCACCATTGATGCGAAGGTACGACGGCGTAAACGGCATTGTGAAGGAATCCTGAAAGTCCACCAGCACTTCGCCCTCATAGTGGATCGACGAGCTGCACGCGTCCTCGATATCCGATGTACCCCAAGGACCATGCGATACCGCTGACGCGACGACATCAAGGGGCACCTGCCCTTCGAGCAGCGGGTTCACGACGGAGGCGTTATGGCAGGACAGGTCCATCACTACTCCGGCGCCGGGGCTGTTGCTCAGCCGCCAACTCCTTAGCCGTTCCGGCAGAAGTGTGGAATGGCGGACGTTGATGCTCAAGGGCTTGCCGATCGATCCTGCCGTGACCATTTCGCGGATTTTGCGATGGGTCCCTGCCGCCGGCAGGTGGTGGTTGACGGCCAATACCAGGCCGCTGGCTTCCGCTGCTGCCTGCATCTCCAGGGCATCGCTGAGCACCGTAGCCACGGGCTTTTCGCAGAGAACGTGTTTTCCCGCGGCGAGTGATGACAACGTTTGGAAGTAATGCTGGTCGTTGCGACTTGAGATGTACACCGCGTCGACTGCAGGATCGTCCAGTGCCGTCTGCAGGTCCCAGTGATGGCGAAGGATTCCGTTGCGGATGGCGTAGGTTTCGGCGTGTGACTTATCAGCACTGATTACGCTGGCGATGCTGTCCCCGACGCGGCGAATGGCTGGGACCATCCGTGTGGCCGCTATGTCGCTTGCCCCGATCAGGGCCCAGACAAGTGGCTTGACGCGGTTCATTTCTTCCCAGCCCGTCCTTTCTTGCCGGAATCAGGCGTCGGCCGCTCAAGGTGTGTCATCGACACCGCTGTCAATCCCCCGGCACCGACCATGAGCATCAGTAGTCCGGCTGCCAAGGCAAGCGTTGCAGACGCCGTAACGCAAAGGACCAATCCGGCCGTTGCGGATGCCAGCATCAGTCCCGTGAAAAGTCTGACCATGGGGCTCTCCATTCTTGGTGAAGCTAAAAAGGGATACATGAAACGGCTTCAGGGTGGTCCGCCATGGCGGACCACCCTGAAGATCGGACCTGAAGTGGCGTCAGTTGGAGGGGAAGTTGTAGGAGGCGCCGGAGGCGTGGTGGGTTTCGGGCCAGCGGGAGGTGACGACTTTGCCGCGGGTGTAGAAGGAGACGCCTTCGGGGCCGTAGATGTGCTTGTCGCCGAAGAGTGAGGCTTTCCAGCCGCCGAAGGAGTGGTAGGCCACGGGGACGGGCAGGGGCACGTTGATGCCGATCATGCCGACGGTGACACCGCGCTGGAACGTGCGGGCGGCGGCGCCGGAGGAGGTGAAGATGGCGGTGCCGTTGCCGTAGGGGTTGGCGTTGATGAGCTTGATGCCCTCTTCCAGGGTGTCGACGCGGACCACGACGAGGACGGGTCCGAAGATTTCCTCCTGGTAGGCGGTCATTTCGGTCTTGACGTGGTCCAGGACGGTGGGACCCACCCAGAAGCCGTTTTCGTGGCCGGGGACCACGAGGTCGCGGCCGTCCACCACCATGGCGGCGCCGGCGGTTTCGGCTTCGGTGACGATCCGGACGATGCGTTCCTTGGAGGCGGGGGTGATGACCGGGCCCATTTCGGCGCCGGGGGCGGTGCCGTTGTTGACCTTCACGGCCAGGGCGCGCTCTTCGACTTTCTTGACCAGCAGGTCGGCGGCGTCCCCGACGGCTACGGCGACGGAGATGGCCATGCAGCGTTCCCCGGCGGAGCCGAAGGCGGCGGCGGCGAGGTGGTCGGCGGCGTTGTCCAGGTCGGCGTCGGGCAGGATGATGGCGTGGTTCTTGGCCCCGCCCAGGGCCTGGACGCGTTTGCCGTGCTTGGTGGCGGTCTCGTGGACGTACTGTGCGATCGGGGTGGAGCCGACGAAGGAGATGCCGTCCACGTCCGGGTGGGTCAGCAGCCCGTCGACGGTTTCCTTGTCCCCGTGCAGTACCTGGAACACGCCGTCCGGCAGGCCGGCTTCCTTCCAGAGCTTGGCGAGCAGCAGCGAGGCGGAGGGGTCGCGCTCGGAGGGCTTGAGGATGAACGCGTTGCCGGTGGCAATCGCCATCGGCGCCATCCACAGCGGCACCATGACGGGGAAGTTGAACGGGGTGATCCCGGCGACGACGCCGAGCGGCTCACGGAAGGAGAAGACGTCGATGCCGGTGGAGACCTGGTCCGAGTAGTCACCCTTGAGCAGGGTGGGGATGCCGCAGGCGTACTCGACGACTTCCAGGCCGCGGCCGATTTCGCCCTTGGCGTCGGAGAGGACCTTGCCGTGCTCGGCGGTAACCAGTTCCGCGAGTTCGTCAACGTGCGCGGCGACCAGTTCACGGAACTTGAACAGCACGGCGGTGCGCTTGGCCAGGGAGGTGTCACCCCAGGTGTCGGCGGCCTTGCGGGCCGCGGCGACGGCGGTATCCAGGTCGGCACGGTTGGCCAGCCGCAGCTCACCGGAGACAGCGCCGGTGGCCGGGTTGTACACGTTCGTGGTGCGGTCGCCCTCACCGGCAGTCCCGGCACCGTTGAGGAAATGGTTGATAGTGGTCAACGTTGTAGTGGTCATGCTTGGTCCTTTGAAATTGGGTTTGTGGTCGGATACCGCGCCACGAAGGGAAAGGCTGTGTCGGAGCCACTAGGCATGGGGCTCAGGCGAAAATGTCTTTGTAGATCCCTTGGATTTGTTCGGCGTCGGGAACCAACGGGTTGTTGCCCGGCGACCCGGAGGAGAGTGCCTGCTCGGCCATAAGAGGGATCTTTTCTTCCCACGACGCCCGGTCGATGCCGAAGCCTTCGGGGGTCGGCACTTCCAAGTCGCGGTTTAGTGCATGCAGTTCAGCGACCAGGGCTCCGGCTGCGTACTGGTCTGAGACGCTGGGACTGACAATGCCAAGCGCCCGGGCACAATCCGCGTACCTGTTTTCGGCACCTGAGATAGAGAATTCCGTGACGGAA
Organism: Arthrobacter sp. SLBN-112; assembly: GCF_030944625.1. NCBI lineage: Bacteria > Bacillati > Actinomycetota > Actinomycetes > Micrococcales > Micrococcaceae > Arthrobacter > Arthrobacter sp. SLBN-112. The sequence goes on from NZ_JAUSXY010000001.1 coordinate 3,300,941, forward strand.
GGGAACAACATGGCGTTGGCCAGTCCGTGGGCAACGTGGAAAAGAGCTCCAATTGGGCGGCTCATGCCATGAACAAGGGCGACGCTGGAGTTCGAGAACGCGATTCCTGCCTGTGTTGAGGCCAGCATCATGGCTTCGCGGGCGTCGGCGTTGGACCCGTCGGTATAAACACGACGGAGGTTTGTGCCGATGGTACGGATTGCTGAGAGGGCAAACCCGTCGGAGAAGGGGTTGGCCTTTCGGCTGACGTAGGCCTCGATCGCATGGGTGAGCGCGTCAATTCCCGTATCTGCGGTTAGACGTGCGGGCATGGTCAGCGTGAGTTCGTAATCAATAACTGCTGCTACGGGCAGGAATGAGATCCCCGCACACAGCATCTTTTCATGTGTCTCAGAGTCGCTGATTATGGAGAACTGAGTAGCTTCGGATCCGCTTCCGGCGGTTGTTGGTATCGCAACTACTGGGACCGCCGGGCCGTTGTTGTTCCGGGGTGCCTTGAAGTCGCGCATTTGCCCGCCCTGTCGGCTAAGAATGCCGAGAGCCTTTGCGGTATCGATGGCGCTTCCTCCCCCGAGGCCGATAATGAGGTCAGCATCGTGGCGGCGGGCTGCTTCGATGCCTTCTTTCAAGGAGTCCGTGGTTGGGTCAGGAACCACGCCAGAGAAGACGGCGGCGGTGTGGCCATCGTGCTCGATGGCTTTAATAATCCTGTCGACATGGCCGGTCGTCAGCATGAAGGCATCAGTGACGATAAGCGGCCGGGCCGCTCCGAGCTCGTCGACCAAAGCACCGACTTCGTTGATTGCTCCACCTCCAACCTTCATGATCCTGGGGAGAGCGACGTTAGCGATCATTGGGCACCTCTGTATGTTGGCGGCGCAGCCAGAGGCTGCGGGGTTGCTCCGTGGGTTTTTTCGTATGTGGACCAGATTTCGTATCCGTCTGACTTGTCGATCATGTGCCGGGTGAGGGCACCATCGGCTGCCAGCCAAAGGATTGAACCGTCTGGTGTCACGTCGTCGACCAGCCCTGTTCGGGCGAGATGGTGGCGATGCCGGGCTTCAACGAGCGTCCCTTTGGTCAGGAGCCAGTCCTGTTGGAGGACCGGGGATGTCCCCTCGGTGGTACTGAAGTTATTGGAGTCCTTGGGCATGGCTAATCGGTCCATTGGTGTGGGTCGGTCCGTAATGGCTGTCGGTGCGGCTGCGAAGGCTGAGCGTTCGCGGCTTTATGCGTTTACTCACGCTGTGGGGGGATGCGGTCCAGCGGGTGACTCCCGGCATAGAGGGTGCTGAAGAGGCTGCCGCTGGGAAGCATGGTCTGTTGTCCGGCGGAGGCTTCCTTTGCCCGGTAGTCTTCGGCAATGATGCTGGAAAGGAGTTGCCGGACTCTTTCGAGCCATCGGCTGGTCCGTCCTCTTCTGTATCGGCGATGCTTGGAAGTGGTACTCATGTCATGCTCCTCATATCAGGCCGGGCAGCGCTGCCCTGCTAGGGAACCTCCGGTGGAGCGGCCCCCACTAGGGCGCTCCACCGAAGCCGATTAGGACTTACGAAGCCCAGGCCGGTCGCTCTCCGGTGGCCCGGGCAGCCCGGATATCTCCGGAGCGGGCATGTCCTTCGAAGTTTTCAGCGCGTGCGGCCCGTCCGAGCAGCTCTCCCAGCTCGGCGCTTGCCGCTGCTGAGGTCACTTCCTGGTAGGTCACCGTCTTGATGTATTTGCCTACCCAGAGTCCACCGGTGTAGCGGGCTGCGTGACGTGTGGGAAGCACGTGGTTTGTTCCGATGACTTTGTCGCCGAACGATACGCAGGTGTTTTCGCCCAGGAACAACGACCCGTAGTTGATCATGTTGTCCAAGGCTGCGCGGGGATGGCGGGTGAGGATTTGGACATGTTCGCTGGCGAATTCGTCGGACACCGTGTAGGCCTCTTGAAGGTCATCGACGAGGATCACCTGGCCATGGTCGCGCCAAGCTACTTCGGCGACAGCGCGGGTGGACAGGCCCGCGAGTTGCCGCTTGATTTCCTCGAGGACCTGCTCGCCAACCTCCCGTGACGTGGTGACCAGGATGGCCGGCGAGTCCGGGCCGTGTTCAGCCTGGCTCAGCAGGTCCACGGCAGTCAGGAAGGGGTCGGCGGTTTCGTCGGCGACGATCAGAACTTCGGTGGGACCTGCAAACAGGTCGATGCCGACCTCGCCGAAGAGCTGCCGTTTGGCCTCTGCCACGTATGCGTTTCCGGGGCCCGCGAGGAAGTCGACCGGTGCAATGGTCTCGGTGCCGACGGCTAAGGCCGCTACTGCCTGAACTCCGCCCAGCAGGTAGATCTCATCGGCGCCGGCAAAATGCATGGCTGCAATCGAAGCGTCGGGAAGGACCCCTCCGGCTGCGGGTGTAGCGGCCGCAACACGTCGGACGCCGGCAACTTTTGCGGTCACGATGGTCATGTGGGCAGAAGCCAGGAGGGGATAGCGCCCACCGGGGACGTACGCGCCGACTGCATCGATCGGAATGTTTTTCTGCCCCAGGATCACCCCGGGTTCCACCTCGGCCTCAAACTCGGTCAGGGACTTGAGCTGGAGCTGGGCAAACCGCTTGACGTTGCGCTGCACCGTCTTGATGTCCTCCACTGTCTGCTCCGGGAGTCGTGCGATGGCAGCGTCGATCTCTTCCTGGGACAGGCGGAACGACTGAGGGGACCAGTTGTCGAATTTCTCGGAGTAGGCACGGACTGCTTCGTCGCCCCGGGCACGGACATCGGCGATGACAGCTTCGACGGTCTCCCTTACGCCGGGAGGGGATGTGGGGTCAGAGAGGGTGACTTCAGCGTTCTTGAGGGAAGTGCGCAATGGTTTTCTCTTTCGTTTCTGGAGCCAGAGCGCTGGTAGTGCGTGTGCTCCGCGTTACATTGGAAACCACTCAAGCATAGCATTTCCTTTGTACTTACAACAGATATAAAGCTTTTACTTATCTAAGCAAGTAGGTTCAAGCCGCGCTTACAAGTAAATGCTATGCTTATGTGTGATATCAGAAGGTTATCTTATGTCGTTTGGATTGGGAAGTCATGCGTTCTTGCGTGTGGCCGTCGACGGGAATCAAAGTGCGAGGTGGAACGTGGCTGAAGGAGCCGTAGTGCGCGTGGAAGCAGATCTCCTGGGGACCCGGGAGGTCCCCTCGGAGGCCTATTGGGGTGTCCACACCTTGAGGGCGTGTGAGAACTTCCGTGTGGGCGGTGAAACCGTGGGCGCGGCACCGGGACTAGTGTTCGCATTGGCTGCTGTCAAAGAAGCAGCGGCGGAGGCGAATGTTGAGCTAGGCCTTCTTGAGCCGCGCCTCGGCAAGGCGATCGTGGCAGCGTGCCAGGACCTGCGCAGGGGCCAGCTGGCCGACCAATTTCCTATCTCCCTGATTCAGGGGGGTGCTGGCACTTCAACCAACATGAACGCCAACGAAGTGATTGCCAATCGGGCACTGGAACTTCTGGGGGAATCCAAGGGGTGCTACGGCCTGATCAGCCCGAATGAGCACGTGAACCTCGGGCAATCCACCAACGATGTCTACCCCACTGCACTGAAACTGGCAACGATCTACAACTGCCGTGCTCTTGTTGCCGCCCTAGAGGTCTTCCAGCGGGCTTGTGAGCGGAAGGCCCTGGAGTTCGACCACATCGTGAAGATGGGCAGGACTCAGTTACAGGATGCCGTGCCCATGACCCTGGGCCAGGAGTTCAGAAGCTTTGCCGTCACGATTGGCGAAGATGTCGAGCGACTCACGGAGGCCATGGGTCATCTTCACGAGATCAACCTCGGTGCAACGGCGATCGGCACCGGATTGAACACCCACCCCCTTTATGCGGCCCTCGTGCGGGAAAAGCTTGAAAACGTGACGGGATTGCCTGTGACCACCAGTCCCGATTTGGTCGAGGCAACACAGGACTGCGGGGTTTTTGTTCTAGTATCTGCTGCCGTGAAGAGGGCCGCCATCAAGCTGTCCAAGATCAGCAGTGATCTACGGCTTCTTTCCTCCGGACCTCGGGCAGGATTCGCAGAGATCAATCTGCCCGCCCGGCAGGCAGGATCCAGCATCATGCCGGGAAAGGTGAATCCGGTGATTCCGGAACTGGTCAATCAGGTGGCCTTCGAGATCATGGGGGCCGACGTGACCATCTCGTTGGCAGCAGAAGCGGGCCAACTGCAGCTCAACGCCTTCGAACCCATCATCGCCGCGTCCCTTTTCAGAGGCATCGAGCACCTGCGCGCTGCGGTCCTCACCCTGAGCGAAACCTGTATTGACGGAATTACCGCCAACGAGCGGACGCTCGAGGACCACATGGCCCGCAGTATTGGCCTGGTTACGGCGTTGAGCCCGTACCTGGGGTACCACCTGTCCGGCGAAATAGCCGCCGAGGCTCTCCTGACCGGAACGCCGGTAGTGGATCTGGTCCGCCAAAGGCAACTGCTGGACCCGAACTTGTTGGAGCACCTCCTCCAACCTCATGTGATCGCCGGCGGCGGACAACTGCCTTCCGTGGTCCAAACACCATTCCCGCGCGAGCTATAGGATTGCCTTATGACTTTGGCCCAACTTGAAGCTTTTGTGGCAGCTGCCACTGGACAGACATTCACCGCAGCGGCTGTGGAGTTGGGCATGAGCCAGCCCGCCGTGTCAGACCTCATCCGCCGCCTTGAGGGCGAACTCGGGGCGCCGCTTTTCAGCCGCAGCGGCCGCGCGCTCGTGCTGACCGCAGCTGGTGAAGAGCTGCTGCCCTACGCGGAACAAACGGTGAACGCCGCCAGGCAGGGCACGGAGGCCGTAAGTGCGCTTCTTTCCCTTGGCGGCGGCACTGCCACCTTTGGGCTGCTGCGCAACGCCGAGTTTTATATACGACAGGACCTGGCCAAACGCTTCAGGCAGAAGCACCCCAATGTCCGAATCCGGCTGGTGGGCCAGAACAGCGCTGAGACAGTGAGCGACGTTGTCGCTGGCTATTTGGAGGCCGGACTAGTGACGTTGCCGATCGAGGACGACCATCTGGACGTTTTGCCGTTGGCCCGGGACGAAGTGGTCTATGTCAGCGCTGTCCCGGACCGTGTGCAGACCCCGCCTGATATCGACGCGATCTGTGAGGCTCCGCTCATCCTTTACGACGCCCACTACGCACTCACTGACCCTGCCCGAAAGCAGCTGTCGTCCAGGGCACGGCTGAGGGGGAAATCCGTGAGCGCTGGAATTGAAGTGGAGTATCTTTCCGCAGCATTGTCTTTGGCAGCAGATGGTTTCGGCGACACGATCGCTTGCCGGGCTTCACTTGAGTCAGAGGTCTATCCCCTCGGGCTGCACGCAATTTCGATGGCAGAGCCGATGTTTGACACACTGGCGCTGATCAAACGGCATGGGCAACTGCTCTCGCCTGCTACCAAGGAAATGGCCCGACTGGCGCACTCGGCACTCATCGATCATCAGACCTCCGACCACGGCACGGCCGAAATCCTCACCGGGGCCCACGACATCGAGGCGTTTCTGAGTTGATGGCAGGGACGGTAATGGGGCGCCACCTCCTCAGGTGCCGCCCCTTTACCGTCCTGCCGGGCAGAGCACAACGCCCCCTGCGCTGCAGGAGCCCTAGGGACACCATCGACGAAAAACGGGTAAGGAGCGCGTCCACCGCGATATTCTTGTGCCTCGCTGCTGATCCCCTTCTGCATGGATGTAGAGTCCGGGTCGGTTGCAACAAGGGCAGGTACTTATCGTCGCTGTCCAAAAGTTGATGCATAGCAATTTTTGTTGGTGTCCAAGGTTCGCTCCTCCCTTTCTCGATTGTGAGTTGAACAGGCCGGGTTTCCCTGCCGGGTTTTGGCTCCACGGATACACGGCGAGAGGTCCGAAGGCTCCGCTGATCAGGTCCGGCCATGAAGCCATGGCCGGACCTGCAGAGCCCCCTACCTGCCGGCCAAGGAGCCAGCCACGCCGCCAACGCTGAAGTACTTGTTCATGGTTGCAAACACGAGGGCCGGTGGAAGCATCATGATCACGGCTACCGCCATCACAGATCCCCAGTCGGTGGAGTGCTGTTGGAAGAATGTCTGAACGCCGATTGGCAGGGTGAAGGTTCCGGAGGACCGGAGGAAGATGCTGGCCACAAGGTAGTCGTTCCAGGCCATGAGGAAGGTGAAGATGGCCGTGGACAGAATACCGGGCAGAGAGTTCCTGAGAACGATGTGCCAGAAGCTGCCAAACACGGATGCACCGTCGATCCAGGAAGCTTCTTCCAGGCTTCCTGGAATGCCGTCCATGTAGGAGGCCATCATCCACGTCGCCACCGACATGGAGCTGCCCACGTACAGGACGGTGATGCCGATCAGGTTGTCGGCAAGGCCCATGCCCGAGAAGAGGATAAACAGCGGAATAACCGAGGTAATGACCGGCAGGGATTGGATAACAAACAAGAGCAACGAGTAGCCTTCGACAAGCCGGCTGCGGCCCCGCGAAAGCACATATCCTGCCGGGGCGGCGACCAGAACAGATACCACGACTGTTGCAAGGGTTACCTGAAGGCTGTTCAGGAGCCACGCCACCACCTGGGTGTCAACGATGACGTGGACGAAGTTCTCCAGGGTGAAGTCACCTGTACCGTTGTTGCCTCGCAGCGACAACACAAACGTGCCGGCAATGGGTACGAGGGCAACTGCTGCGATCGCGATCAGAAGCCAAAATCGCTTCCATTTTCCACGGTCGGCCGGATCGAGGTTCCGACGTATCGGCGCGCTTCCGAGCTTTCGGTTGAGCTGGGTGGTGGTCATTCGACTCTCGACTTTCGGATCTGCCTAAACAGGAAGGTAGCGACAGTGGCCAGGGCGATGGTCATAATGAAGGCGATGGCCACACCAGGTCCGGTCTGGAAGTTTTGGAAGACGGTCCGGTACGCCAACACAACCAACGTGCTGGTGGATCCCACCGGGCCGCCATGGGTCAGCAGGTAGATCGCAGGGAATTCGTTGACGCAGAAAATCGTCATCAGCACCCACGAGATGTAGGTCGGCTTAGCAATAATCGGAAGAGTCATGTACATGAACTGCTGACGCGGAGAGGCGCCATCAATCTTTGCTGCCTCGTAGACACTTTCGTCCACTGAAGTAAGTGCGGCGCTCATCATGAGCATCATGAAGGGGAAGTTCAGCCACACAATAAACAAGCAAACAGTGACCTGGGCAAGGAAAGGATCCGAAAGGAACCTTACTTCGCCCAGCCCCAGGGAGCGGAACAGGGTAGGGATGGGGCTTGAGTCTGTGCTCAGAAGCCAGTTCCACGAGGTGGATGAGACAACCACCGGGACTACCCAGGGCAGTAGCAGTAAGGTCTTGATCAGTCCGCGCGCCGGAACTTTTTGTTGCAGGACAAGTGCAATTCCCAGGCCTGCAAGCCAACTGCCGAAGACCCCGGTGATGGTGAAGACCAGGGTAAAACCGGCGGCTTTCCAAAAGGCCTCACCGCTGAGGACGCGGGCAAAGTTATCCAAACCAACGAAGTCGCCGGCATTGATCAGCGAACCGTCGTGGACGGACTGGAAGGCAGCGTAGACAATCGGGTACGCGTTGGTCAGCAAAAGGAGGATGACGGACGGGGCGATCAGAACCGCCAAAGTCGTTCGCGATTGTCCGGCGACGTGCCGGCGCCGGATGGTTCGACGGGCTGAGTGTTGGGTCTTCGCACGCTGGGCGGCTTGGGACCGCCCAACGGGTGTATCGACTAGCGAAGTTTGGGGAGTCATGACGAGACAACAGCCTTGATATCGCTTTCGAGCTTCGTGAGGGCCGACTTGGCATCGGTCTTGCCTCCGAGCAGGGTCTGACAGAAATCGGCCATTGCCTGTCCGCCGTCGATAGCTGCGAGCTTGGCAGATGACTGGGTTCCCTTAGTGGCAAGCGTCTTCGCGATCGGCTGCCATTTGTTGACGATCGCAACGTTGGACTGGCTTCCGGTGAAGCTGGAGGCTCCAGCAATCGACTTCAGTGCCGGCAGTTGTGAGACCAACTTCTTTTCCCACAGCACCTTCATGTTCTGCAGGTAATGGGTGACGAATGCCTCCGAAGCTTCCTGGGACGGGGTGTTCTTGTACATCATGATGTTGTTGACGTACTGGATGGTGCCCGTGTCTCCGTGAGGTCCCTTAAGCGGATCCATAACGACGACGTCGTTGTCACCTATGGCTTCGTCCAGGCCTACGTAGTAGAAGCCCATACCGATCTTCTTGTTGGTCCATTGCGTGACGAGGTCGTCGTCTTTCAGACTGACGGCCCCGGGGTCGGTCAAGCCTGCCTTGACCGCCTCAATGACGAATTCTGAGGTCTCGGTGTTACGGTCCGTCACGATGTCGAGATCGCCGCCATCGTTGAACAGGCCGCCGCCGTTGTTGATCATCAGGCTCAGAATGGCCATGGGCCCGAAGTTTCCACTGCCGCCGCTGATGCCCCAGGCGTAGTAGCCCTTGGCCGCGATCTTCTTTCCGGCCTCAATGAATTCGGTCCACGTCGTCGGAGCGGCGACGTCGGCGGCCTCAAGTACGGATTTCCGGTACCAGAGGGTCTGGATGTCAACGGCCCAAGGAACGGCGACTGAACCTTGCGGCGTCTTCATCGCATCAAGCACGTTGGGCAGGAAGTCATCGTAAAGGCCATTGGACTTGAAGGATTCGATGAGCTTGTCGGCATACTCTACGGCGCCCTGTGCTGCGAACTGAAAAGCCTGGAAGCCGCCACCGGTGGATACGGCCGGGCCGGTCTTTGACGCGATGGCTGATGAGTAGGTCTCGTTGAAGCCATTCCACAGAACCTGCTGGTAGGAGACGTCCTTGACGTTGCCGGCCCCGGTGAAGGACTTCGCGAGCTTTTCGGCCTCCGTGGCGTACACGGAGGTACCCCAGGGCATGTCCCAGAACTTCAATGTTCCGGAACTTGCGGAGCTTCCGCCGCCTGCGGCGCATGCGGAGAGCGAGGCTGTCAGCGCGGCTGCCCCGGCAAGGGAGAGAAAGCCACGCCGGGACACATTAGAGACCAGCGATGAGTTGTTGTTCATTACTATTCCTCTGATTAGCTGATGGGTTGGGGAGATTGTTGGCTTACACGCCTGACGACGTCGTTCAGGTAGTGGAAGCTCTTGGTTGCGGCATCCAGTGACCCGCACTCAACGGAGAGAACGGTGTCGTGGTCAGCGGATGTCAGGGTGCGAATGATGCGTTCCCAGTCAATGACACCTTCGCCGCAGGCGCAGCCAAGCATCCCGCGGACTTTTCCGCGGTATCTTCGGGCGTCCTCGACGGAGATATCTTTGGCGTGCAGATGGGTGACGTTGGAGATGATGTCGTCCAGCCAAGCGTGAGGATCGTTCTCACTCAGGTAGCTGTTTCCGGTGTCCAGGTTGATAGTCAGGACAGGGCTATCGACAAGCTTCATTAGCCGGTCCAGCCCTTGAGGTGTTGCCGTGAAGGGGCCGTGGGTCTCGATGGCGATGGCGATGCCGCGAGGTTCTGCGACCATGACGGCTTCTTGGAGGGTGTACTTCATCAAGGTGAAGTTCTCCTCCTCGGTGGTCCATCCGGATACGGGACCGTCGTCGACCATGATCATTGGCGAGCCACACTCAGCTGCGTAGCGGATGGCCTGTTTGAGGTAGTCCACCGCGATATCTGGTTTGGCCAGCGGCGCATGGCTGGAGATCGACGAGATCCGCAGGCTGCGGCTTTCCGCTGCATGCTTGAGCTTCAGCGGGTCATCCAGCATAGACCTGCTGTGGAAGTAGCCGGCCTCGCTCAGGAGTTCACGGCCCCAGTGGACCATGGGCTCCACGTATCGGTAGCCGATTTCCGCCGCTCGATCCATGGCCCAGTCGAATGACCCATTTTCGTAGCGTGCAAACTCGAGATTGAGACCAAGGCTGATATTTCCCATGGCATTTACCCCGCTAGAATCCGCGCTGGGCGACGTACTCGTCGCGGGTCTCACCGTGGTAGGCAGGAACAGCGATGTCCCACCAACCGGTCGGGTGCATCTCACTCCAGGGCAGCTCGTGGGCGCTCATGGCTTCGATGACGACGGGGCCCTCGGTGGCGAAACCACGTTCTATCGCTTCCGCTAAGCGGGCGGGATCTTCGACCCGTTCGGCAGTGCATCCGAGGGAACGGGCAAATTCGGCGATGTTGGCAAAGTAGGGCTTCCCATCGGGAGTGCACCAGTTCGTGATGAGCCTCCGGTCGGCACCGAACAGGCTGATCTGGAGGTCCTTGATTGCCTCCCAGCCGCCGTTGTTCAAAACAACGACGACGAGAGGGGTTCCCAGCATCACAGCGGTTGAAAGCTCGGTTCCGGTCTGCAGGAAACTGCCGTCACCCACCATGGCGAGGACGGGGGTCCCCGGGGCGGCGATCTGGGCGCCGATGGCCGCCGGGAGACCGAAACCAATACCAGACATACCGCCGGCAACGATGTTGGTCTTCGGCCCGTAGATCGGAAATTCATTGAAGGCTTGGTTGGCGGGGTTGCTTGAGTCCGTGACCAGGATGCCCTCGCGCGGGAGTGCTTTACGGATCTCAACCATGGCACGGGAGTTGGTCATAGGGAGGTAGTCAGTCTCCCGCATGGGTGCGAGGTGATTTTCCCAGCGCTGCTTGTAGTCCTGGAGTTCTTCAAAGTACTCCGTGCCGTGGTAATCACGGCCGTCGCCCAGTTGCTCACGCAGCAGGGCCAGAGAGCTCTTTGCGTCACCGACGATGCCGACCTCGACAGGGTAGTTGCGTCCAATCTCAAAGCCATCGATGTCGATCTGGACGAGCTTGGTCTTGGCAGGGATGTTGAAGGTGATCCCCTCTTTGTAGGAAGAGGTGATGCGGTCGCTAAAGCGGCATCCGACGGCGAGGACGACGTCGGCCTGGGTGGTCATTCGGTTGCCCGGGATAGACCCCATGTCCCCGCAGGGCCACGCGTAGAGATCGTGGTCGGCGGGCAACGCGCCCTTACCCATGAAGGAGTGCGTCACAGGCGCGCCCAGCCGTTCGGCGACCGAGCGCAGTTCCTCACTCGCTTCGGCTGCAATGACGCCACCGCCGGCAAGAATGACGGGGCGCTTGGCCGACGCCAACAGGGCCGCTGCTTCAGCAATGGTCCTGGCATCACCTGTAGGCCGAGTGCGGGGACGCCGGTGACCAGGAACGTGCACGTATGTGCCGAACTCGGCCTGCAGGTCCTGGGGGACATCAACCAGAACAGGTCCCTTTCGGCCCTCATTCATGGTGTTGAACGCCTGAGCCATGACCGTGGGGATCTGCTCGAGGCGGCTTGGCTGCCACCAGCGCTTGACGACAGGTTCGGCCATGCGAGGGAAGTTGTTGCCATGGGGTCGGTCGATTTCCTGGAGCACGCCGCGGTTTTCCATGTAGGTGTGGACGGCGCCGGTGATGAGGATGAACGGCTGGGAGTCGGCGAAGGCCGTTACCAGGCCGGTCAGCGTATTCGTGGCGCCGGGGCCGATAGAGGTGCACACGGCTGCAATTTTGCCCGAGGCCCTGTAGTAACCGTCGGCCATGTGCGCAGCACCCTGCTCGTGCATTGCAGGTATCACCTGGATTTCGTCTGAACGGTCGACGAAGGCGTCCAGAAGGGCGGTGTTGCCGTGGCCGGGCACCGCGAAGACTCGATCAACGCCTTCGCGGATAAGGCAGTCGACAATCATCTGTCCGCCGGTCAGCTGCTTCTCAGTCATTGTGGTTGCTTCCTGTAAGTACGGGTGTTATCGGTAGAAATTGGTTCTGACGTACCGCGGCCCAGTGCTGGCTTGCCCCAGGCACGATGTGCTCAGCAACGCGGAAGGCGTTTGCTGCGATCGTCAGGGCCGGGTTCATCACGGGTAGCGATGGGAAGAAGGACGAGTCAACGACGAAGAGGTTGTCGACATCGTGGGTGCGGCAGGTCGAATCGAGCACCGAGGTCCGGGGGTCTTCCCCAGCCTTGATGGTTCCTGCCTGATGGGAGTTCACGGCGATCCCCGTGGTCTCGCTGAAGATCATCGGGTAGCCCATCTTGTGCAGAATCCGTTTAACCTCCTTTACGAGAAGCTGATGGGCACGGACGTTGTTCGGTGTCCAGTTGATCTGGATTCCCTTGTCGTCTCGGAGGGTTACACGGTTCTCAGGGTCCGGCAGGTCTTCAGTGAACAGCCACCAGTCGAGGCTGTGCCCGGCGGCGATGTCCAACGCCCATTTGGGGATGAGGGGTTTTTGCCCAACCAGCATGGCACCTTGGAGTTTGCCGATGAGCTGAACGTGGCCGAGAGGATAGGGAAAGTCTTGGGTGCCCTTAAGCAGGTAGTCATTGAAGTAGAGCGTTTTTTGGAACTCAACTTTGTTACGCTGCGGGTGGAATGCCACCATGATGCTGTTGTTGTGCACCATGTAGTTTCGCCCGACCATTCCCGAAGAATTGGCAAGCCCGTTGGGGTGTTTATCATTCGCCGACCTCAGCAGCAGGGCCGCTGAGTTCACCGCACCACACGAAACCACGACCTTGCCGGCTTCGATGACGATGCTCTTCCCGCCGACAGTGACCTGCACGCCGGTAGCCGTCTGCCCCGAACTCTCCGTCAAGACCTTCTCGGCGTAGGCCCCGGTGAGAATCTCGACCGTGCCGCTTTCAAGAGCTGGCCGGACGCAAGCGATGTCGGCGTCCATTTTTGCAAGGACCCGGCAAGGGAATCCGTCGCAGGTGCGGCAACGAATGCAGGTGCCGCCCTGCCTCAAGTCGATGCCCAGGGGAATATTGGACGGAGTCAGTCCCTGCCGGCGCAAGCCATCCGCAACTTTTTGAATTTCGGGTTCGTGCCCAATCGCGGGGTACGGGAACGGTTCATCCCTAGGCAAAGTGGGATCGTCAGTGTGATCACCGTGGACTCTGTAGACATGCTCCGCCCGTGAATAGTAAGGGGAAAGGTCGTTGTAGCCGAAAGGCCACTGAGGGGATATGCCTTCCTCGTGCTCGGAGGCGGCAAAGTCTTCACGGCGGAAACGGACCAACGACGAACCGTAGAACTTGGTATTGCCTCCCACGTAGTAGTACGTCCCGGGACTGAAGGCCTCCCCAGACGAGGAGTACCACTTCTCAGCGTTCTTGTACCGGCCCTGCTCAAAGACGGCGTCCGGATTCCAGTTCTGCGGCTCCTGCGGTACGAATCCTCCGCGTTCGATAAGCAAAATGCTGGCCCCGCTGTCCTTCAATGCATAGGCGAGGGTGCCTCCACCCATGCCACTGCCGACGATGACAACGTCATAGCTCGACTTCGTGGGAGCATGCGCCTGCAAAGGAGTCTGAACAGTCATTATCTTTTGAACCTCTCGATTTTCTAGCCGGTTGATGCGCGTATAAGCGGTATCTGCTCGATGCCTTCGTGCTGCTCATGCTGCCGCGAGCCCCATCACCTATAAGCAAGAGTACAGGGAATATTCAATTACTCAAGCCTACCCTTGTGCTCGGACACTCAAAGAGTCCAACATAACCATCATTTGGTGATCACCATCACATCCAATGTGGATCTAGTGTACGATCGTACTTATTAGTTGTCTAGTGTACGTACGTACGTATCGTGGACTTGGCGAGAATTTAGTTCCGTATAGAAGCTGCAGGAGTTATGGACTAGAAGGGCCCTTCAATGAGCGATGAAGAACATCTGGAACCGCCCACGCCCCTTATTCGCCACTCCGGCCCAAGAAAACGGAGGTTTGACCCGAGACGAAAAGACCGAATAGTAGACGCTGCCCTCGTTGTCCTCACAGCAAACGGCGTGGTAGGAACTACCCTGCGAGGCATCGCTGTTGAGGCCGATGTCCCGTTGGGGTCCTTGACCTATCACTTCTCTGGAATGCAGGATTTGCTCAAGGCCGTGTTCAGGAAGTTTGTCGCGGTCAAGCTCGAACGCCTGGAGCGCCATCTCGCCAACTGCCGCAGTCGAGCCGAGGCGACCCGCCAAATAATGGCAATGATCAACGAAGACGCCTCCCGGCCGGAGGCCGGACTGGCCCTTTCAAGCGAGTTCCAGGCTATGGTTCTGCGTGACTCCGACTTCTTAGCATTGGCCAGCGAGTGGATTGAAGGTAGCTCCCGAATCCTTGAACCCCATTTTGGCCCGGAGGCGGCTCAACTTCTGGAATCACTGATGGTCGGCCTGGCATTCCGAAAATACACATCACCGGAAGATTGGCCGGAAGGCCTTCTGGGTATATGTACTCAGCTCGGAACCTTTGGTCCCGGAACGCCCACTCCATGGGCGTAAGGCGGCCGCCCAGACCTCACGCCCGCCGAGTAGTTACCTTCAATTACTCTCACATCGGCAACGGGCAGACAGACTGCGCTCCGGCTAAGCAAACCCGTTCGTCTCAACCGGAAACCAAAGGGAGCCCACGGCCAAGGCCATCCAGCATCTGGCTTAGCGAGGATTCGCGCCGTCGGAGAAAAACAAGCCGAGTCCCTGAGGTTCCACGGCGAAATTCTCCGGTTCGACGCCGTCCAGCAGCTTGTCGACTGCGTCGGCGACCATCGTGCGGTCGTAGTCTTGGGGCTCGAAGGCTCGATGTATCGATAGCCCCTCGACGAGGGCATCGAGCTGCCGGGCCACCGTTGAATCGAAGTGCCGTTCAAAGGCCGTCCTGCTGCGCATCATCCAGTCATGCGTTAGATGCCGGAACTCCTGCTTGCGCGCTGCAAGAGTGTATAGCTCAAGCGTCAACACCAATGCGTCGCGGTCTCCATAGGTGTCCTGCACGATCATCTCTACCACGGCCTTCTTGACATCATCTGCGGACGAGGCCTCGTTCATTCTCCGCTCGAACCTGTCACTGATCCTGGTGGCGAACAGGGTCAGCGCTTCATGGAGAAGCTCGTCTATTCCGGCGAAATGGTAGGTCATGGAACCCAACGGCACGTTCGCCAAGGCAGCAATCTTCCGGTGCGATGTACCGGCGACCCCTTCGGCAGCTATCAATTCCAAAGTAGCTTCGAGGATGCGATTCCGGCGTTCCGGATCAAACCTTCGAGTCATTGACCCATTCCTCCACAGATCGGACGGGTTTTGCCGGCACACCAAGAGCAACAACTCCTGCAGGAATGTCATGGGTGACCACCGAACCGGCACCTACAACACTATCTTCTCCGATGGTGACCCCTGGGAGGACGATAACTCCGGCGCCCAACCACACATTGTCACCAATGACGATCGGTTTGGCCGCCTCAAGTTTGTCCCGCCGAGGTCCCGCAGCCACAGGGTGTGTAGGAGTCAGCAGTTGGACGTTAGGGCCAATCTGACAATCCTTCCCGATGCTGATGGAAGCTACATCCAGCGCCGTCAGGTTGTAGTTAATGAACGTGCCGTCACCTATCGAGATATTGGCTCCATAGTCGACATAGATAGGCGCGCGAACATGGACGTCCCCGCCCACGTGACCCAAAAGCTCCCTCATAACCGCTTGGGCCCCTTCTGCATCCTCGAGAAAAGCCGCTTGGAACTTCCCCGCCAAGCTGATGGCCCGCTGCTGTCGTTTGGAAATCTCAGGGTCATCAGACATGTACAGATCACCGGCAGCCATACGTTCGTAATTCGTTCTCGGATCGCCGGAGAAGTAGTCGTGGGCCATGTGTACAACTGTACTAAAAGCCGTCTGGTTCGTCCTCGGCACGACCACGAATTCACGGGTGCGGAGGCGGCCAAAGGCTGCATCACCATGGCGACAGCGCAACACATGCGGACTACCAGCAGTTCGGGCACTCCTAGACCGCCTCCCGTATCGCTGACCGGTTCGATGTGGGTGCCGCGTGTCCGCGCGCGGCAGGCCGTCGACTATGGACCCTGACGGGATCGGAAGCGCCTTACGCCCCGTACCAAGCACGGATGCAGGTCACTGTCACAAGAGCAGCGCCACGAGCTCTCCAAGTCGCCCGAACAGGTCGGGGAGGCCGCGCACACCGTTGCGTACGGACTCGTGCGAGAGCGCGAGGTCAGGGCCGGTGCTCGACTCGACACCGGCGAGGCACCGGAGGATGTTCCACCTCGTGTGCCCCAACCAGCCGCCGATCATAAAGACAAACCAGCCTGGACCTGGCGGCGGCAGCACTCCGCCTCCCGCGACATAGCCGTCGAGAACGGAGCGGAAAATGGCGGGCTCGATGTCCTCCAAGCCGGGTCCCTTTGCCAGGCTCAGCGCGGTCGAGCCGAGTTCACTGGACAAATCGAGCATCCCCGAGAGCTCCCAGTCGAGCACCACCGGCCGCCCCTCTCGAGCGAGCAGATTCCACGGTTGGATGTCCCTGCGGGTCAGCACGACGGGGCCACGCCGTTCGCAGGCTTCGACGAAGTGGGCAATCGCGAGGAACGTCTCGACTTGAGAGGCAAGCTCACCGGCCCACGGCTGTCCGGTTGCCGTCGCCCGCGCGGCGAGCTCGGACCAGTCTTGTGACGCCGGGTCCTCGATCGATACATTCGTCCACGGGACGTCGAGCGCATGGATGCGAGCGAGGGGGCGAGGCCCGTTCGACATCTTCGTATTGCTCGCGCCCGAGCTAAAACATTTCAGTCCGCCCCAGCAAGAGGAACTGGCAGGACCAACTGAGCCATGGCGTCTTGAAAAGCAACAGTTTTTCGAGACAAGGACGTGGTGTCGATGAGGATCGAAGGAACCGGCGGCCTGCCGGTCCGCCGCGTGTCTTGAAAAGATGTATCACCGCGAATCGTCTCAGATGGGTGCTGACTGGGGGCTTCTGAGGCAAAATGGGCCGATTGAGACAACTTGGGTATACGCGTGTGAGTAAGTCGGGTCAGGACGCGAAGCTGCAGCTCGACGCGCTTGTCGATGCCGGAGTGCAGAAGCGTGATGTTTTCGCTGACGTCACGTCCGGAACCAAGGCAGAACACGGTGAACCTGCTGCGGGAACGCGGTGTGTACCTGAGATCCACTTCGGACGGTATTGACCCCACAACAGCGTCGGGCGAGCTGATGCTGAACATGCTTGCGACTTTGGCCGAGTACGAGCGGGAGCTGATCGTCGAACGCGTGAACGCGTGAACGCGGGCATTGCCGCGGCGCGGCAGGGCGGAACCCGGTTCGGCCAGCCACTCTCCGACCCGGTCGTGATAGCCGACAAACTTCGGATCGTGACCGACGCGCGGGGCAAGGGGGACCTGCTCCGAAATCAACGAACATCCGACTGCATGTCTCAACTATGGATCCTTTATGGAGACAGTCGGTTTGTTGCGCCTATGGCTTGTGGTTCACGGCGCTCTGTGACGGCGTTTTGGCGGCGCTAAATGTCGCGCCTCCTGACGCTAGTAAGCAGAAGAGATCAGATCTAGGAGCAGACAGGGGCTCTAAGCGGTTCTTTCGAGGTCGGGTGATGATGCGTTCTCCCGCTCCTCCAACGCCCCAGTTACCGATGCGGTGAGGCTGTTGGCGATGTGGGTGCGGGCCAGTTCTGCTGCGCCGGGTCCGTCTCCGGCGGTGACGAGTTCCAGGATCTGGTGGTGCTGGTTCAGGTCGATGGTGCGGGGCTCATCACCGGAAGGCAGTTCCAAGCCGATGCGCCGGTAGCGGTCCGACTTGTCCCACAGATCGTCCAGGAGCTTGATGAGGGTGGCGTTGTGCGAAGCGGTGTAAACGGCGCGGTGGAACTCACGGTGGGCGATGATGGCATCCTCGCCCCACACTTTAGTGACGGGCAACAGCTTCTCGGCGGCAGCGCGCATCATGGCAACATCGTCGTCGGTCCGGCGGTAGGCGGCCAGTTCGGTTGCTGACGGCTCCAAGGAGAGGCGGACTTCCAGGAGCTCGCGGGCTTCGGCGGCGCTCATGTCGGCCACCTTGGAGTCGCGGTGGGTGTCCATAGTGATCAGGCCCTCGCTTGAGAGCCGGCGGATCGCTTCACGCAGGGGGGTGATGCTCATCTGCATGTTCTCGGCCAACTCGTACTGGGAAATGCGCGAGCCAGGGGCTAAGGCGCCGGAGAGGATCATCTGGCGCAATTCGCTGTACGCGAGGCTGCCCTTGCTCGAAAAGACGTTGGTACTCATCTGTCGCTCCAAATCTGCCGGGAGTCGCCCGTTCCCCTTAGTATAGCCCCGTCAGGAAACATCTTATAAGAAATCTGCTCGCTGGGCTTGTGCTCCCGGTCACGGGCAAGCTAACCTCGATTCAACGTCTTATAAGATATTTGATACCAGCTGCTGCAGGTGATGAGACCCTCGGGCAAGTTCCGAGCATCCATCTTATAAGAAATAAGATCCGACCAAGAGAGATTCAAAGATGAAAATCGTTTCCGCCCACGTAGGCACCATCCCCATCAGTTCCTCCATCCGGAACGCGTTCATTGACTTCACCAAGATGGACTGCACAATCATCGCGCTCGTCTCCGATGTCTTCGTTGACGGCAACCCGCTGGTCGGCTACGGGTTCAACTCCAACGGCCGCTACAACGCGACGGGCATCTTGCAGGACCGCATCCTGCCGCGCCTGATGGATGCTCCTGCCGAGGATCTCATGGATGAGAACGGCGAACTGTCACCGGAAAAGGCATGGGACATCATGATGTCCAACGAAAAGCCCGGTGGCCACGGCGAACGGTCGGTCGCCGTCGGCGTGGCCGACATGGCCCTGCACGACCTCGCCGCAAAGATCGCCGGTGTCCCCTTGTACCGCTGGATCTCGGACCACTACGGTGACGGCAATCCGGACAAGGACGTCTTCGTTTATGCCGCCGGCGGCTACTACGCCCCCGGCAAGACCTTGGAAGACCTGCAGAACGAAATGCGCGGCTTCCTTGACCAGGGCTACAACATTGTCAAGATGAAGATCGGCGGCGCCGACCTGGCAGAGGACCTTCGCCGCATCGAGGCCGTGATCGAGGTCCTCGACGGCGATGCGTCCCGCCTGATGGTGGACGTCAACGGCAAGTTCGACCTGGACACCGCCCTGGAATATGGAAAAGCCATCGATAAGTACGGACTGTTCTGGTACGAAGAAGTCGGCGACCCGCTGGACTACGCCCTGAACGCCACCCTTTCCGAGCACTACCGGAACAGCATCGCCACGGGAGAGAACCTGTTCTCCCTCCAGGACGCACGGAACCTGGTCCGCTACGGCGGCATGCGCCCGGACCGGGACTTCATCCAGGTCGACCCGGCCCTGAGCTACGGCCTCACCGAATACCGCCGGATCCAGGACATGCTTGCCCAGCACGGCTGGTCCTCCCGCCGCTGCATCCCCCACGGCGGACACCAGTTCTCCCTGCACATCGCCGCAGCCCTCAAGCTCGGCGGCAACGAGTCCTACCCCGGCGAATTCCAGCCCACCGGCGGCTTCACCGACGACGCAGTCGTCGTCAACAGCCGCGTAGCCCCCGGCGACCTGCCCGGCATTGGCCTGGAAGGCAAGGCCGAGTTCTACAAGGTCCTGCGCGGCCTGCACGAGTAAACCACCCACACCTGTCTGGTCCCGGGCAGCAGAACTGCCCGGGACCAGGCAACCACCCCAAACTTCTCTGTCTGACGTGCAAAGGAGCACCCAAGATGTCTTCCCACACTGTGCAGGACCACCAGCATTCCCCACACCCGCCCAAACAGTCGTCCCGGTTCGGGCGTCTGATCCGTGAACTCTGGTTCCAGGTACTCCTCGGAGGAGTCCTCGGCATCCTCGTAGGCATGTTCATCCCGCAGGTCGGCTCGCAGCTGACCCCTCTCAGCGACTGGTTCATCGCCCTGGTCAAGATGATCATCATCCCGGTCGTCTTCTGCGTCGTCACCCTCGGCGTTGCGTCCATGGACAGCCTCCGCAAAGCAGGACGAATCGGCATCAAGGCCCTTGGTTACTTCATCGTCCTCTCCCTCATCTCGATGCTCATCGGCCTGCTCGTCGCCAACATCTTCCACCCCGGCGACGGCATGAACATCGACGTGTCCAAGCTGAACGCCGACAAGATCCCCGGCGCCGGCAAGAGCTTTGACGGCATCGAGTTCGTCAACAGCCTGATCCCCACGTCATTCTTCGGCGCCCTCACCAGCAGCGCCATCCCGGCCGCCCTCCTGGTCTCCATCGTCTTCGGCGCAGCACTGAACCTCTCGGGCGAATCCGGTGTCCTGCTCACCGGCGGCATCCGCGCCCTATCCACCGTTATTTTCCGGATCGTTGGCTGGCTCATGCGCCTGGCACCCATCGGCACCTTCGGCGCCCTCGCCGCTACCGTGGCCAAGTACGGGGCTACCAGCCTTCAGCAGCTCGGCTTCCTCATCCTGCTCTTCACCGCCACCTGCATCGTTTACGTCCTCGTCGTCCTCGGCATCATCGCCCGGACCTGCGGCCTGAACATCTTCACCGTCATGCGCTACTTCAAAGACGAGCTCCTGATCGCCTTGGCAACATGCTCAAGCGAGGCCGTGCTCCCGCAGGTCATGAAGAAGCTCGAAAACATGGGCGTCGGCAAGCCGACCGTCGGCATCGTCATTCCGTCCGCGTTCTCCTTCAACCTCGACGGATCCGCGATCTACCTGACCATGGCATCCGTCTTCCTGGCCCAGGCCGTCGGGATCCACCTCTCCTGGGAACAGCAGCTGGCCATGGTCGGCATCATGATGATTTCCAGCAAGGGAACAGCCGGCGTCGCCGGCGGAGCCTTCATCGTGCTCGCCGGCTCCCTGGGAGCCGTCAGCGCGATCCCCACCGCGGCCCTCGCGCTCATCGTCGGCGTTGACCGCCTCCTGAACGAAGGCCGCGTCTTCATCAACGTCATCGGCAACGTGCTGGCAACAGTCGTCGTCGGCAAATGGGAGAAAGACTTCGACCTGGAACAGGCCCGCAACGTGATACACGCATCGGGTCGAAAGAAAAACGAACTTCCGGCAAGGACGGCCGACCACGTCGAGACCGAGACGGTCGACGCCCACTAAACCCTGTCAGGGCCGCCTCTCTCCCCGGGGGGCGGCCCTGCCCAGTGTGCACTTCACCCAGCACCAGCCCACCGCTATACCGACGAGGAACACCACACCATGGCCCGGCGCATACTCATCACTACCGACTACCTGCACGCCGGAGATGCCGTCTACGACCTCCTCTGCGACCATGGCCTGGAACCCGTCTACGCACCGTCCAAAGGCTCACGGACACTGGAGGAACGCCGCTCGTTGTTCGGGGGCATATCCGGCGCGATCCTCGCCAGCGAACCGGTCACAGCGGACATGCTCTCCGCCGCCGCATCCCTGAAAGTCATCGCCCGCAGCGGCGTGGGCTACGACTCCATCGACGTCCAGGCCGCGGCCGCACAAGGAATCAGGGTCTGCAACGCCCCCGGAACAAACCACCACTCGGTCGCCGAATTGGCCATCGGACTGATCATCATGTCCGCACGCCATCTCGCGGACGTTACCACCGCTGTCCGCCAGGGCGGCTGGCCCCGGGAAGCCGGCCACGAACTGCGCGCATCCACTCTCGGCATCATCGGCTTCGGTCCCAGCGGACGCGCCACCGCGAACCTGGGCGCAGCCCTGGGCATGAACGTCCTGGTCAGCACCGCCCACCCGGACCCAGCAAACACCACGTTCCAGTTCACGGATCTTGACACCGTCATCGCCGGCGCGGACTACCTCTCCCTGCATACCCGCGGAAGCCAAAGCACCGGCAAACTCATCGACGCGCCCCGGCTGCAAACAATGAAACCCACCGCCGTCCTTATCAACACCGGCCGCGGCTCCCTCGTGGACGAAGAGGCCCTGGCCGAGGCACTCTCCGTCGGCACCATCGGCGGCGCCGCGCTGGACGTACTCGAGAGCGAACCCCTACCCGACGACAGCCCCCTACGCGGCCTGGAGAATGTGCTCATCACCTCCCACCTCGCCGGACAAACGATCGAGGCACGGGCACGGGCCGGCCTGGCTGCCGCACACGCCGTCATAGACGTCCTCGAAAACCGCGAACCGGCCCACCCGGTCGACCGCTAACCCCAAACACCCGACAAAGACGAAGAAGGTTCCCTGATGTCGAAACCCCACCGCATCGCAGTCATTCCCGGCGACGGAATCGGCACCGAAGTCGTGCCCGAAGGCCTGCGCGTCCTGGACGCCGCAGCCTCAGCCTTCGACCTGAACCTCAAATACGAGCACTTCGACTACGCCTCGGCTGACTACTACACCCGGCACGGCAAAATGCTGCCCGACGGGTGGTTTGAGGAACTGAACCAGTTCGACTCCATCTTCTTCGGCGCCGTCGGCTGGCCCGACGTCGTCCCTGACCACGTATCGCTGTGGGGAAGCCTGCTGCAGTTCCGCCGCCATTTCGACCAGTACGTCAGCCTGCGCCCGGTCAAGCTCCTTCCCGGGGTGCCCAGCCCCCTCACCGGGCGTGCCCCTGGCGACGTGGACTTCTACGTCGTGCGCGAAAACACCGAAGGCGAATACTCCAGCATCGGTGGGAAAATCTTCGAAGGCACCGACCGCGAAACCGTGGTCCAGGAAACCGTCATGACCCGCACCGGCGTGGACCGGATCCTCAAGTACGCCTTCGACCTCGCCCAAAGCCGGCCCAGGAAGCACCTGACCTCCGCCACGAAGAGCAACGGCATCTCCATCACCATGCCCTACTGGGACGAGCGCGTGGAAGCCATGGCGAAGGGTTTCACGGACCTGAAGGTGGACAAATACCACATCGACATCCTCGCGGCGAACTTCGTCATGCACCCGGACTGGTTCGACGTCGTCGTCGCCAGCAACCTCTTCGGCGACATCCTTTCCGACCTGGGCCCGGCGTGCACAGGGACCATCGGCATCGCCCCCAGCGGCAACATCAACCCAGAACGCCGGTTCCCCAGCCTCTTCGAGCCCGTCCACGGCTCCGCGCCGGACATTGCCGGCAAGGGCATCGCCAACCCCATCGGCCAGATCTGGTGCGCCGCAATGATGCTGGACCACCTGAGGGAACCCGAGGCCGCTGCCGCCATCACCACCGCCATGGAAACCGTGCTCGCCGATGGACTTCAGGCACTCACACCGGACATGGGCGGCAATGCCACCACAAAGGAACTGGGCGAAGCCGTGGCATCGGCCCTGACTGCATCATGACCCCCTCGACCGGCCCCAGCAACGGGCGCCCACCCGCCGTCGGAGAGCGGATCATGCTCCGACAGCACCTCCACTGGCGACGGCTCATAGGAGCGACCGTTCAGATCCGCCAGCACGGCCAACTCATCCGCACCGGAATCGTGGATGACGCGATGTCAGACTCCACAGCGCTCTGGATCGCAGGCGACGCCACCCAACCACGCACCACGTACGAAGCCGCGCACGGGATCGAGGTGTGGGCCCACCCGGAAGAAGCCGAAGACGGGATCTGCTACCGGACGACATCGACAGCACCATCACATGACTGACCTAGCACGGAGACCCATGACCCAGCCCACCTACATGCCCCAAAGCACCGACGACACCTCCTACTCCACCCCGGTCCTGAGGAATGTGCTCCCGGGCTTCGTCCTTGAACGCAATATCCCCGCAGAGATCGCCCGTTCCTGGCTGCTGGTCAATGCCATGAAGCCGGAACTCTTTGACCAGTCGGCCGTGTCCCGGGCTGACTCGATCATCCTGGATATTGAAGACGCGGTGGACCCGTCGCAGAAGGACCAGGCCCGGAACAACGTCATCGACTGGCTGACCGCCGGCGGCCAGGCCTGGGTCCGGATCAACGATGCCACCAGCCCGTTCTGGGCTGACGACCTCGCGGGCCTGCGCGGCACCCCGGGCCTGCTCGGTGTCATGCTCGCCAAGACCGAATCGGCTGACCAGGTGACCGAGAGCTTCCACCGCATGGACGGCAACACCCCCGTCATCCCCCTGGTGGAATCCGCCATCGGCATCGAGGAAGCCAACCACATCGCCAAGGCCCAGGGCGCGTTCCGTTTGGCCTTCGGTTCCGGCGACTTCCGCCGCGATACCGGCATGGCCGCCACCCCGGAAGCGATGGCCTACCCGCGCGCCAAGCTGGTCGTCGCCAGCCGCGTGGGCAACCTGCCCGGCCCCATCGACGGCCCCACCGTCGGCACCAACCACCCCATCCTGCGCGAGCAGACCGGCATCACGGTGATGATGGGCATGACCGGCAAGCTTTGCCTGGCCATTGACCAGACCCCGGTGATCAACGAGGTCATCAGCCCCACGCCGTCCGACGTCGCGTGGGCCACCGACTTCATGAACGACTTCGAGGCCAACGGCCGCGTTATCCGTGACGGCTCCGACCTGCCCCGCCTGGGCCGCGCCGAGAAGATCATGAAACTCGCCGTCGCCTTTGGGGTGCAGCCTGCCCACTAACGCCCCGGCCGGCGTGGTCGGCCAAGGCGACCAAAGACGCCCCTCGCAGTACGTAAGCGCACTGCCGTCAGCAGCCAAGATCATGAAGAGAGAACGAATGGCTTACGCAAACTACCGATACAAGGGTCGCCACTACCTTGGTGAAGTTCACGGCGGCCACGTCATCCCGCTGGCCGGGCTTACCGACGTCGGACCGGAAACATCCGCCGATCTCCTTGCCAGTGCCGCCCGTCTGGGGGAATCACGGGTTCCCCTATCCGAGGTCACCCTGCGCGCGGCGTCACCCAGGGCCGGGAAAATCCTCTGCGTGGGCCAGAACTACAAAGCCCACACCGACGACACCAGCACAGCCACCTTTCCCGTGCTCTTCCCCAAGTACACATCCACCCTCATCGGACCGAACGACGACATTATCCTGCCCCCGGAATCCAGCCAGATCGACTTCGAGGGCGAACTCGCAGTTATTATCGGGAAGCCGGGCCGCCGCATCGCCGAACAGAACGCCCTGGATCACATTCTGGGATATTGCGTTTCCAACGACGTCACCATGCGCGACTACCAGAACAAGGCCCACCAATGGCTGCAGGGCAAGATCTGGGACAACACCACCCCGCTCGGCCCCTTCATCGTCACCCCAGCAGAAACCGACATCAGCAACGCCGGCATCAGCACCACCCTGAACGGGGAAGTCGTCCAAAAATCGGATCTCTCACACCTGATCTTCAGCATCCCCACACTCATCGCCACCATCTCCGAATTCACCACCCTGGAGGCCGGGGACGTCATCCTCACCGGCACACCAGCCGGAGTCGGATACCGCAGAGACCCCCAACTGTTCCTCAAAGACGGTGACGTCATCACCGTGACAGTGACAGGGATCGGCAGCATCACCAACACCGTCAGGGCGGAAGCCACCTGACGCATACCCTGTGGAATTTGCCGATAAGTGCGGCGTTCTATGTTTAGTCGGCGTCGATAGTTCCTTCTGACAAAGATGCCGGGGCAGAGCTGACGCACGGACGTTAGGTGCCCCGCGTTACCTAGATATTCGTCGGCCCGGCACCATAAGGCCCCACTTATAAAGCAGACATAGGTGTGGACACTGTCGACACCCAATTTGGCAGGACAAACCTCGGGGCACGACTCTCGCACGCACGCCCTAAGACCGCCCCCAGGGGCGTTCTTTAGCGAGATCGCCGAAGTCATGTCGTCCCCACTCCCCTGAGCCATGAATGAGTGTCGGACAACCACGCCCAACCAGACAGAACCCGAACGAGGAACCATATAACCCACTTCAGCAGGCGGAAGGCCCACCAGCCAGGGACTTGAACCCGCCACCCACACACCTGAACAAGGCTTCGCGGCGGCCAGGCCATAGCCCGCGACCCAACCCGTCAGAGGACGCGACCGCAAGCTTTGTCAACACGTCAAAGCAAAATCGCCTCTGACGAGGGGATACGTCGTGCCCGAGGTGGGACTCGAACTACATTCCAGCCGTTGAAAAGGCTGGGAACCCGCGAAAACATGCGGAATCCTAGCCAGTCCGCGGGCTGTAAGTCCCAAAGCGACGGGAAGAGTGTTGACACTGTCAACACACTCATTTCCGCCCGTAAGACTCCTGAACCCCAGCAAGCTTCCGAAGCAAGAGCTGCAGCGATGGCATCAATGCTGGCGCTATCCGTCCTCTTCGCTGCACCAAGCTACGCGAACCCTACTAGTGTGCAGGTCAGCACCTCATCTCCAGAAACTAAGCCAACCTGCTACGGGGACTACTGCAGCGGGGAGGACCCGGTTGCCTCAGGGTGCTCTGAGGGGGCGGTGACCCTCGACTCGCATGTTCAGGAGCTAGGCGGGGGCATCGTAGAGCTTCGTTACTCTCCGAAGTGCGGGACAAACTGGGCCAAATGGACGAAATACCCGACAGGTTGGAGCATGAACTGCGGAATCGTTGGTTTGCGTGCCGTCCAGGACACGGGCTACACCCAAGCAATCGATCTGACCAACAAGACAATCAAGGACGGGGAAAGCCTATGGTCGCCGATGATCTACAGCCCTGTGAAGAAGGTCAAGGCGGAGATGATATATCTACGACGATGCCGGAATGGTGGCGGCCGCGGTTGACTGCGCACTGAACGGCCTAGAGTCGACTCGGTCCTTATAGCTAATTCCAACCGCAAGAAGATCAGCCCCAGGCAGTTTCGCGCTGGGGCTGGTCTTCTTTCACGTTCCTACACAACTTCCCGAGTCGGATCACAAGTTACGAGACACAAAGCCCCGTGTGGCAACCACCATCCTTGTCCCACTTTTTTGAAACCGGGTCGGTGAGTATCTAAGCTCTCTGGCGGCTGTCACTTTTCGAAGTCGACTGCACGGAATATCCAAAGTCGTCTGCACAGCCGGCCCGTTGAGGGATCCTTCACTGGGGCATGTCTGAAGGGGGAAGGGCGCGAGCGGCTAGAGCCGCTTTGCCACTCGATCAACCCTCAACGACTGTACCTGTCCACTTCGCGTCAAAATTGATGTCCAAAGGGAGAAAAGCCTCATGGAAAGCTATGCCCGCCTTTCGTTCCGTTTCGCCTCCACCGGGTGGTGTAGTGACAACTTGGCGCGTTCCCACCACTGAATTCGCTAAGACTTGGTCGGGGGTCGGGCCTAGCGGCAACCGCGGGTAGGGCGATAGCTCGGCCTGCCGGCCGCAAAAGTGACGATCTGCAGCGACGCGGAACATTGCTCCGTAAGTTATGGAAATCATCCAGGCTTCCGCCAGAAGCGTCGCGGCGGATAGCCGCAGAGTCGACATCTCTAGACCCTGCCTGTGACCCCTTTGTTTTGGGGGACGAGCCAGACAGTCAAGGGTGACCGTGTCAAACAAGTCGATTGCATCTGGTCCTGTGAGACCGCTCAGCGGAACCGTACCGTCGTCGTTCGGCGGTGTTGTCGTCAGCGTCAGGCGCAGATTATTCCGGGACCGCACTGCGAGTCCGTGCTTGACTTTGTTATGGGCAGCGTTGATATTCACGTCATCCCGCACAAGTAAGTTCATGGCATGCTGGAGCCATGATCCCATGACGTTCAATGCGGTGACAGTATCTGGGCCTGGTTCCGCTTCAGCGGCGCTCGGCGGAAGTACAAGACTCCAAAAGGTTTCGGCACCCTCCTGGCTGGACAAGTGCGCCGACACCCTGTTGACCAAGAGGATTGTCTTGTCAGGTCCGTCTGCAATTGACGCCCATACCGACTTGGGAACCCCACCTGGTTCGTACGTCGTCAGTAGACCTTCATAAAGGCGCACAAGCGCTTCAGCGACATGATGCCTAAGGGCAAAAGAATCTGTAGCAACCTGCAATTCTCGATCGGAAGCGTCGAAGGACAGCACTCCGCTAGCCCCTGCTAGCCCGAGAGTTGACGCAAAATCCAGTCCCAGTGCTTCAGAGGTACTGGCTGCCCGTGCCGAAGCAGATGAAATGAGAGCCGAAATTCGCGCCTGAAAGTATTCAAAAGGGCGGGATTCGAAGAAGCTATCGTCCAACTCCTGGACTTGCTCGGACGTTAGCTGGGCTCCGTGCGAGCGTTTAAACACAGCGTTCCCCTCATCGCTACGATGCCGAATGTTCACGTCAAGGATACGACCAGGTCCACGAGAGCTGCTGGGCCGTAGATCCGATCAGCTGAAAATGGCCAGGTAATCGAGCACTAGCAGAGGACCTTGAACGAATTGGTTTTCCTGACTTGCGTCCTTCGGTCCTTCACGTTCCATCCGACGACGTTCATCTCTGTTTACGAGGTTCATGCCAGCCAGGGAAACCATCGGATACCAACGATCGTGGAGCACACGTTTCTTGACCTTGCCCACGATGCGTGCGCAACCGTCAAACGACGCGCTCGGGGAAATCCACTGCTTGTTAAGCGAACCGACGACCTTCCAGTCCGTGTCACTGTCATCGCCGATGATGACGGGAGCGATATCGAGTTGATCTAGGAATGCCGCCATAGCATCCATCTCCTTTGTATCTGGGATGCCATCCATACTCAGGCCAAGCGCTTTGGCTGAGGGCATCAAGGCCTTCATCGTGCTCAGCGTGCTGCTTAATCCCTCGTGGTTTGCCATGGCGGCGATGGCTTCCGGTACATAAATGTCACATTCCCAATCAATGAACGCCCCAGTTCCCGCCTCGGCAAAATCTATGTCCGGCTGAGTTGTTTCGATCCATCCGACCTTCTCCGGGTTCTCGCGGCCAGCGTCTATAAGGCGCTGTAGACGGGATGCATTGTGATCCTTCAAGTTCAGCGTGTTCTCGGTCTCGGCGTCGCTCTTGCCTTCGATTTTCGTCCCACCCCAGCCGAGCGAGCCCCCGAATCCGTGGCTTCCCTTAGAGCGTGATGTACCTGACTCTCGCAACCCACCTTCAAGGGCAGCGATATAGTTTGCCAATGCATCTTCGTCCAAGTAAAGCGCGTTGAAAAGCATGGAAACATTCTCCTATGGGGCGTCGTCAGGGGCTGGTAGGACATACCTGCTGCATTCCTTGAAGCGGTCCTCGGTCGCCAAACTTTCGAGGTCGACCGGGCGGCGAATTCCCCACGACCGGGGTCCAGTTCCTGCACGGCATCACCTTAGTTAGGACTGCAGAGGCCGGCCGCAAGGGTGGACAGTGAATGGCTCGGAACCACATGAGTCGAGCCTTCTTTAGAGCAAGCCCTGGTGCTTGGCAGAGGTTCTTCGATCGATGAAGTTTAGGGTGCCCATAAGTATCCTTTCGGGGCTGCTGATGATTCCGTGAACAAACTTGAGGATGAGGCGTGGCAGAGAAAGTACTACAGCAACGATGACACCCGTGAGGACGCCAACGCCCAGCGGAGAAGCAGACCATACGAGAAGTAGTGCCGTTACTGAATCTATAGTCATGAACAGAGCATAATCTGACCGTGCGACATTCAAGCGGAATGCCGCGCCTGAGGGATCCTCATCCTGACTCCTCTCAATAACGAAGGATTCAGAGAAAACGGCGTATCGAGAATCCCGGTGCCGGCGGTTCATGGAAGTGGCGCGAGGTCCGGCCGCGGAAATTGGTCTCCATGACGAAAAGCTGCCCACCCGTCGCGGTTCTCACAAATAATTCTCGAATCTTTATAGTCGAACTAACACCCCGACCCGATTTTTGGGAAGATGAAAATTCATCACTTCGCACCGCATCGGCTACGCCGGGTTCCACCCGGGCGTATAACCTGGACCTGCAGCGCGACACTCTGCAGAAGGCCAGATGCGACAAGATCTACATGACACCTCTGTGAACCGATGTCCAGCAAGCTATCTCAAAAACAAGGGCGTGCTAGGCAGCTTCCGACGCGACCTCTGGGACGTCCCTCCTGCTAAGAGCCCAAGTCAGTGATGAAACGCTGACGCTCAGCCGCTCAGCCGTTTCCTTCAGAGTCTTTCCCTCGCTGCGCAGCTGCCGCGCCGTTTCCAGTTTTCCTGGCGTCATGGACCGCGGGCGGCCGCCGAGCCGGCCTCGCGCTTTCGCTGCGACCAGCCCATCCTTGGTTCTTTCCGACAGCCGTGATCGTTTGTATTCTGCCAGGGAAGCGAACATGTCAAAGATGAGTTTGCCGTGGGCGCTGCTCGTGTCCAACCAGGGTTCAGCCAGGGAACGGAAGCCTATCCCCCGCTGACCCAGCACTGTAACGATGTCAGCAAGGTCGGAGGTACTACGGCCTAGCCTGGTCAGGTCTGCGACCAAAAGCACGTTGCCCGGCTGAAGATAGTCCAGGCAGTCCTTCCACCATAGCCGTGCCTGGGTAGCACCGGACGCGTACTCCTGGAAGACGCGGACTGCTCCTGCCGCTACCAACGCGTCCACCTGTGAATCGAGCGATTGGCCACGAGTACTGACCCTTGCATAGCC
This sequence comes from Arthrobacter sp. SLBN-112, assembly GCF_030944625.1. Taxonomy (NCBI): domain Bacteria; kingdom Bacillati; phylum Actinomycetota; class Actinomycetes; order Micrococcales; family Micrococcaceae; genus Arthrobacter; species Arthrobacter sp. SLBN-112. Next base: position 3,331,209 of record NZ_JAUSXY010000001.1, read on the forward strand.
GACCACGTTCCCGAACACGTCAAAAACCCTCCTATCAACCTTTTGACTGCTCTTTTCGGCAACCAGTTTTGACTACAGTAAGGGCGGTTTTTCGGCATTTTTGTAGGCTTGCCGTCGGCAGGTCAGAAACGGTCGTTTTTGCGGACTCCTCACAGAAGAACCCATCGCTCCGTGTTCACCGCCAGTGGCCGTTCGGCGTCCGGACAGTGGCCTCTCCGAACAAAGAATTTCTTCCCACCAGCCATCCCAAGCCTTAGAATTAATGATTACCCCCTTCTCACGAAGGGACTTGAGATGAAGACCTTTCCGAGGTCCTCATCATTGAGAAAGTCGCAGGACCAGGCGAACTAACCCTGATCCTAATGACGTCATATGGTTCAGGCGCCCGTTCGGCAGGTTCTTCGCTAGGAAGGACCCGTCATGTCGATGAAGAAGTCAAAACGGGAGATACAGCGGTTGCAGCGGGAGCTGCTTCAGGCTGTTGTTACAGCTGGTGTTATTTGTCTCCAGCTGGTTGGTGCGTGCGCAGGTGCGCACATCGAAAGCGGCGAGATAACGAGGAAGATCGTTCGCGGCGTTTTCAAGATTACTATCGCAATCCTCGCGGGGATTGCGACGCAGTACCTGATGGTGAAGTAGCGACCCCGGACTTTTAGCTTGCATCCTGCATTCGGCAGGATGAATCCAAACTCCGTAGGACCCCCAGCGAGTCGAGATCCAGGTCCGGATCCCTCGATCGAGCTGGTGCGGAGTGATGGAGAACTACCTAGCGGGAGGGAGCTCATGACTCCCTCCCGCTCGTACAAATATCCACAGCTCCGGCTTTCTTGCCGGGGCTATTTTTTTGCCCTTTTCCTGGCCGCCCAGGCCGGGGGGGTGACCCCCCCACCGCGCCCACGGCTGCCTCCAGAAACGGTTGTTTATGACACGCGGGGCGGTGGGTCTTTGGCCTGCAATGGGGAGGGGGCAAGGGGACGCGGCCTGCAGTTTCTGAGAATCAGCTAACCGCGTTTGGGTCCGGACCCTACAGCCCTGCCTGGGTTACAGCGTACTCGGCCTGCTGACGAGTGAATCCGTTGAATACGAGCTGGTCAATCAGACCTTCACGGGAGAACGCCTGATTTTCCAGGTAGGACTTTCCCTTCTTCGCAGCCTGTTCATTCCAGTCCACAGTGACGTGGTCAACGGCCCAGGTCGCGTCCTCAGCCGGGAACTTGTTGAAGACGAGCTGGTCAATCAGACCCTGACGTGAAAACGCCTGATTTTCCAGGTAGGACTGTGCTTTCCTGGTTGCCTGATCCCGCCAGTCCACGGTGAGGTGGTCAACGGCCCACGTTGCATCCTCGGGAGAAAACTTGTTGAACTCCAGCTGCTCGACCAAGCCCTGGCGTGAGAACGCCTGGAATTCGATATAGCTTTCGGCTTTCCGAAGCGCGTTCTTCTGTCCAGGGGTGGCGTTGTCTAACGGGTTCGGGGTCAGGACCGTTGTTTCTGGTGCTGGAGACGTGGCCACAGGAGGGTTGCTCGGCGCAGGGGGATTCGTCGCGGACTTAATTCCGGAAGCGATAGATGTGATGACGATACTTGCAATGATTAGGGCTAGCACTCCTAGAACCAGCCCTGCCAATGCAGTACCACGCTTTCGGAATTTCAGCCGAAGGCCGATGATTCCGAGGATTACTGCCACTGGGCCTAAGAGGAATGCCACAACCCCGAGAAACGGGATGATAGCCAGGACCGCGGCTACGATGCCGATCACAAGGGCAGCGACACCCACGCCGTTGCTGGACGGTTCAGGACCGCTAGGAGGAGTTTGGGGCTGAGCTGGAGGGGGTGACTGTGTCGACACGACAAAAAACCTCGCAATCATCGAGCAAGCTGCCATCTGCTAGACAATTGGGTCGCTGCTACTTTCCCTTGAAGGAGACCTACGAAAGGTCCCCTCCCATCGAGGATATGCCTGGGAATGACAGTGCGAAAGGCCAGCTACTGAGTGACATACCAAGTGGGAAAAGGGTGGGAGTGCTCTAATACTCCTATGGCGAACATATTCAGGGGTCCCAGCACACCCGCTATGAGGTTGACGCTATTTCTGATCGGGACAGCTGCCCTTGCGGCTGGAATATTCACGGCCACTGTACGGGTCAAAGCTAGCGCGGCAAATAAGTACGGTGTCGTTGACACGTACTGTGGGACGGCATTCGACCCCATGCCAAGGCGGAGCTTCTTCCCAGCCCTTGCAGACGCCTGCGAAAACGCCATCTCGGGTTACCCACAAACTGCAACCGTCATGTTCGCCATCGCGGCGATATTCTTGGTCCGCTTCCTTTATATGATGGTAGGCCCGAAGGCGGCACCCAAGTAAGCAGCCCGCCAGAACTGCGCCTATAAAGGCCCAACAAGCGGTCGTTTTTGATGTCCGCAAAGGCTGTGCGCAGGCTCCCCATGAATCCGTCATTTTCAACCCTTTAGTTCGTGATTGGGATTTCATTGCTCCCTCGGAAAGAGCAGAGAACGTATTGTCAGCACGTGAGCAACTTAAATATCGAGAGTCCAGGAGTCGGCGCAGCGAAGGACGTGGCGAGTAATCGGCGCATAAAGTACGCACGTCCACTAGTTGAGAAAGGATTCACCTTCGGCCCGCTGACTCGCGAGGATTGGCCCGCAGTCAATGGTCTCGTCAGAAAATACATCAGTGTGCCTGCCGACTGGAGGCTGACGCCGAACAGCCTCGGGATCGTCGTCAAGAATTCCAAAGGCGCTCTTGTAGCCGCCGTCGTAACTCAGGTCATGACCATAGACGGCAAGACGCTGCTGATAGTGAGCCACCTGGTAACCGACCCTCTACACCGCGGCAGAGGTATGGCAACAATCCTTCTCGGCATGCTCGACAACATCACGGGTACCGCCGGCGCTCCTGCCCCAGCTATGACGGTTGGCTTCTGCGCTCATGCCGGCATTAAGCTCTACCGACGAGCGGGTTTCGTCGTAGGCGACGCCAACAGCTACACCGAACCAGATCCGGAGCTTCCGTTCCCACGCATGGTCACAGAGAACTCGAACTACCCCTATCCGTTCTACCGCGCCTGGTAGCGCTCTAGGTACGACAGAACGGGGAGTTGTCCCAGAACCGGTCGTTTTTGACGTCCCTTGAGTCTCTCGTGTCGGGCGCCTATCAGAACTGCTTGTGGATGGCTGATCCGTCGCCGTGAAAGATCAGGATGCGGCTTTGGCCGTCGATCCAGACCCAGAAGTAGCTGGCATCTTCGCTGATTTCGTCCACGGTGCCTTGTTCGGCCGCGAATCCGTGTCGTTTCACAATCACGCGGTCGCCGGGGTTGAGGTGGACCCAGTTGTGATAGCTCAGTGGCTGGGCTCCCACTGTCACCGTTGGCCGGTCAGCCATTTGTGCGCCTGCAATCATTGCTATTCCTTTCATACTGGTCTTCCGCACGTCGCTCAGCTTCAGTAGGGACGCTTCGCATTTCCCGGTTACCACCTTGCCTGGGCGGCATTGCTGACAAACGTGGATATAAGGAAGCGGGGCGTGCATTGTGCACGCCCCGCCCACTTCCTTTAGTACTGCTAGGTCAGTTCCGGGGTACTACCTACATGCTTGGGGGCTGGCGCCTCCTGCTGGGGGGAGTTCTCTTCGATGTCCTGGAGACGGTCCTTTTTCTGCACCCTCTTTGCCCATGCTGAGGTCACGAGCGGGCAGAGGACCGCGGAGACGACGACCGAGGCTGCGACGAGGACGGTGGCGTGTTCTGCTGCCGGGGCGTAGACGGGGTTGGCGGTGGCGATGATTGCGGGAACGAGTGCGGCGTTGCCGGCTGTGGTTGCTGCCGCGAGGCCGGCTACGCCGTCGCCGCCGGTGAGTTTGTCGGCGAGGAGGAGCACGGCGCCGCCGACGAAGACCACGAACAGGCCGAGTGCGATGCCGAGCAGGCCTGCTTCGACGACGGCGTTGAGGTTGATGGTCAGGCCGAGGGCCAGGCCCAGGAACGGCACCATGGCCGGTACCAGTGGGGCCAAGAGATGCCGCATGTTTTTATCGAGGTTCCCGAGGAGCATGCCCAGGGCCAGCGGGAGAATGGCGCCGACGAGTGCCTGCCAAGGGAAGGCCGACAGGCCGGCGATGCCGAGGGTGACCATGGTCAGGAAGGGGCCTGATTCCAGGGACAGGATGGAGTAGGCGCCGGCGTCGCGTTTGCGGCCGAACTGCCCCATCAGTGAGATGTAAAGCCCGCCGTTGGTGTCGTTCAGGGCGGCAACCAACGCGAGGGTCGACAGGCCGGCCAGGATTCCGGAGTCGATGGGGGCCTCGCCGAGGAACCGCCCGGCGATGACGCCGATGAGGATCGCGAAGAGAATTTTGGAACCGAGGAGCACCCCGCCCTTCTTGAGGATGTAGGGCGTTGATTTGACCTCGAGTGTCGCGCCGAGGCAGACGAAGAACACGGCCAGCAGCGGCGCCAGGCCGGTGAAGAAGGCACCTGTGAAGGAACCGAAGAACTTACCGGCGTCCGGGGCCAGGGTGTGGATGACGGCACCGATGCCCAGGGGCACCAGCATCATGCCGCCGGGGACCTTCTCCAGAGCTTTCTTGATGGGAATCGACATTGATTTCTCCTAGTGAATAGCTGATTGGTTGGGAACTGCGGTTCGGACCGTCAGTTCCGTTGCTTGTGGGGTTAGCCGAGGCCTGGGATGAGCAGGACTTTGCAGGCATCGCCGGTGAGAAGCTCCACGGCGTCGTCGATCTCGCTGAGCTTCTTGCGGTGGGTGATGAGCCAGTCGAGCTCCAGCTTTCCGGAGTCAAGCAGCAGCAGGCTCTGTTCCCAGGTTTCCCAGAGCCGGCGGCCGAAGATCCCGCGAAGGGTGATGCCCTTTTTGTTGATGTAGGCGGCGATGTCGACCTCTGCGGGGCGGCTGGGGTGTCCGACGGTGATGACGGTCGCTTCGCGGCGGACGGCGTCGAAGAGAGTGGTCAGCGTGCCGGGGGCTCCGGAGCATTCGAAGGCGACGTCGAAGCCGCCGCGCCGGCCGGTGAGTTCGCGGCAGCGTTCGACAATGCCGTCGCTGGGGTGCAGTGCGGTCGCGCCGAGTTTTTCGGCTTGGGCGCGGCGGTAGGGGTTGGGATCGACGGCGATGACATGGGAGGCGCCCATGAGCAGTGCCAGGTTCACGACCACGAGCCCGACTGGGCCCGCGCCGCTGACGAGCACCGCCCTGCCCGCGACGGAGTAGTTGGCGCGCTGGATGGCGTGGACGGCGACGCCTGCGGCTTCGAGCAGTGCACCGGATTCGAGGGACAGGCCGGTGGGGAGCTTGACGCAGATGTCCTGGGGGACGGCCGCGTATTCGGCGAAAACACCGTCGATGTGCATGCCGAGGATGCCGGTTCGTTCGCAGGTGTGGGCGTCACCGGTGCGGCAGGGAAAGCACTGGCCGCAGGTCAGGTGGCTTTCAAGGGCGACCTGGTCGCCCACCTTCAGGCCGGTGACCCCGGGGGCGACCTCGACGATGGTTCCTGCGCCTTCGTGGCCGAGGATGACCGGGAGGTTGAGGTTGAAGGCCTGGGCCGACGGGGTCCATTCGTAGAGTTCACGGTCCGTGCCGCACAGGGAGGCCGCGCCGACTTCAATGACGACATTGCCTTCCGTTGCCTTGGGATCGCCGGCGTCGGTGACGTACGTGACGCCTCGTTCGGCTGCGTTTTTGACTACTGCCCGCATGGGGGCCGCCTTTCGTTGGTTCTTGATGCGTGGAGGAAATTGTGTGGAGTGTTAGGCGGGGAGCTGGCCGGCGAAGCGGCGCAGGATGTCGGTCGGTCCGACCTGTCCGCCCTTGAGCAGCAGCCGGCACCCGCCGACGGCGGAGGCGCCATCGGCGCGGAGAATGGGGCCGGCGGTGACGAACTGGTCCGATACCCGCAGTTGGCGCACGCCCATGGCGATAAGTGCGTGGCTGGAGGTATCGCCGCCACAGACGGCGATGTCCCGGGTAAGCCCGGCATCGGCCATGCGGGCAGCAATGCCGCCAATCAACGTGCCGACGTACCCGGCGTCCACTGGTGTGCTTGCCCCGTAGCGTGGGTCAGCTGCGCCGCGGGTGGTGTGAACGACGACGTTGCGCCCTGCCCGGAGCGCGGCGGAAACGCGTTCATCCAGGGCGGCGACCAGGGCCGGGTCGTCGCTCTGCAGCAGCTCGGCAGGGACCGGGACGTCCTCCCAGCCATGGGAGGTTGCGTCGTTGATCTGCTCCGCTGTGGTGCTGGAGGCTGAGGCGCTGACGGCCAGCACCGGCCCGGAGGGCTTCTGCCGGCCGGGGGTGCGTGCAGCTTGGTCCGAGATGGACCTGGCCAGCGCGGCCATGATGCCGCCGGATCCGACCACGATCGAGGGACCGTGACCGTGCTCTTCCCGGGTGAGTGCTTCTGCGACCGCGTCCATGTGGTGTTCGTCGACGGCGTCAACCACGAAGGCCTTCGCCCCGGGTTCCCGCCTCCGGTCCGCCCAGGCATCCTTGAAGGTTCCGTCGTCATAAGCCGGCAGATGGATGGCCCCCGGTACCTGGTCGTCACCGAGCTGTTCGGTCAGGACCTGACGCAGGTCCGCTTCGGACATGGGTGTTGAAGGGTGGCGGGACATGACCGGGTGGCGGTCCAGCCGGTAAATCTGGCCGGCGTAGGTTGCGTAGTGGTTGCTGAAGGCGGTGTAGCGGCCGAAAGCGGGTTGGGCCGGGACGACCGGGATGGGTCCGTGCAGCGGGAACTGTTCGTGGAGCAGCTGGATACCGCGGCCGATGCTGCCGATGGTGGTGGAACTGTCGAAGGTGGAGCAGACCTTGTAGAGCAGGACCTCCAGGTTCAGCGTGGCGATGCCTGCAAGGTCACGGGTGACCAGGTTGTCGAAGGCCGTGCCGGACAGGGAACGGGCAGGCCCGGCGAACCCGACGACGTCGGTGTCCGTGGGCAGTGGGGCGTCCCCGATGACCAGGGCGGCTTCGAGCCCGTAGCGGTGGGCTTGGGCGAGGACGTCGGCGGCTCCGGTGAGGTCGTCGGCGACGAAACCGAAAGCGGGCATGTCAGGCACCTTTCGCGAATGTCTGGACTGCGTGCAGGAGAGCATCGTCCCCGGTGTGGGCGAGCGTGTCCGCTGCGCTCTGCAGCGGCACTCCGTCGACGGCCGCTTCCCAAGCCTGGCGGAGGCTGCGCACTCCGGCTCCGGGTCCGTCCGGGTGGGCGGCGACTCCGCCTCCGGCGAGCATCATCAGGTCTGTGGAGCGTACGGCCTCGAAGGTGGGGCCCGGGGTGGTGACGTTCTGCCCGGACGACAACACGGGAAGCGGTGCGATGGTCTGTCCGAGAGGTGCGAGCAGGCTTCGGATGTTAGAGGCCACTTCTTCGTCGAGTTCGTAGAACTTGCTGCCCAGCCCGCTGGCGTGCAGGTGGTCGGCGCCGGCCAGGCGGGCCATCTGCTGCCAGACCCGGTAATCCATGCCCAGGGCCTTGGACCTCATGGAGGCCGCGAGACCGGCCCGGTGGCCGTGGATAGGAACCTCGGCGAAGCTGCGCAGCAACGCCAGGGCAGGCAGCCCCATCACGGGAATGTTCAGCATCACGCAGCGGCCGCCGGCCTCGACGACCAGGTCGTGGCGCTTTTGCAGGCCTGCGAGGTCGCCGGTGATGTTGAAGGCGTACATGGTCGAGTGGCCGGTGACCTGCTCGGCTGCCCGGATCTCTTCGGTGGCGACTGCGACCCTGCGTTCCAGCGGCAGATAGGCCGGGTCAGTCATGAGTTCATCGTCCTTGATCAGGTCAATGGACGCCATCGCCAGATCCCGGACCACCAGTCGGAATTCATCTTCGGAAAGCCCGACGTTGGGCTTAACGATGGTGCCGACCATCACGCCCTGGACGTCGCTGATGAGCTTACGGGTCCCCTCGATACCGAAGGCCGGACCCGGGTGGGCGGCGACGAAGTCCTCCGGCAACTGAATGTCCTGAAGACGACAGGCGTAAAGATCGCCCAACTCGAAAAGATTGCCTGCAATCGCTGTCTGCAGCGTTGCCAGGTCGGTGCCGACGTTCTCCATCGGGAAGTCCACGGTCACCAGTGCAGCCCGGACCTTTTCCGGGTTCGCCCGTGATGGCAGAGAAGGGCGGCAAAAGCCCAGTTCCTGCACATCCGAGATCCGGGCCGCGTGCCGCTCCCGGATCCGGGCGGATTCACCCGGCACCGGCAGGAAGGTGCCGCTGGACTGTTCGCCGGCCATGATGGCGGCGGCCTTTTCCGGGTCAATTTCAGATTCTAGGTAGTAGGTGCAACGCACCGAGCGCGGGGTCGCGCATGGAACTCTCCAATGTGGGGGCTTGAAACTTACGTATCCGACTTTCACCTGCAGGTACTTTCACTTCGCTCACGCGCCGATGCGGGCTCAAGCAGGTGACTCGGGACTTCGCGTTCACGGCATCCTCTGTGACCCGGGAACCAAAGTTGTCCGTACCTTTGATACGTACAATAGTAGGTGGTGCGGATCACGTCAAGACCGCCCCACGACACTGAATCCGCCGCGTGACCAACCTGAGGGCTAAGATGTGCACAGCGACAGAGGAGTCAATGTGAGCGTGGAATCAACAGAGTCAGCGGCGGAGCAGGCGGGACGCAGCAGCCCTCTGAACCGGGAAGGCGGGGGCCCTCTCCACGCCCAAATCCGGGACATCCTGCACCGGCAAATCGTCGACATGGGACTTTCCCCAGGCTCTTCGCTACCCACCGAAGAGGAACTGCAAAGACAGTTCGGCGTCTCCCGCAGCGTGGTACGCCAGGCGTTGTCCGGCCTCGCTGACCTGGGCCTGATTCGCCGCCAGCGCGGCCGCGGCAGCGTCGTAGCCGCTACACCAGTCCTCCGCCGGCATGTCCAGCGCGCGGGCGGCCTGGACGAACAGGCCGCAGCACACGGCCAGCGCCTCCGCACCCACGTCCTCACCGTGGAACCGGCCGAGCCTCCCCTGGCCGGCATCGAGGCCCTCAACACCACCAACACCTGGAAGATCGAGCGGGTTCGCTACCTCGACGACCTTCCTGTGGCATTCATGCGGACCTGGGTCCCTCGCGACTTCTTCCCGCACTTCACCGTCGAACTGCTGGAAGATGCGTCCCTGTTGAGCCTGATGCGGGACCACGGCTACCACCCCGCCGGCGGCCCCCGCCAAGTACAGGCAGTCTCATCGGATCCCGACCTAGCCGGGAAGCTCAACATCAACACGCGCGAACCGCTGCTGCTGCTTCAAGGAGTTACCCGCGACGCTCTCGGCCATGGCCTCGAGTGGTTCAACGTCTGGCACAGCCCCAACACCGTTTTCGATGTCGACGCACAAGTTACAACCCAGCCCGGAGGCGTCTCCCAAGAGCACATCCGCCGCCTTCGGACCCTGACCCAGCAACTGGAATCTGAACTATCAGATCTTGAGCGAGGGGCACACTAAAGGCTGCGATGCCGCCGCACAGAGTCACCTCTTGACGGAAACGTTGAATCCCGACACCCCGCGGGAGCGCAACTGCCGAACAAACAAAGTTGCGGGATACTTGCCGCGCCTCGCGCCCGTGTGTACCAATTCCCGCGGTTTCGAGACTCTTGGGGCGCGGGCTTCACCGGGCGCTTCATTCTCCGTGCCAGTCTTCTGCGTGTCGTCGACGCGACGCTCCGGTGCACCTGGAACCGAATGCAGCTCAAACTTAACGACGGTCTGCGCATGAGGTGCCTGAAACCGTGTCACATCATGACGCTAATTCCGGCGACCTCCAGGAAAGGCCTAGTCAGGCACCATCGGACCGGCAGCCAGAGAACTATGGCACGTTGCAGAGTCGGCGGCAGCATGCAGCCCTCTGCGGGGCGGCCGGAAGCTACTTATTAAGGACTGGAGAACACCCGAAGCGGGAAAGTGTCAAGCTTTGTCAACACTACTCAGCTTAAAAAGCTTCTGACCTGCGGAAACACCGTGCCCGAGGTGGGACTCGAACCCACACACCTTTCGATACCGCATTTTGAGTGCGGCGCGTCTGCCAATTCCGCCACTCGGGCGCGGAATACATGGAGCAAACCGCTACGCCCACAGCTGACTGTGAGCAACGCGATCGCTTCACGTACGCGGAATTACTCTACATGCAGATAGGCTGAATTCCAGAATCGCGCCGCCGTCGCCGCAAACAAACCCTGCAAGCCAAGTACAGCCGCGGTGGCACCTAAGATAGTGATGTCCCGCCGTACCTTTTCAAGGAGATCCCGTGACTGAACAGACGGAGTCCAAGTCCACGTCCCAGCCGGCGCGCCGCGTCATTGTGGCAGAGGATGAAACCCTCATCCGCCTCGACATCATCGAGATCCTGCGCGGCGAAGGCTACGACGTCGTGGGTGAGGCGGACAACGGCGAGAAGGCCGTCCAGCTCGCCGAGGAACTGAAGCCGGATCTGGTCCTCATGGACGTCAAGATGCCCGTCATGGACGGCATTTCCGCAGCCGAGAAGATCGTCAAGGCCCGCATCGCGCCCGTGGTGCTGCTGACCGCGTTCAGCCAGAAGGAACTGGTGGAACGCGCCCGCGACGCCGGCGCCATGGCGTACGTGGTCAAGCCGTTCACACCCGCAGACCTCATCCCGGCCCTGGAGATCGCCCTCTCCCGCCATGAGGAGATCAAGGCCCTCGAGAGCGAGGTCTCCGACCTGCAGGAACAGTTCGCCACCCGCAAACTCGTTGAACGCGCCAAGAGCCTGCTGACCACCAAAATGGGCCTGACGGAACCGGAAGCCTTCCGCTGGATCCAGAAGACCTCCATGGACCGCCGCCTCAGCATGCGCGAGGTCGCCGAAACCATCATCAACCAGGTCAACTAGGCCGCGGGCCGGGCCGGCCGGGACCATCAGGGATTTCGACAGGCTCAATCACCGGACGGTCTACACGCCGGAGCACTAAAAAGGGAGGATCCCCGCCAAGCGGCGGGGATCCTCCCTTTTTGGTTCGAAAGCCTAGGCCTTCTTCTTCTTTTCCGGCCAGGGGCCGAGCTTTTCCTTGTTGCTGCTGACTTCACCGGCGCGCGTGGAGTCGGCGAGGTCGCCTACCTTGTGCACCTTCAGCGAGTTGGTGGAACCGGCTTTTCCGGGAGGGGAACCGGCAGCGATGACCACCAGGTCACCGTCCTGCACCAGGCCCATTTCCTCGAGGCTGCGGTCCACCTGTGCGGTCATGGCGTCGGTGTGGTCCACCATCTGCACCAGCACCGGCTGGATGCCCCAGGTCAGCGCCATCTGGTTCCAGACCTGCTCCACCGGGGTGAACGCGAAGACCGGCTTGATGGGGCGCAGGCGGGACAGGCGTCGGGCGGAGTCACCGGACTGGGTGAACGCACAGATGTACTTGGCGTCCAGCTGGTCGGCGATTTCGACGGCGGCACGGGTGATGGCGCCACCACGGGTCTTGGGCTTGGTCCCCAGCGGGGGGACGCGCTCCAGGCCGTGGACCTCGGTGGATTCGATGATCCGGGCCATGGTCTTGACCGTTTCGATCGGGTACTTGCCCACGCTGGTCTCACCGGAAAGCATGACGGCGTCGGCACCATCGAGGACGGCGTTGGCGCAGTCGGATGCCTCTGCACGGGTCGGGCGCGGGTTGTCGATCATGGACTCAAGCACCTGGGTGGCCACGATGACCGGCTTCGCCCAGCGGCGGGCCAGCTCGATGGCGCGCTTCTGCACGATCGGCACTTCCTCCAACGGAAGCTCCACGCCGAGGTCGCCACGGGCCACCATGATCGCGTCGAACGCGTCGATGATCTCCGGCAGCTGTTCAACAGCCTGCGGCTTCTCGATCTTGGCGATGACCGGCACGCGGCGGCCTTCTTCATCCATGATCTCGTGCACACGGACGATGTCCGATGCATCACGGACGAACGAGAGAGCCACCAGGTCCACGCCGCGGCGCATCGCCCAGCGGAGGTCGTCCTCATCCTTCTCGCTCAGGGCGGGAACGTTGACGGCCACGCCCGGAAGGTTGATGCCCTTGTTGTTGGACACCATGCCGCCGACGGTCACCTCGGCAACGACTTTGACGTCGTCGACCTCAATGGCGCGCAACGCCACCTTGCCGTCGTCGATCAGCAACGCATCCCCCACGTTGACGTCCTCGGTGAGGCTCTTCAGGGTGGTGGAGCAAATCTCCTTGGTGCCGGGAACGTCCTCGGTGGTGATGGTGAAGATGTCACCCACGGCCAGGGCGTGCGGACCGTCAACGAAACGGCCCAGGCGGATCTTTGGGCCCTGCAGGTCGGCCATGATCGCCACGGCCTTGCCCAGGTCCGCTGCCGCCTTGCGGACGTTTTCGTAGGTGTTGTCGTGCACGGTGTAATCGCCGTGGCTCATGTTCATGCGGGCGACGTCAACGCCGGCCTCCAGCACAGCCAGGGTGTTCTCGTAGCTGGCAATTGCCGGGCCAAACGTAGCCACAATTTTTGCGCGTCTCATATACCTACCCTATTGGTCACTTGCATTGGTTAAGTTGTCGGCGAGGTGAACCCTCGATGCACCCCTAGAGGACGGCGATGGCGCGGTCCGTCGGCGCGACGGGAGCGGGAAGGATGGTGCTTCCCATCAGGTACTTGTCCACTGCTGCTGCGGCGGCGCGGCCCTCGGCGATGGCCCACACGATGAGGGACTGCCCGCGGCCGGCGTCACCGGCAACGAAGACACCCTCGGTGTTGGTCATGTAGTAGCCGTCGCGCGCAACGTTGCCGCGGCCGTCGAAGTCGGCGTGCACCTGTTCGGTGATGCCGGCCGGTTCGGCTCCGGTGAACCCCAGGGACAGGAACACGAGGTCGGCGGGAATGATCCGCTCGGTGCCGGCCTTGGGGAGGCGCTTGCCGTCGACGAATTCGGTTTCGGCCACCTTGACGCCGGTGAGCTTTCCGTTTTCGCCAACGAATTCAACGGTGGACGCGAGGTAGGTGCGTTCGCCGCCTTCCTCGTGGGCGCTGGCCACCTCGAAGAGGTTGGGGAACGTGGGCCACGGCTGGTGGCTGGCACGTTCGGCCGGAGGCTGCTTGCCGATCGCCAGGGTGGTCACGGATGCTGCGCCGTGCCGGTGGGCGGTGCCGAGGCAGTCGGCACCGGTGTCACCGCCGCCCAGGATGATCACGTGCTTGCCGTTGGCGTGGATCTGGTTGTCGATGGCTTCCCCGGCCACCACACGGTTGGCGGGCACCAGGTAGTCCATGGCGAAGTGGACGCCTTCGAGGTCCCGGCCCGGGATGGGCAGGTCGCGCGGGACGGTGGCACCGGTACACACCACGACGGCGTCGTAGCGCCGGCGCAGCTGCTCCCAGGTCACGTCGGTCCCCACGGCCACGCCGGTCCGGAAGCGGGTGCCTTCGGCCTTCATCTGCTCGACGCGGCGGTCCACCTGCTCTTTTTCCATCTTGAAGTCGGGGATGCCGTAGCGCAGCAATCCGCCGATCTTGTCGTCGCGTTCGTAGACTGCCACGGTGTGGCCCACGCGGGTGAGCTGCTGCGCGACGGCCAGGCCTGCCGGGCCTGACCCGACCACCGCAACGGTCTTGCCGGTCAGGCGCGCGGGCGGCAGCGGGTTGACCCAGCCGTTCTCGAACGCCTCATCGATGATCGAAACTTCAACCTGCTTGATGGTGACGGCGGGCTGGTTGATCCCCAGCACACAGGAGGCCTCGCACGGCGCAGGGCACAGCCGGCCGGTGAACTCGGGAAAGTTGTTGGTGGCGTGCAGCCGCTCAATCGCTTCCTCGCCCTTGTCCCGCCACATGAGGTCGTTCCACTCGGGAATGAGGTTTCCCAGGGGGCAGCCCTGGTGGCAGAACGGAACGCCGCAGTCCATGCAACGTCCGGCCTGCGCCTTCAGGACGCCCTTCTCCTGCGCTTCGTAGACTTCCTTCCAGTCCATGATGCGCACGGGAACGGGACGGCGCGGCTGGGTTTCACGCTGGCGTACTTTCAGAAATCCGCGTGGATCAGCCACCGGTCACCTCCAGGATTCGAGACCATACTTCTTCGCCGTCAGGGTCAAGGCCCTCTTCGATGGCGTCAAGACGGGTTTGCAGCACGGCCGCGTAGTCGCGCGGCAGCACCTTGGTAATGCGGGCAGCGGTGTCGTCGAAGTTCTCGAGGAGCCGCGCCGCCAACTGGGAGTCGGTTTCCTCGATGTGCTTCACCAGCAGCCCATGGACAATGTCGCGGTCCTCGGCGTCGAGCTCGCGCAGCTGCAGCTCGCCGGATTCGAGGGCCTGCTTGTTGACGCGGGTGGTCCGCAGGTCCAGCACGTAGGCGGTGCCGCCGGACATGCCCGCGCCGAAGTTGCGCCCGGTGCGCCCCAGGATCAGCGTCTGGCCGCCGGTCATGTACTCGCAGCCGTGGTCGCCAATACCTTCGACGACGGCCGTGGCACCGGAGTTGCGGACCAGGAAGCGTTCGCCCACCTGGCCGCGCAGGAACATCTCACCACTGGTGGCGCCGTAGCCGATAACGTTGCCGGCGATGACGTTGGTCTCCGCCTTGAAGACGTTGGTGCGGTCCGGTCGGACGATGATCCGGCCGCCGGAGAGGCCCTTGCCCACGTAGTCGTTCGAGTCGCCGAACAGCCGCAGGGTAATGCCCGCCGGCAGGAAGGCGCCCAGCGACTGACCGGCAGTGCCGTTCAGCGTGATGTCGATCGTGTCCGTGGCCAGCACATCGGTGCTATAGGTCTTGGTGACGACGTGGCCGAGCATGGTGCCAACGGAACGGTCGGTGTTGATGACGTCCACGTTGATCTTCACGGGGCTGCGGTCCGTCAGCGCCTCGGTGGCCATGGTGATCAGCCGCTGGTCGAAGTGCTTGTCCAGCTCGTGGTTCTGGCCGGTCATGTTCCGCAGCGGCGCGTCGTCGTCGAACTCCAGGCCGTGCAGGATCGGGTCCAGGTCCAGGCCGTCGGCCTTCCAGTGGTTGACCGCGTCGCGGGCGTCCAGGACCTCGGCGTGGCCTATGGCCTCTTCGAGGCTCCGGAAACCAAGCTCGGCGAGGATTTCGCGGACTTCCTCGGCCAGGAACTCGAAGAAGTTGACCACGAACTCCGGCTTGCCGCTGAAGCGGGCACGAAGCTCGGGGTTTTGGGTGGCAACGCCCACCGGGCAGGTGTCCAGGTGGCAGACGCGCATCATGATGCAGCCTTCCACCACGAGCGGTGCGGTGGCGAAGCCGAATTCCTCGCCGCCCAGCAGCGCGGCGATGACAACGTCGCGTCCGGTCTTGAGCTGGCCGTCAACCTGCACCACCACGCGGTCGCGCAGGCCGTTGAGCATCAGTGTCTGCTGGGTCTCGGCCAGGCCAAGCTCCCAGGGAACACCGGCGTGCTTGAGCGAGTTGAGCGGCGAGGCGCCGGTTCCGCCGTCGTGGCCGGAAACCAGTACGACGTCGGCCTTCGCCTTGGTCACGCCGGACGCCACTGTGCCGATCCCCACTTCGGAGACGAGCTTCACGTGCACCCGTGCGGACGGGTTGGCGCGCTTGGCATCGTAGATGAGCTGCGCCAGGTCCTCGATCGAGTAGATGTCGTGGTGCGGGGGCGGGGAGATGAGTCCGACGCCGGGGGTCGAGTGGCGCGTGCGGGCCACCCAGGGGTAGACCTTCTGCGCCATCAGCTGGCCGCCTTCGCCGGGCTTGGCACCCTGGGCCATCTTGATCTGGATGTCGTCGGCGTTGGTCAGGTACAGGCTGGTCACGCCAAACCGGCCGGACGCGATCTGCTTGACGGCAGAGCGGCGCTTGGGGTCGAGCAGGCGGTCCACGTCCTCGCCGCCTTCACCGGTATTGGACTTGCCGCCCAACTGGTTCATGGCGATGGCCAGCGTCTCGTGGGCCTCCTGGGAGATGGAGCCGTAGCTCATGGCTCCGGTGGAGAACCGCTTGACGATGCTGGAGACGGGCTCCACTTCCTCAAGCGGAACCGAGGGGCGCTCGTTCTTGAACTTGAGCAGCCCGCGCAGGGTCATCAGGTTGGTGGATTGATCGTCCACGCCCTTGGTGTAGGCCTTGAAGATGTCGTACCGGCGCTCACGCGTGGCGTGCTGCAGCCGGAAGACGGTCTCCGGGTTGAACAGGTGCGGTTCGCCGTCGCGGCGCCACTGGTACTCGCCGCCGCCCAGCAGGGGCCGGTGCGGCTGCTCGATGCCACCTTCCGGGTATGCCATCTGGTGGCGTGCGGAAACCTCGGCTGCGATGACGTCCAGCCCCACGCCGCCCAGCTGGGAGTGCGTGCCGGCGAAGAATTCGTCCACCAGTTCCTGGCCCAAGCCCAATGCCTCGAACGTCTGGGCGCCCGTGTAGGAGGCCACAGTGGAGATGCCCATCTTGGACATGATCTTCAGGACACCCTTGCCAAGGCCCTTGATCAGGTTGTAGACGCCGTCCTGCGGGGTCACGCCCGTCACGTCGCCTGCCGCGATGAGCTGCTCCACGGATTCCATGGCCAGGTACGGGTTGACGGCGGACGCGCCGTAGCCGATCAGGACGGCCACGTGGTGTGTCTCGCGGACGTCGCCGGCCTCGACCACCAGGGCGGTCTTGGTGCGGTTGGCGCTGCGCAGCAGGTGGTGGTGCACGGCGCTGACCAGCAGCAGGGACGGGATCGGCGCCCACTGGGCATTGGAGTCACGGTCGGAGAGCACGATGTACTGGACACCGCGGTTGATGGCACCGGAGACCTGCTCGCAGATTTCGGTGAGCCGGGCACGCAGTGCGTTCTCGCCGCCTTCAGGGCGGTACAGGCCGCGGACCTTCATGGCCACGCGGTTGCCATCGGCATCCTCGATGTTGGCGATCTTGGCGAGCTGGTCGTTGTTGATCACCGGGAACGGCAGCTGGACCTGCGGCTGGCGCACCTGCTTGGTGTCCAGCAGGTTGCCGTTGGGTCCGATGGCGCACGTCAGGGACGTGACCAGTTCCTCGCGGATGGCGTCCAGCGGCGGGTTGGTCACCTGCGCGAAGGACTGCACGAAGTAGTCGAAGAGCAGCCGGGGGCGCTTGGACAGGACCGCCACCGGGGTGTCGGAACCCATGGCGCCCAGCGGCTCGGCACCGGTGCGGGCCATCGGGCCCAGCAGGATCTTCAGTTCCTCGGTGGTGTACCCGAAGGTGCGCTGGCGGATGTTCACGGACGCGGCGGTGTGGACCACGTGCTCACGCTCGGGCAGCTCGTTGAGGTCGATCAGGTTGTCCTTGACCCACTCGGCCCACGGGTTGGCCGCGGCGACTTCGGCCTTGACCTCTTCGTCGTCGATGATGCGGCCGGCCTCGGTGTCCACCAGGAACATTTTGCCCGGGGACACGCGGCCCTTCTTGACCACTTTGGAGGGCTCGACGTCGATCACGCCCACCTCGGAAGCGAAGACGATCAGGCCGTCTTCGGTGATCCAGAAGCGGCCGGGGCGCAGGCCGTTGCGGTCCAGGGTGGCGCCCACCAGGTTGCCGTCGGTGAAGGAGACGGCGGCAGGGCCGTCCCACGGTTCCATCAGCAGCGAGTGGTACTCGTAGAACGCGCGCCGTGCAGGATCCATGGTGGCGTGGTTTTCCCAGGCCTCGGGGATCATCATCATGATCGAGTGCGTAATGGGGCGGCCGGAGAGCCAGAGCAGCTCGGCTACCTCGTCGAAGGACGCGGAGTCCGACGCACCGGGGGTGCAGATGGGGTACAGCTCTTCGGGAGAGTCGCCCAGCAGCGGGTTGGCCAGCTGTGACTGGCGGGCACGCATCCAGTTCCGGTTGCCCTTGACGGTGTTGATTTCACCGTTGTGGGCGATGGTGCGGAACGGCTGGGCCAGCGGCCAGGACGGGAACGTGTTGGTGGAGAAGCGCGAGTGGACGATCGCCAGCTTGGTCTTGAAGCGCTTGTCCGAAAGGTCCGGGTAGAAGGGCTCCAGCTGGGCGGTGGTCAGCATGCCCTTGTAGACGATGGTCCGCGAGGACAGCGAGGGGAAGTACACGCCGAACTTGTTCTGGGCGCGCTTGCGGATCCGCCAGGCACGGGAGTCGAGTTCGTTGCGGTCCAGTTCCTCGCCGCTGGCCGAGGCCAGGAAAGGCTGGGAGAAGTAGGGCATGCAGGCGCGGGCCA
The DNA here is from genome assembly GCF_030944625.1 of Arthrobacter sp. SLBN-112. Taxonomy (NCBI): domain Bacteria; kingdom Bacillati; phylum Actinomycetota; class Actinomycetes; order Micrococcales; family Micrococcaceae; genus Arthrobacter; species Arthrobacter sp. SLBN-112. The sequence continues at coordinate 3,349,377 of NZ_JAUSXY010000001.1, forward strand.
TGGCGCCCACGAGATCGGCGACAACCGGCACCTCGCGCCAGCCAAGGACCTTCAGGCCCTCGTCGGCGGCCAGGCCCTCGATGCCTGCCTTGGCTGCGTTGGCTTCCCGCTGCTCTGCAGGCAGGAACGCCGTGCCGGCCACGTACTGGCCGGGCGCGGGCAGCTCGAACTCGGTGACTGCCCGGAAGAACTCGTCGGGGATCTGCATGAGCAGCCCTGCGCCGTCGCCCGTTCCCTCGTCGGCGCCCACGGCGCCGCGGTGTTCAAGGTTGCGCAGGGCAGTCAGGGCAGCATCGACGATGTCGTACCCGGGCTCCCCGCGCAGGGTCGCGATGATGGCAAGGCCGCACGCGTCCTTCTCCTGCTCCGGGTTGTACAGCCCGGCAGCCTCCGGCATGGCGGCGAAGCGCTTGAACGGCGACAGTGCAGTCTCAGGCTGTTCCGGTTCGGACCAGCTGGGAGTGTTAAGAGTTTGGGTCATGGGAGACGTCCTTCCTCCTGATCGTGCGTATGGAAGGGACACCGTTGGCCCCACTCGTCGGCGCCGTTGCAAGGGCACAACAAAGTGTTGATTACTGGAAATTGTAGGTCAGCGCAGCCTGCTGAACTAACGGTTACGCAGGTAGCTGCCCGGGGCTTCATCCGGCGGCATCTCTTTGCTGCCAGGACGGGCCCCATGCCACGACATTGTGGTTTCGGGCCCTTCGAGCGGTGGCTCTGCTGCCCTGCCTGGCCGGCTTCCTACTTACCGGTGCCGGCCTCCGATGCGGGTCCTGTGGCTGTGCTGCCGGAAGTTCCGGAAGCCGTGGCATCCAGACCAGGCTTGGAGCCTGCCGGAGCCGCCGCGGTTTCTTCCGTGGGGTCGGAAGCATGCCGGGAACCGCTTTGGTTACCTGGGAGATTACCACGCGAATCACTATCTGAGACAACAGTGTCCGGATCACGGACTTCCTCGTCGTCTTCCATGGTTGACTCGGCCACGGGTGTTTCGTCCGGTTCGCGGCCCGGCAGGTACACGGTGTCCGGCTCCGGCCGGCCCTTGAGGCCCAGCAGGAGGAAGGCGATCAGGGCCGCCACGAACACGACGATGCTGGTCCACACGTTGAGCCGGGCGGTAATGCCGAAAATGTTGATCTGTTCGGCGTCGTCAATGCGCATCGCTTCGATCCAGACGCGGCCCAGGGTGTAGTACATGGCGTACAGCCAGAACAGCCTGCTCCGCCGGAAATTGAACCGCCGGTCCAGGGCGAGCAGGATCAGCACGCCTGCCACGTTCCACAGCGACTCGTAGAGGAAGGTGGGGTGGAAGAGGGTGTCTGCAGGCAGCCCGGCCGGGAAGTTCGGGTTGTTGGCGTCGATCTGCAGCCCCCACGGCAGCGTGGTGGGGCCGCCGAAGAGTTCCTGGTTGAAGTAGTTGCCCCAGCGTCCCAGGGCCTGGGCCAGGAGCAGGCCGGGTGCGGCTGCGTCGACGAAGGCGCTGAGCTTGACGCCGCTGCGGCGGCAACCGATCCACGCACCGACGGCGCCCAGGACGACGGCGCCCCAGATTCCGAGGCCACCGCGCTGGATCTGCGGAATCAGCGATAGGTCGCCGGTGCCGTCGAAGCCGGGGCCGAAGTACGCATCCGGTGAGGAGACCACGTGGTAGAGGCGGCCGCCGATGATGCCGAAGGGAATGGCCCAGATGACAATGTCCCACACGCTGCCGTCGGGGGCACCGCGCTTGGCCCAGCGGACGGAGGTCAGCCACAGCCCAACGACAATTCCGGCCAGGATGCACAGCGCGTAGGCGTGGATCCGCAGGCTGCCCCACGGCAGCGGGATGTCGAACCCTGACCAGCTGGGGCTGGGGATACTGCCGGACACCATGGCGGGTGCCAGTGCGGCTGCCTGGATCAGTGCCTGCATGGCTTAGGCTCCGTCCGTGGTGTGGCCGGCTTCCGGCGCCAGGCCGGTGCTGAGGTCCTTGGTGAGGGCGGCGACCGCGTCCACTCCCCCGTCGCGGATGGCCGCGACCAGCGCCGTACCCACGATGACGCCTTCGGCGTAGGCGGCAATCTCGCGGACCTGGTCCGCGGTGGAAACCCCAAGTCCAACGCAGACGCGCTCGGCGCCGGCCGCGTGGGCTGCTGCCACTACGTCCTTCGCCGCCGTACTGACCGATGTCCGGGCACCGGTGACGCCCATGATGGAGACGGCGTACACGAATCCGCGGCTTGCGTCCACGGTTCGCTGCATGCGCTCGGCGGTGGAGGACGGGGCCACCAGGAACACCCGGTCCAGGCCGTACTTGTCCGAGGCTGCCATCCACTCGGCGGCCTCATCCGGAATCAGGTCCGGCGTGATGAGCCCAGCCCCGCCGGCCTCGGCAAGGCGCCGGGAGAATTCGTCCACGCCCATCCGGACCACCGGGTTCCAGTAGGTCATGACCAGGACGGCGGCGTCGGTCTTGCTGGTGATGCCGGCGACGACGTCGAAGACCTGCTTGACGTGGAAGCCCTTGGCCAACGCCTCGGTGGTGGCGGCCTGGATGACCTGGCCGTCCATGACGGGGTCGGAATACGGAATGCCGATCTCGATCAGGTCGGCGCCGTTCTCTGCCAGGGCGATGCCTGCGGCGATGGTGTCCTCAACGCTGGGGTAGCCGGCGGGGAGGTACCCGATGAGTGCCGCCCGCCCCTGGGAGCGGGCCCGGTCGATGGCGGCTGCCGACTTGCTGGTCATCTCTGCGTGGTTCACAGCTGCTCCCCCTCTTTGCCGATTTCGGATTCGGCGGAATTCTTATCCAGCAGGTCAAACCATTCGGCCGCGGTGGCCACGTCCTTGTCGCCGCGACCGGAGAGGTTGACGATGACGATCTTCTCCCCAGCGTTGGCGGGGTCTTCCGCGGCAAGCCGTTGGCCCACCTTGATGGCGCCGGCCAGCGCGTGCGCGGACTCGATGGCGGGAATGATGCCCTCAGTGCGGCACAGGAGGCGGAAGGCTTCCATGGCTTCGGTATCGGTGATGGGCTCGTAGCTGACCCGCCCGATGTCCGAGAGGTAGGAATGTTCCGGGCCGACCCCGGGGTAGTCCAGGCCTGCGGAGATGGAGTGCGACTCGATGGTCTGCCCGTCGTCGTCCTGCATCAGGTAGGAGCGGGCGCCGTGCAGCACGCCGGGCTTGCCCAACGAGATGGTGGCGGCGTGCCGGCCGGTCTCCACGCCGTCGCCGCCGGCCTCGAAGCCGTAGATCTTGACGGAAGGGTCATCCAGGAAGCCGTGGAAGATGCCGATGGCGTTGGATCCGCCGCCGATGCAGGCGCAGACGGCGTCGGGGAGCCGGCCCTCCTGCTCCAGGATCTGGGCGCGGGCTTCCTCCCCGATGACCTCGTGGAAGTACCGGACCATGGCGGGGAACGGGTGGGCCCCGGCAGCGGTCCCGAGCAGGTAGTGCGTGTTGGCAACGTTGGCCACCCAGTCCCGGAGGGCGTCGTTGATGGCGTCCTTGAGGGTCTGGGATCCGCTGGTGACCGGGATGACCTTGGCACCCAGGAGCTCCATCCGGGCAACGTTCAGTGCCTGGCGGCGGCAGTCCTCGGCCCCCATGTACACCACGCATTCCAAGCCCAGGAGAGCAGCGGCGGTGGCGCTGGCCACGCCGTGCTGGCCGGCGCCGGTTTCGGCGATGATCCGGGTCTTGCCCATGCGCTTGGCGAGCAGTGCCTGGCCCAGGACGTTGTTGATCTTGTGCGAACCCGTGTGGTTGAGGTCCTCGCGCTTGAGGAACACCCGCACTCCCCCGGCATGCTGGGAAAACCGTTTGGCCTCGGTCAGCAGCGACGGCCGCCCGGAGTAGTTCTTGTTCAGGTCGGCTATCTGCGCCCGGAACTCGGGATCGTCCTTGGCCTTGTTGAAGGTTTCCTCAAGTTCGTCCAGGGCGGCGATCAAGGACTCGGGCATCCACCGGCCACCGTAGCTGCCGAAGTACGGCCCCGGCGCGTGGCGGAGGGATCCGCCCTGCAGGAATGCTTCCGCGGTGTTGTTCTCAGCGTTCCCTGAGGGTGCGTCGGCCATCAGTCCCGTCCTGTTCCAAGTTGATCGGTCAAAAGTGTGCTGTTCCGGCGGAGGCCGGATCGGTGATTGCAGGCATTGCGGGGCCGGCCCCGGCCGGCTCCGCAATGCAGGGTGCGCCAGGTGCCGTCAGCGGCGCGCGGCGATCGCGGCGGCACCCGCGGCAGTGAATTCGGCAATCCGTTCCCGGGGAGTCGCGTGGCTCACCAGGGCCTCGCCCACCAGTATCGCGTTGGCGCCGCTTGCGGCGTAATGCGTGACGTCGGCGGCGTCGCGGACCCCCGATTCGGCGACCACGACCGCTTCGCCGGGGATCAGGCCCGCCAATGAGGCGAAGACTGAACGGTCGACGTCGAGCGTCTTCAAATTACGCACGTTGACGCCGATGATCCGGGCGTTGGCCGCCACGGCACGCTCGATTTCCTCTTCGGTGTGCGTCTCCACCAGCACGTTCATGCCCAGTTCGGCGCTGAGGGCGCTGAACTCGGTGAGTTGGGCGTCGGAGAGCGCGGCAACGATCAGGAGGATGAGGTCGGCACCGTGGGCACGGGCCTCCCAGATCTGGTACTCGTCAAGTGTGAAGTCCTTGCGGAGCAGCGGGACGTCGACGGCGGCGCGCACGGCGTCGAGGTCGGCGAGGGAACCGTTGAAGCGTCGCTGTTCGGTGAGGACGCTGATGACGGAGGCACCGCCGTCGGCGTACTGCCTGGCCAGCGATGCCGGATCCCCGATGCTGGCGAGATCGCCTTTGGAGGGGCTGCGGCGCTTGATCTCCGCGATGACTTTCAGCTGTTCCCGGGTTGGGGAGGTGCCGCCAAGGGCCGCCCAGGCGTCGTGCGCCGGCGCGGCTGAGCCGGCGCGGTCCTTCAGCTCAGCCAGCGAAATGAGCCGCTTCCTGGCCTCCATATCCTCCCGGACACCTGCGTTGATGTCGTCGAGAACAGTTGCCATCAGTGGCCGGAGTTCTTCAGCTTGCTGCCTTCGACGCCGTAGCCTGCCTTGCGCATAACGTAACCGAGGATCAATCCGATCACCATGACCACGGCCCCGCCAATGAAGATGGGGGTGCTGGCGATGACGAACGCGATGGCTGCGATGAGTGCTCCGACGAGCATGACGATGACGCAGGTCCAGGCGGCCGGGCTGTTGCCGTGGCCAAGGTCCTGGCTGTGGTCAATGGCGCCGGGGGCTACCGTGCGGGTGCCTGACGTGGAAACGGACGCAGGTGCTTTGCTCATGGAAATCTCCTCAGGATGGATACTGCTTACATTCTGCCATTTTTTGGCTGCCGCCCGCGTACCGTCAGGTGTCCCGCCGGTTCCGGTGACGGCGGCGGCCGCCCTTAGGTGGGGTCGTCGCCGCGCGAAAGCCTGTCCCAGCTGTCGATCTCGTCCACGGGTCCGGCCGGTGCGGCTGACCCCGCTGCGACGGGCACGTCATATTTGGTGCGCGCCTTCCAGTGTCGTGACGCGGGAATAATCAGCAGGGCGGCCAGGGCCAGGAGGCAGCCGGCGACGACGGCGACTGCCGGGAAAGTGGTCAGCTCAACGTGCGCCTGGCTGCCGGAGACGCCGGTGGCGGTGGCGATGGTTCCCTGAGCGGCTGCCAGCGGGTCCGCGAGGACGGTGGCGGCGGCGGCCACGATGCCGGCCGAAGCAAAGATGATGATCGCGGTGATGACCCACCTGGCGATCCTGCCGGCAATGGAGGCGGCAAGTCCGCCGGCCAGGGCCACCAGCGCCAGGGCCGTGACGGTGGTGGCCGCCTTGCTCCCCTGCACGGGGAGGACGCTTTGCGCCGCACCTGTCTGGTTGGGGTCAAGCGTGGCGGTCATCCACGTCTGGGTGGTGGTGCCGAACGCGGCCAGGGCCAGGAGCACGATCAGCAGCACCAGCGTGGACTTGCGCGCCCACACCGGAGTGGCCCGGGCCTTCCTGGCCTTGCCTGGTTTCCCCACGCTGCCTGCGGCCAACCCGGAATCAGACATCAGGACTCCGTCCCGCCGGGGAGTGATTCCGCGGAGATGTTGTGCAGGGAGCCGGCCGTGTGGACTGCGCGCAGCGGGGCGGCGGCTTTGTTGACAGTCTCAAGGGCCTCCGTGGGGTTCACCGAGTCAGCCACGATGCCGCCACCGGCCTGGACGTAGGCCCGGCCTTCACGGATCAGTGCGGACCTGATGGCGATGGCCATGTCCATGTCGCCGGCGAAATCAAGGTAGCCCACCACGCCGCCGTAGATGCCGCGGCGGTGCGGTTCGAGTTCGTCCAGGAGGCGCAGTGCGCGGGGCTTGGGCGCACCCGAGAGGGTGCCGGCCGGGAAGGTCGCCTTCAGGACGTCATAGGCCTTGGCCTGCGGTGCCAGCCTGCCCACCACGGTGGACACCAGGTGCATGATGTGGCTGAAACGCTCCACCTCCATGAACTGGGTGACATCTACGGTTCCCGCCACGCAAACCTTGGAGAGGTCGTTGCGGGAGAGGTCCACCAGCATCAGGTGCTCGGCGCGTTCCTTCTGGTCCGCGAGCAGTTCCTCGGCGAGGGCCTTGTCCGCTTCCACGGTCTTTCCGCGCGGACGGGAACCGGCAATCGGGTGGGTGATGACTTCCTCACCGGTGACCGTGACCAGGGCTTCGGGCGAGGACCCGACGATGGAGTACTCGCGGCCCTCGGCGTCGGCCAGGCTGAAGATGTACATGTACGGGCTGGGGTTGGTGTTGCGCAGCACGCGGTACACGTCCAGCGCGGAGGCCCGGCAATCCATCTCGAACCGTCGCGAGATCACCACCTGGAAGACCTCGCCGTCCACGATGGCTTCCTTGCCGCGGTCCAGTGCGGCCAGGTACTCGGCCTCGTCCCAGCGTTCCTGGACGCTGGACGCAAAATCCAGGGCCGCCGGTTCCAGCACGGAGACCGGCTGCGGCACGGGGGCGCTGATCTTTGCCAGGAGTTCCTTGACCCGGGCGACAGCGTCGTGCCACGCCTCGTCCACGCGCTCGGAGCTGTTGTCGAAGTTGATGGCGTTGGCGATGAGCAGGACCGTGCCGTCAACGTTGTCGTGCACGGCCATGTCGGTGACCAGGTTCAGTGCCATTTCCGGCAGTTGCAGGTCATCCTCGGGCGGGCTGACCAGCCGTTCCCAGTGCCGGACGGTTTCCCAGCCCAGGAATCCCACCAGGCCGGAGGTGAAGGGCGGGAGCCCGTCGAAGCGGTCGGTGCGCAGGGCGTCGATGGTGTCGCGGACGGCATCGACGGGGCTGCCGCTCACCGGAACACCGGCAGGCGGTTCGCCCAGCCAGTGCGCCTGGCCGTCCTTGGTGGTCAAGGTGGCGCGGGACCTGGCACCGATGAAGGAGTAGCGGGACCAGGCGCCACCAACAGCCGCCGATTCCATCAGAAACGTTCCGGGCTGGCCCTGCGCCAGCTTGCGGTACAGGCCGATTGGGGTTTCGGCGTCGGCCAGCACCTTGAGCCTGACGGGGATGACACGGCTGTGGCCGGCGAGTTCCCGGAATTCCTCGAGGCTTGGGCTGATGGTTCCAAGGTCCTGCATGGCTATGCTTGTCCGCCTGTTCTTCGAAAGGGCCGGCCGTGCCGGACTCCTTGACTGTGCTTGCTGGGTGGCCGCGGCGGGACGCCGGGCCCGGCAGCCGGTCCGGCCTAGCTTGCCTGGCCTGCGACGACGTTGAGGTCCCTGCCGTCGAAGCAGGTGCGGGTGCCGGTGTGGCAGGCGGCGCCTACCTGGTCGACCCGGACCAGCAGGGCGTCGCCGTCGCAGTCCAGGGCAACTGATTTGACCCACTGGACGTGCCCGGAGGTGTCGCCCTTGCGCCAGTACTCCTGGCGTGACCGCGAGTAGAACGTGACGCGTCCGGTGGTCATGGTCCGGTGCAGTGCCTCGTCATCCATCCAACCAAGCATCAGGACCTCGTTGGTGTCGAACTGCTGGACCACCGCTGCCACCAGGCCTGCGGCGTCGCGCTTGAGCGCGGCTGCCACCTCCTCGGGAAGCGGGCCGGCGGCTGGTGTTGCCGGGGCGGATTCAGCGGACGACGACGGTACCCGGGATCCGATGGATCCGGCGGTTGGGGCGGGGGTTGGCTGCTCAGACATCGGGTCAAGTCTAGTGCCTTTGCCGGCCGCCCTCCCGATGTGAACAACGGCACGCCACCGGGCGGCGCCATGCTGCCCAACTTCGCAGCTCTCGTGCTAGTTTCACAAGTGATGCATTTCGTCGAACCGTCCCGAGAAGTCCTGGCCGAGACCCTGCTTGCGGCCGGCCCTGATGCGCCCACGCTGTGCAAGGGCTGGCGCACCAGGGACCTTGCCGCGCACCTGTACCTGCGCGAGCGGAAGGCCGCCGTCGGGCTTGGTTTGATCATCAAGAGCCTGGCCAAGGCCTCCGACCAGGCCACCGCCAAACTTGCTGCCAAACTGACCACCACCGAGGACTACGCCCGGCTGGTGAACACTTTCCGCGCGGGTCCGCCGGCGCTCTCGCCGATGAGCATCAAGGCGCTGGACGAAAGCGCAAACCTGATCGAGTACTTCGTGCACACCGAGGACGTCCGCCGCGCGGTGGACCGGTGGGCGCCACGGGCCCTGGACGAGGCGTACTCGGATGCGCTCTGGGACGAACTGGTCAAGCGTGCCGCCATTCTGTACCGCGGCGTGGACCTCGGCATCGTCCTGGTCCGCCCGTCCGGTCCGCGCCACGTTGCCAAGCGGGCACCCGTTTCGGTGGCGATCGTCGGTGAGCCGGGCGAACTGCTGATGCACGCCCACGGCCGCACGCGCCACGCCCTGGTCACCTTCGAAGGCCAACCGGACGCCGTCGCCCTCCTCCAGTCGGCAGAAGTAGGGCTCTAGGGATTCGTCCCCGCCGGTTCAACCACCGGTGATTGAGCTTGTCGAAATCAGGTTTCGACAGGCTCAACCACCGTTGGTCGAGCTTGTCGAAACCGTCAGCGTACTTCGAAGCCTGCCGCGCGGATGGCCTCTTTGACCTGGGACATCATGTCGTCAGGCCCCCAGTGAAAGATCGACGCGGCGAGCACGGCGTCCGCGCCGGCGGCAACCGCGGGCGGGAAGTGTGCGGGCTCCCCTGCGCCGCCTGAAGCGATGATCGGAACCCTGACGGCGGCCCGGACCAGTTTGATGAGTTCGAGGTCGAAGCCGTCCTTGGTGCCGTCGGCGTCGATGGAATTGAGGAGGATCTCCCCCACCCCGCGGTCGGCGGCTTCCCTGGCCCAGGCGATGGCGTCAATCCCGGTGCCGGTGCGGCCGCCGTGCGTGGTCACTTCGAATCCCGACGGCGTGGGCTGGGAGCCCGGGCGGGTGCGGCGGGCATCCACGGACAAAACGAGCACCTGGGAGCCGAAATGGCGCGTGATTTCGTCGATGACATCCGGCCGTGCCACCGCAGCGGTGTTGATGGAGGCCTTGTCCGCACCATAGCGCAGGAGCTTGTCCACCTCGGCTACGCCCCGGACGCCGCCGCCGACGGTCAGCGGGATAAACACTTCCTCGGCGGTGCGGCGGACCACGTCGAACGTGGTCTCGCGGTTCCCGGAGGACGCCGTGACGTCGAGGAAGGTGAGTTCGTCGGCGCCTGCCTTGTCGTACCGCGTGGGCGAGTTCCACGGGGTCGCCCGCGTCCCGGAGGCCCTCGAAGTTGACGCCCTTGACGACGCGTCCGGCATCGACGTCGAGGCAGGGAATGACCCGAACTGCTACTGCCATGGGAACTCCTGGGATTCTGCGGTGCTGATGAACTGGGCTTGGACCGTGTCTGTGCCGGCGGCGTCAGATACGGCAGGCGTGGATGCTGCTGACCAGGATGGCGCGGGCGCCAAGGTCGTACAGTTCATCCATGATCCGGTTGGTTTCCTTTTTGGGAACCATTGACCGGACGGCGACCCAGTCGGAGTCCCGCAACGGCGATACCGTGGGCGATTCCAGGCCGGGGGTCAGGCCGGCGGCCTTCTCTACGAGTTCCTTGCGGATGTCGTAGTCCATCAGCACGTACTGGCGGGCAACCAGGACGCCCTGGAGGCGCCGGATGAGGACCTCGATTTCCTTGGCGGTGCCGTTTGCGGCGCCGCCGTTGCCGGTGCGGCGGATCAGGACAGCCTCGGACTTCAGGATGGGGTCGCCGAAGATTTCCATGCCGGCGGCCTTGAGGGTGTTGCCGGTCTCCACGACGTCGGCGATGGCGTCGGCGACGCCCAGCCGGACGGAGGACTCAACGGCGCCGTCGAGCCTGACGACTTTTGCGTTGATGCCGCGTTCGGCAAGGTAATTGCGCAGCAGTCCGTCGTAGCTGGTGGCCAGGCGCTTGCCTTCGAGCTCGGCAGCGGCACTGAAGTCGCCCACCGGACCGGCAAACCGGAAGGTGGAAGCGGCGAATCCAAGCGGCAGCAGCTCTTCGGCTTCCACCTCCGCGTCCAGCAGCAGGTCACGGCCGGTGATGCCGACGTCGAGCGTTCCCTGGCCCACGTAGACCGCAATGTCGCGGGGACGGAGGAAGAAGAACTCGATGTCGTTGTCGGGGTCCACCATGACCAGTTCGCGGCTGTCGCGGCGCTGGCGGTATCCGGCTTCGGAGAGCATGGCGGAGGCGGCTTCGGACAGGGAGCCCTTGTTGGGGACGGCTACTCGCAGCATGGGAAATTCTTTCTGGGTGGAAGGTCTGGGTTTTCAGGCAATGCAGGCCACAGTGGGCCCGGCGGCAAGCGCCGGACCGGTGGCTACAGATGCTTGTAGACGTCTTCCAGGGTCAGGCCTTTGGCGAGCATCAGAACCTGCAGGTGGTACAAAAGCTGGGAAATTTCCTCTGCCGCTGCTTCATCGGATTCATATTCAGCAGCCATCCAAACTTCGGCTGCTTCCTCAACGACTTTCTTGCCGATGCCGTGCACACCGGACTCCAATTCTGCGACGGTGCGGGAGCCTTCCGGACGGGTGGCTGCCTTCTCGCTGAGCTCAGCGAACAGCGTCTCGAAATTCTTCACGCCCTCCAGCCTACTTGGTGCGGCCGCACGGGCGCTTCCCGGGCCGTTCCATGACGGGCGCGATGTGAGCGAATACACACCGCGCCCGCAACGCCGGACGCCGGTGCTAGGCGTACTGCTTCAGCACGACCGCGGTGGCCAAAGCCGCGGTCACTGCCTCGTGGCCCTTGTCTTCCTTGGAGCCGGGCAGGCCGGCACGGTCCAGGCCCTGCTGTTCGTTGTCGCAGGTGAGCACGCCGAAGCCCACCGGGACACCGGTGGAGACGCTGACGTCGGTGAGGCCCGACGTCGCGGCCTGGCAGACGTAGTCAAAGTGCGGCGTGCCGCCGCGGATCACGACGCCGAGGGCAACCACGGCATCAAAATGTGGGGCGAGCCTTGCGGCTGCCACCGGCAGCTCGAAGCTGCCGGGAACCCGCAGGACGGTGGGTTCGCTGATGCCTGCGTCCTTCGCGGCCCGCAGCGCGCCGTCCAGGAGGCCGTCCATGATCTGCGTGTGCCAGCTGGCTGCCACGATGGCCAGCTTCAGCTGCGAAGTCTCGGACGGGTTAAGGGTGCTGAGGTCGATGTCGGGGGCGCCGTGTCCGCTCATAGGTTTGTCGTGTTCCGTTCAGTCTTGTTCGTGGTCGTACGGGGATTCGGGGGCTGTCACGGGCACGGATGCCACGTCGGTGTCCAGCAGGAGCCGGTGCTCCATCCTGTCCTTCTTGGTGCGGAGGTACCGGATGTTCTGCTCGCGGGAGGGAACCTCCGTGGGGACCATTTCCACTACCTTGACGCCTGCCTGGGCCAGCCTGTTCTGCTTGTCCGGGTTGTTGCTCAGCAGCCGGACCTCGTGCAGTCCCATTTCGGCGAGGATCTGGGCCGCGGCCTTGTAGCACCGGGCGTCAACCGGCAGGCCCAGTTGCTCGTTGGCTTCCACGGTGTCGAAGCCGGCTTCCTGCAGCGCGTAAGCCTTGATTTTGTTGGCAAGGCCGATGCCGCGGCCTTCCTGGCCGCGCAGGTAGAGCAGCGTGCCGCCGTTGTCCCGGATCAGTTCCAGCGCGAAGGCGAGCTGTTCCCCGCAGTCGCACCGGTAGGAGCCGAAGACGTCACCTGTGAGGCACTCGGAGTGCAGCCGCACCAAGGGGGCCTTGCCGTCAGTGGGCGCGTTGGGCGAGCTGACGGCGAGGTGTTCAACGCCGGTGAGGAGGTCTGTCCATGCCTGGGCCACAAAGTCGCCGAAGGCGGTGGGCAGCTGTACAACGGGGCCCCCGCTGACGGGGTAGGTCCCGGCGCCGGGTACGGAGTGGTGGTCCCGGTGGCCGTCTTGATGGCTGTCGTCTCTGGCTGCCTGTGCCGTCATGGCTTCTCCTTCTCTTCGCCCGGTGTTACCCGGACTTCCTCGCGCTGGGTTCCCCCGGCCCCGGCTTCAAGGTACGCCACCAGGTCCTCGATCGAGATCAGCGGGCACCCATGGTCGGCCGCGAACGTCCTGAGACCGTCCAGGCGCATCATTTCACCGTCGTCGTATACTACTTCCGCGATCACCCCGACCGGCTCCAGGCCGGCAAGGCGGCACAGGTCCACCGCGGCCTCGGTGTGGCCCTGGCGCTCCCGCACACCACCCTCAACTGCACGGAGCGGAAAAATATGCCCCGGACGGGTCACGGAGGCCGGGCCGGCGTGCGGGTCCGCCAGGATGCGGGCGGTCAAGGCACGGTCCGTCGCGGAAATTCCGGTGCTGACGCCGGTGGCCGCATCACAGGAGACGGTGTAGGCGGTGCCCTTTGCGTCCTGGTTGACGGCCGTCATCGGCGGCAGGTCCAGTTCATCGGCGCGTGCGCCCGTCAGCGGCACGCAGATCACGCCTGAGCTGTACCGGATGGTCCAGCCCATCAGCGCAGGCGTGGCGTGCTGGGCGGCGAATATGATGTCGCCTTCGTTCTCGCGGTCCTCATTGTCGACCACCAGCACCGGCCGGCCGGCGGCCAGGGCGCGCACGGCGTCCTCGATGCGGTCCAGGCCTTTGCCGGGTGCTTGGGCCCGGTCCTCGGGTTGATTGGCTGCCGGTTCACCGGCGACGGCGGCTTCCAGGCGTACTGCGGCGTTCACCGTGCGCCTCCTGCGATGGCGGCTTCGCCGGCGCCTGCAACACCGGGTTCGCGGAAGGCAAGCAGCCGTTCGGTGTACTTGGCCAGGACGTCGACTTCCAAGTTTACCCGGCTGCCGGTGTGTTTGGTGCCCAGGCCGGTCTCCGCCAGCGTGGTGGGGATGAGGCCCACCTCGAACCCGGGTGCCTGCTCGGCCGCCGGGCTGACGGCAGTCACGGTGAGGGAGACGCCGTCGATGGCGATGGAGCCTTTTTCTGCGATGTAGCGGGCCAGGTTGGCGGGCACGCCGAACCGCAACCGCTCCCAGTTGCCTTGGGGTTCACGTTCCAGCAGGACCCCCACTCCGTCCACGTGGCCTTGCACCACATGCCCGTCCAGGCGGCCGCCGGCAGGGACACAGCGTTCCAGGTTGACGGAGTCGCCCGTGGCGAGTTCGCCGATGGTGCTCCTGACCAGGGTCTCGCCCATGACGTCGACGCTGAACTCTTTGCCATCGATGGCGGTTGCGGTGAGGCAGACCCCGTTGACGGCGATGGAGCCGCCAAGTGCCAGGCCCTCCGTGGACCCGGGTGCGTGCAGCCGGAGGGTGGCGCTGGTGTCGCCGTCACGCTCCACTGACAGCACCTGCCCCTGCTCAGCAATAATTCCGGTGAACATCAGCGGCCTCCCTGGGCTTGCTCCGCGGTATCGCGGGTTGGTTGGTGGTCCAGTGCAACTCTTCGTTGCGGTCTTAAGTGAAGTCTTAGGTCCCGGCCCAGCGTCCGCACTGCGCCGCCGTCGGACGCATCCCATTCCCATTGCTGGGCGTCGGCAAGGGTGGTGATGCCCAGCCCGTCCAGGGCCGGGGTGCCGGATCCCAGCAGGGTAGGGGCGAGGTACATGATCAGTTCATCCACAAGCCCGGCCGACAGGAACGAGCTGAGGATGCGGGATCCGCCCTCCACCATGATGTGGCGGGCGCCGGCGTCGTACAGCATGGACAGTGCTTCGGCGGGATCCCGCGTGGGCAGGTGGGTGGCCAGGGCCGTCGTCGCCGCGGATTGCGGCGTCGTCGGGAATGTCCCGGAGCCCCATGACGGCCCGCACGGGCTGTTTGGGGGCGAGTCCACCGGCGGGGTTGCGGGCGGTCAGGCGGGGGTTGTCCACCAGCACGGTCTGCGTGCCCACCAGGATGGCATCGATGCGGCTGCGGATCCCGTGGTTGTCCGCCAGCGATTCCGGGCTGGAGATCCACTGGCTGGTGCCGTCTTCCGCGGCGATCCGGGCGTCCAGGGTTTGCGCGATGTGCAGCGTAACGAAGGGCCGTTTGGCAGCGACTGCCTCAAACCATTGCCGGTTCAGGTCCAGCGCCTCGTCGGCGCCGAGGCCACTGCGGACCCGCACTCCGGCGTCGCGGAGGGTGGCCGCTCCCCCGGCGGCGGGGTCGTGGGGGTCATCAACGGCGTAGACCACGTCGGTGATCCCTGCGGCGATGATCGCTTCCGTGCACGGCCCGGTGCGGCCCACGTGGTTGCAGGGTTCGAGCGTGATCACCATGGTGCAGCCGGAGAGGTCCAGGCCGACGGCGGCGGCCTGGGCTATTGCGTCGGCTTCGGCGTGGGCGGTGCCGGCTCCGCGGTGGTAGCCGGTGACAAGGTGGCGGCCGTCGGGTCCGACGACGACGGCACCCACGAGGGGGTTGGCACCGCGCGGACCCTGCAGGGCTGCCTGGAGGGCGTGCTCCATGGCGCTTACTTCATGGGTGCTGAAGGCCGTGACCACTCCGGCGGCGGGCTTCAGCTCAACTGCGCCGCTCATGCGGTGGCCATCGGGTAGTTGGTGCCTGGCGTGGAAGCAGCAGGACTTGCGGCATTTAAGAGCCATCGCTGGGGGTTCATTCGTGTCGTTCCTTCCCTCTCGAACCGCGATGGCTCCGGGGATATACGACAGCAGAACGCTGCGGAGCCCAAAGGCCCGCAGATACAGCTGTACGTGCTTCTCTCATCCAGACTTTAACTGTCGGTACCGGAATTCCACCGGTTCAACCGTCTGCCGGGTCCTCGTCGGAGGACACCGGCTCGCGGGTCGCGGACTGTCACCGCCGGTTCGGACTTACACCGACCCCGGAGCACGTATGTGTGTTGTTATTGTGCCACAACCGGCAGGGGCCGCCGGTTATTCCGTCGCCGCACGTAACGTCCGGCTTCCCTTGGCGCGGAGCAGGTCGATGGCTGCGGCGGGATCGTCCGCGCCGTAGACCGCGGAACCGGCCACGAAGACGTTGGCGCCGGCTTCGGCCGCCCGGGTGATGGTCTCTTCGGTGATGCCGCCGTCCACCTGGATGGCCACTCCCAGTCCCGAACCGTCAACGGCTGCCCGGGCCCTGCGGATTTTAGGCAGCGTGACATCCAGGAACGCCTGGCCGCCGAAGCCCGGCTCCACCGTCATGATCAGCAACATGTCCAGTTCCGGCAGCATGTCCAGGTACGGCTCAATGGCCGTGGCTGGACGAAGGGCCATCCCGGCCTTGGCTCCCCTGCTGCGCAGTTCCCGCGCGAGCTTGATGGGTGCAATGGAGGCCTCGGCGTGGAAGGTGACCGACGCCAGCCCGGCGTCGGCAAACCCGGGCGCCCAGCGGTCAGCATCGGCAATCATCAGGTGCGCATCAAGCGGAACGGGGCTGACCGCCTGGATCCGCTGCACCACCGGCAGCCCGAGGGTCAGGTTGGGGACGAAGTGGTTGTCCATCACGTCCACGTGCACGGCGTCGGCATTGCTGATCCGCTGCAGTTCGGCCTCAAGGTTGACGAAGTCGGCGGAGAGGATGCTCGGGTTGATGCAGCATTGCGTCACGGAAGTGCCTTTCGCTGAAGGTGCTGGTGTGTTTGGGAAGAAAGTTCCTGCCTGCGCAGGACTTTCTTGATCAGGACTTCTTTTTGATGAGGGCCAGGAACATCGCGTCGGTGTGGTGGATGTGGGGCCAGAGTTGGGCCGTCAGCTCGTGCCCGGCGCCGAGGTTGCCGGTGAGGCTGACAGCGTCCAGCGCGGCCCCGGCGTCAAGGAGTTCAAGGTCGTCGCGTTTCCGGATGGCGTCAGCCACTACGGCGGTGGTTTCGGCCGGATGCGGCGAACATGTGACATACGCCACCACTCCTCCGGGCCGGACGGCTGCCAGGGCGGATGCCAGCAGCTCGCGCTGCAGGGGGCCGAGGTCTGCGATGTCCTTGGGCGAGCGCCGCCACCGGGACTCCGGACGGCGGCGCAGCGCTCCCAAGCCTGTGCAGGGAACATCCACCAGGACGCGGTGGAAGCTTTCGGGTTGCTCAGCCCCCACATCACGGCCGTCTCCGGTGCGGACCTGCCAGCTGTCGTTCGGCACGGCGGCCAACGCCTGGCCCACGAGCTTTGCCCGGTGCGGTGCCGGTTCGTTCGCCAGGAGCGTGGCCCCCCGCTGGTGGGCCAGTGCCCCCAACAGTGCCGCTTTCCCGCCGGGCCCGGCGCACAGATCAAGCCACGCCTCGCGGGAAGCGTCCGCCGCTGCGGTTGGCCCGGCACCAGCCTCCGCCGCCGTGCCGAGGTCGACGGCGGCCAGCGCCCTGGCCACCAATTGCGAACCGACGTCCTGCACGCGGGTGGTTCCGGCGCGGACAGAGGACAGGCGGCCCAGGTCCCCGCCGCTGGACAGTGCGGATCCCTCCACCAGTTCACCGGGGGTGGCGCCGGTTTCCAGGGCCTCATCCAGGCTCCCGAGCCCGGGCAGGGCCACCAGGTTGACCACGGGTGCGGCGTTGTCAGCTTCCAGCAGCGCGTTGATCTCCGAAGCGGAGCGGCCGTGGGCCACCAGCGATTGCCGCATGGCCCGGACAATCCACTCCGGATGGGCGTACCGCAGCGAAGCGATCTTCGTTTCGTCGGTTTCCCCAGCCACCAGCAGGTCCAGCCATTCATCAAGGGTGCGGGCCGTGACTTTGCGGAGGACGGCGTTGATCAGCGCCGAGGGGCCTGCACCGATGACGGCGCGGGCAAGCCCAACGGTCTGGTCCAATGCCGCATGGGCCGGGACCCTCATGGCCAGCAACTGGTGGACGCCTATCCGGAGGGCGTCGAGGACTGCCGGATCAAGCTGGTCAAGCGGCCTGTCCACGCACCGGGCCAGGATGGCGTCGTAGGTGCCTTGGCTTCGCAGGGCACCGTAGCTCAATTCCGTGGCGAAGCCGGCGTCCCGTTTGTCCAGGTGGTGGTGCCGGATCCGTGCGGGCAGCACCAGGTTGGCGTAGGCATCCTCATGTGCCACCGCGCGCAGCACCTCGAAGGCCACCAGCCGCGCGGGGTCGGCGCGCCTGGTCCGCTGTGACGGCGCCTGTTCCGTGAAGCTCCGTTGCGGCCCCCGGTTGCGTTCCCTTCCCTTGGCGTTCCGCCGGCTGGCATCGCCGGGACCGCCGTTGCCGCGGCCGCCGCCACCGGATCCACCACTGCTGCCTTGGCCGCTTTGCCCGGCCCTGCCGCGCCCTCCGGGCCTGCCCTGGCCGCCCGGGTTTGCTCCGGAACCGCTCATTCGAACACCACGCCCTCCACTGAAGCCAGACCGCGCGCCCAGTCGGCGGCAGCCATCATTTTCTTGCCGGCGGGCTGGATCCGGGTGAGTTCCACCGCGTGCGACCCCGTTCCCACCACAACGCTCTTTTCCTGGACTGTCACCGCCCCCGGCGCAAGGCCGGCAATGTCCGGCCGGAGCCGGACAGGCTCGAGCTTGATCCGCTGCCCGTCCAGCATGGTCCAGGCGCCTGGCTCGGGGGTGACGCCGCGCGCCCGCCTGCTGATGGCGAGAGCCGGGTGGGCCCAAGTGAGGCGGCCATCGTCCAAGGTCAGCTTCGGTGCCAGTGTGACGTCGCCCGCCTGTGGCTGCGGCGCCGCTTTTCCGGCGTCGATGGCCGAGAGTGTCTGCGCCAGCAGGACCGCTCCGCTGTGTGAAAGCCGCTCGAGCAGGTCGCCTGCGGTGTCGTGGGCGCCCACGGGCTCCGTCAGGGTTCCGAAGACGGGACCGGTATCGAGTCCTTCTTCAAGCCGGAAAGTGACGGCGCCGGTGAGGTCGTCTCCGGCCATCACGGCCCGCTGTACCGGCGCCGCCCCGCGCCAGGACGGCAGCAGGGAGAAGTGCAGGTTGACCCAGCCGTGGCGGGGTATTGCCAACGCGGCCGGCGGGACCAGGCCGCCATAAGCGACGATGGCTGCCACATCCGGCGCGGCCGCCGAGATGCGTGCGGTGGTGTCGGCGTCGACTTTGGCCGCATGAATGATGTCGATGCCGAGTTCAGCGGCCCGCCGGGCAACCGGGGACGGCGTCAGCACGCGCTTCCGGCCCAGCGGCGCATCGGGGCGCGTCAGGACCGCGACCACTTCAAAGCCTGCGTTGACCAGGGCATCGAGCGACGGAACGGCGACGGCCGGTGTACCAGCGAACAGGACCCTCATTCGGGGGCGCCAAAGCTGGAGCCGGAGGCGCTGGGCCCACCAAAACTTGCGCCGCCGAAGCTGGACCCGACACTCTTGGCCCGCTTTGCCGTGGTGCGTTCGGTGACGGCGTCGTAGTTGGCGTTGCGGATGGAGCGCAGCGCTGCCTTCCGGTCGTCGCCCTCCAGCCGGTCGGTGTAGAGGATGCCGTCCAGGTGGTCGGTTTCATGCTGGAAGCACCGAGCGAGCAGTCCCTCGCCTTCGACCGTCACCGGGTTGCCGTTCATGTCGACTCCGGTGACCCGGGTGGTGCGGAAGCGGCGGACCGGAAATCCGAGCCCAGGGATGGAGAGGCAGCCCTCCACATGGTCCGGCTGGTAGTCCTCGCTGTTTTCCAGCACCGGGTTGATGATGTGGCCTTCGACGCCGTCGATGCGGTAGGTGAAGACACGCTTGCTGACGCCGACCTGCGGGGCGGCGAGCCCGGCGCCCTCCACGTCCTCCATGGTTTCGGTCATGTCGGCGACCAGTTTGGCAAGTTCGGGTCCGAATTCCGTCACGGGATCGGCCTCTGTGCGCAGCACAGGATCGCCAATGATGCGGATATTCAGGATAGCCATGCGCAGTTATTCCTCACGGTTGGCGGAAAGGGGAACCTGTCCAGTTTAGGTGCAGTCCCCTGCCGTGGCGGCTGCTGCCTAGGCGGTGCGGGCCTGTGCCAGCGGCGGCGGTGCGATGGGCAGCAGCGCTGTGCCGGCACTATGGGTGTCCGCGGACAGTTCCCATACCCGGCGCAAGGCGCAGAACTTCCACCAGTGATGCTTGAGGACCTCGGGGTTGGCGCGGACGGGCCGCACCTCAGTTTCACCGATGGCGACGGCCAGCAGGACCGGGTTGTCGCCGTATTTCCAGGGCTCCCAGGTTCCGGCTTCCGGATCCACCAGGCTCTCTTCGGCCTTCATTCCGGCGACCAGCTGCATGACCACCTTGTCATCGAGCGGCTTGACCAGTCCGTCGCGGGTGGTGCCCTTGGTCTTGTAGTCGATCAGGCAAACGCGGCCGTTGATGCGGGCTACGAGGTCGAGGGTTCCGGCGTAGCCCACCGACTGGTTCCAGACCGTGATTTCCGGGGCGACGGGCTCCACCCGGAAGAGCTCCCACCACTCGTCAAAGCGGACGGCGAAGGCTTCTTCCCCGTTGGCGGCCAGGGCCTCGCGGGCTTCCTTCATGGTGTGCGGGCGCCCCAGCGCACGGAGCGCCACCTGCTCACAGTAGTTGTGGACCCGGTCCCCGCGCCTGGCGGCGTCGTCCCGGTAGGTTTCGGCGGCCTTCGCCGCCCGGTTGATGGCCTGCTTGATTTTCGCCGGGCTCCCCAGGCAGTCCGACAGCAGGGGATCTTTGGCCAGGCTGCTCGCACCCATGTAGCCGAACCAGCCGTCGAGGCCGTGCGGTTGCTGGCTGATGACCGTGGTGATGGACGGCACGGAGAACTGTTCAGACGTGGACCGTGCGTACATCCGGCCGTATTCAGTGGCGTGGGCAAGAAGCGGATCAGTCATACAAAAGACTCTTTCACAGGGGGCCGACAAAATCTCCGGACGCAGGATCCGAACACAAAAAAGGTCCGTTTCCGCTGCGTATGAGCGGAAACGGACCTCTGCGGTGGGCGATACTGGGTTCGAACCAGTGACCTCTTCGGTGTGAACGAAGCGCGCTACCACTGCGCCAATCGCCCCGATGCATTTGAATGCTAGCCGACCTCCCGGCCATTTCAAAAATCGGCTCCTGCAGGCAGCAACCGTGCATAGGGGCCGGGGCTGCCTCCCGCCACGTAATGACGTCCCGGTCAATGAGGACGGCCCGATCGCAGAACCCGTTCGTGGCAAACGGATCAGCCCGGGGCGGCCGCTCCCGCCGCCTCCCGTCGTCGTGACTTACACGCTTGTAAGTCTGGAAATCCGCGTCCTGACGCGGAAGTGGAGCCGCATGACCATTGGGAGCCGGGGGCAATTTGGAGAATCCCGGAACCTCCTATATTGTTTTTACTCGTTGGAACGCGAGGAAATGCCGGAAACGGCAGGGAATCAACCCTCCAAAATGCGGACGTAGCTCAGCTGGTAGAGCACCACCTTGCCAAGGTGGATGTCGCGAGTTCGAATCTCGTCGTCCGCTCGCAGGACACTGTCACAGCAAACATTCTTCGGAATCGACGCTAACACGGTGGGTTGGCCGAGAGGCGAGGCAGCGGCCTGCAAAGCCGTATACACGGGTTCGAATCCCGTACCCACCTCGGTGAAAACCATGGTTTCCGGTTTACCGGAGGCAATGGGCGATTGGCGCAGCGGTAGCGCGCTTCCCTGACACGGAAGAGGTCACTGGTTCGATCCCAGTATCGCCCACTGGCAAGGCAACTTGCCCGCAGTAGCACCGGGTTACCGGTTTATCCTGCACACGCGGACGTAGCTCAGCTGGTAGAGCACCACCTTGCCAAGGTGGATGTCGCGAGTTCGAATCTCGTCGTCCGCTCTCTTATATCCCATCAGCCGGTCGTCCGGTTCCGGGCGATTGGCGCAGCGGTAGCGCGCTTCCCTGACACGGAAGAGGTCACTGGTTCGATCCCAGTATCGCCCACACGAACAGCAGCTCTCCGGAGCTGCTTTTTTGTTGTCCGGGCATACGCTCCGGGCGAATTCCCTTGGCACACCTTTCAGCCGCCGATAGGATCGAAGGCGCGAGGAGCGACCTGGCTCCGCGATCGAAGGGAGGTGCTCGTGGGTTTGATTGACGATCTAAAGGGCAAGGCTCAGGGTCTCATCCACGGCAACGAGCAGGCCATCAAGGACGGCATCACCAAGGCCGGCGATCTCGTCGACACGAAGACCGGCGGCAAGTACGCAGGCCACGTCGACAAGATCCAGGATGGCGCTTCCAAGCTCATTGACAAGAACGGAACCCCGGGCCAGGCACCTGCCGCCGGGCAGGTTCCGCCGGCAGCTCCTGAAAATCCGGTTCCACCGGTCGACAGGGCTCCGTAAAGGATTTGGCCAGGGCTTTGCCCCTGCACGTCAACGGGGCGCGGGTCCCGCCGGGAGGCGGCGCCCGCGCCTTTGGCGTTTAACGGCGCTTTTGGCGTCCAGCAGCGGTTTCCACGCATAAGGAGGCCTTGCAGCCCCGATTGCAGGTTCCCAAACCAGCGCCGGTAACCTGCCGGTATGTCCAACTCCCCTGCCCCGTCCGCGGCGAAGGCTGCCCGTGCCCGGATCGAATCCCGGCCCGTCGTGGCCGGGATCGTCACCGCCCTGGTGGGCTTCACCTCATCCTTTGCCGTGGTCCTGGCCGGCCTGAGGGCGGTGGGTGCCGATCCTGCCCAGGCCGCCTCCGGGCTGCTGGCGGTCACGCTTGCCGTCGGGCTTGGTGTGCTGCTGCTCGCCTCGCGCTCCAGGGTTCCGGTGACGCTGGCCTGGTCAACGCCGGGTGCCGCGTTGCTGGCAGCTTCGGGAACGCCCGACGGCGGCTGGCCGGCCGCCGTCGGGGCCTTCCTTGTGGCGGGTGTACTGCTGGCGTTGACCGGGCTGGTGCCCGCGCTCGGCAGGCTGATGGCAGCCATCCCGCCCTCGCTTGCGCAGGCGATGCTGGCAGGGGTCCTGCTTCAGTTGTGCCTGGCCCCCTTCAAGGCCTTGGGCACGGTCCCGTTGTTCGTGGCGCCCGTGATCCTGTGTTGGCTGGTGATGATGAAGTTCGCTCCACGGTGGGCCGTGCCGGGCGCCCTGCTGGTTGCCTTGCTGGCGATCGGGGTTTCCCTGGCCGCCGAGGGGACCACCATTGGCGCCGAAACCCTCATGCCCGCCCTGCTGTGGACCACTCCCGCTTTCACCCTGCAGGCGTTGGTGGGCATCGCTGTCCCGTTGTTCGTGGTGACCATGGCGTCGCAGAACGTCCCCGGGGTGGCAGTCCTGCGGTCGTTCGGATACGAAACCCCGTGGCGGCCCGCCATGCTGGTGACGGGTGCGGGTACCATCCTGGGGGCACCGTTCGGCGGCCACGCCATCAATCTTGCAGCGCTCAGCGCGGCGCTTGCCGCCGGCGAGGAGGCCGGCGCGGACCGGAGCAGGCGGTGGATCGCCGGTTTCGTGTCCGGGCCGGCGTACCTGGTGTTGGCTGCGTTTTCCGCTGCCCTGGTCACTGTGGTGGGCGCGGCGCCGGCGGGGATGCTGGAAGCAGTGGCCGGGCTTGCCCTGCTGGGAACCCTCGCCTCGGCGGTCTCGGCCGCGTTGGCGGACCCGGAAGACCGGATTGCCCCCGCGGTCACCTTCCTGATGGCGGCTTCGGGCCTTGCCTTCGCCGGAATCGGATCCGCGTTCTGGGCGCTCCTGGCGGGCCTGGCGGTGCGGGCACTGCTGGTTCCACGCCGGCAGCGCCGCGTCGGGGAACGGGCCGGGACCTAGGAGGGTTCGTGGTTCTGGCCCTCACGGGCCAGCGCGGTGAGGCGGGACACGGCACGGAAGTACTTCTTCATGTATCCGCCGGTCATCATTTCCTCGGTGAACAGCTTGTCGAATGGGACGCCGCTGGCCAGGATGGGAACGTCTTTGTCGTAGAGCCGGTCTGCCAGGACGACGAACCGCAGTGCGACGGCCTGCTCGCTGATGGTTTCCACGTTGCGCCACACCACGCCGTCGATGCCGTCAATCAGCTGCCGGTAGCGGCTGGGGTGCACGCCCGCCAAGTGGTGGATCAGGGTGGAGAACTCGTCCTGCGCCACGGTCTGGCCGTCGAACTCCGCCTTCATGTGCGTGTTCAGTTCGCTGTTCTTCAGCGGGGCCGGGGCGGCGGGAAGGCCACGGTGCCGGAAGTCCTCACCGTCGATGCGAATGACGTCGAACTGGTCCGCGAGCACCTGGATCTCGCGCTGGAAGTCCACCGCCGCGAAACGGCCGTCGCCCAGGGAACCGGGGAGGGTGTTGGACGTGGCAGCGAGCTTGACGCCGGCGTCGGCCAGTTCCCGCATGAGCCGGGACATCAGGACGGTGTCGCCCGGATCGTCGAGTTCGAATTCGTCGATGCACACCAGCTTGTAGCTGCTCAGCGCCTCCACGGTCTTGCGGAAGGACAGGGCGCCCACCAGGTTGGTGTACTCCACGAACGTGCCGAAGGCCTTGGGCCCGGGCGCTGCGTGCCACAGCGATGCGAGCAGGTGGGTCTTGCCCACGCCGAACCCGCCGTCGAGGTAGATCCCTGCCCTGGATTCGTCCTTCTTGCCGAACAGCTTCTTGAAAAGCCCGCCTCCGTTGCCCGACCCCACGCCGCCGGCAAATTCCTCAAGGGCGCGCACGGCGGCTGCCTGGCTTGGCTGCTTGGGGTCCGGGCGGTAGCTCGAAAAGGAAACCTCGCCGAACCGCGGCGATGGGTAGAAGCCCTTGAGGAGTTCGTCCACCGAAACTGCCGGAGTGCGGGCGGCAAGCTGTTCGATCTGTACCAAGGTGGTCCGTTCTGCTCGTGGTTGGTCCCCAGAAAGGATACCGGCTACCCGGGGCGCAGACGGGCCCGCCACCTTCCCCCGGCACGGCCGCGTGACCAAGCCAACATTTCGTCCTGTTAACGGAATACGGACAACGCCGGAGGCGCTGGCTAGGGTGGGAACAGGTTCCAATGCCGGTCCCACGGTTTCCCGTGCTCTTAGTGAAAGGCCAACGCCATGCCCTACCCGGTTGAACAGAATGAGAAGTTCGCAGCCTACGCCCACCCCGAGCGGCTCGTTTCCACGGAGTGGCTGGCCGCCGCCATCGAGGGCGGCGCTGTGGCCAACGGCGAGCTCATCGTGGTCGAATCCGACGAAGACGTGCTCCTGTACGAGACCGGGCATATCCCGGGTGCCGTAAAGATCGACTGGCACACCGACCTGAACGACGACGTCGCCCGCGACTACGTCGACGGTGCCGCTTTCGCCGAACTCGCGGCGTCCAAGGGCATTTCCCGGGACAGCACCGTGGTGATCTACGGCGACAAGTCCAACTGGTGGGCCGCCTACGCCCTGTGGGTATTCACGCTGTTCGGCCACCAGGACGTCCGGCTGCTCGACGGCGGCCGGGACAAGTGGATTGCCGAGGGCCGCGAACTGACCAGGGAGAAGCCGTCCCCCGCGGCCGGCAGCTACCCGGTGGTGGAGCGCAACGACGCCCCCATCCGCGCGTTCAAGGACGATGTCCTGGCCCACCTGGGCAAGCCCCTGATCGATGTCCGCTCCCCCGAGGAATACACCGGCCAGCGGACCCACATGCCGGCCTACCCGGAAGAGGGTGCCCTGCGCGGCGGGCACATCCCCACCGCCGCTTCCATCCCGTGGGCCCGTGCGGCCGCCGAGGACGGGACGTTCCGCAGCCGTGAAGAACTTGAAGCCATCTACCTTGGCGAGGCCGGCCTGGCCGAGGGTGACGACGTCGTGGCGTACTGCCGGATCGGCGAGCGGTCCAGCCACACCTGGTTCGCCCTGAAGTACCTCCTGGGCTTCGAAACCGTCCGCAACTACGACGGATCCTGGACCGAGTGGGGCAACGCCGTCCGCGTACCGATCGTCAAGGGCGCCGGGCGCGGTTCCGTTCCTGTCGCCGTCGGAGCCTGACGCCGGCTCCCCCGCGTAGACTTGGAACGATGACTACTCAAGCTTTGCCAACCGCCCTGGCGGCGATCGTGGACGATTTCCAGGCCCTGACCGAACCCGAGAGGCTCCAGTTGCTGCTGGAGTTCTCGGAGGGGCTGCCCGATCTTCCCGACCGCCTCAAGGACCACCCTGAACTCCTTGAGCAGGTAGTGGAGTGCCAGTCGCCGCTGTTCCTCACCATTGAGACGGAGAAGAACGACGACGGCCCGGCCGGCGTCGTGCACCTCTACTTCAAGGCCCCGGCCGAGGCTCCCACCACGCGGGGTTTCGCCGGTGTGCTGCACGAGGGCCTGGACGGTTTGTCCGCCGGGGAAATCCTGTCAGTCCCCGATGACATGCCCGAACTGCTGGGTCTCACCAGGGCCATCACTCCGCTCCGCATGCGGGGCATGACGGCGATGCTGGGCAGGATCAAGCGCAAGGTGGCCGCGGCCTCACGCGCTCACGGCTGACCTCGCAACCAATGGCGCGCAAGAACGCTTTCCAGGGAACTCCGGCCACAGCGGCATTGACCGCGGCCGGGGTTCCCTTTGTGTTGCACCCCTACACCCACAATCCCGCTGCCGGGAGCTACGGCACCGAAGCAGCCGTTTCCCTGGGTATCGATCCGTCCAGGGTCTTCAAGACCCTGATGGTGGACGTCGAGGGGAGGCTGGCCGTAGGCATCGTGCCGGTCAGCGGAACCCTGGACCTCAAGGCCATGGCCGCGGCGCTCGGCGCCAAGAAAGCTGCTATGGCCGATCCCGATGCCGCCCAACGGCGGACCGGTTACGTCCTGGGCGGCATCTCGCCCCTCGGCCAGCGCCTGCCCTCCCCCGCTGTCCTGGATTCCAGCGCCCTGGCACTGGAGACCCTGCTGGTGTCCGGTGGCAGGCGCGGACTGGACATCGAACTGGCACCCGCGGACCTGATCCGGCTCACGGACGCCGTGGCGGCGCCCATCAGCTCGGTCACCGCCGGACACTCCAGGCCTTAACCGGGCGGGCGTTGCCCGGAACGGCCGGTGAAATGGTCCATGGTCCGGTTGACGCCCAGCACGTCCATGATCCGGTCAAACGCGCCGACCGGAAGGATCCGCAGCACGGGAAGCAGGTTGACCGCGGGCGGCAGGAACAGTTTGCGGCGGCCGGCCTCGATGGCGTCAAGGACTTTGGTTGCCACCTGCTCTTCCCGGAGGATAGGCAGGAGCAGCGGCCACCGGGTCCGGACGCCGTCGAACATCCCGGTGTCGATGTAATAGGGGCAGACCACCAGGGTGTTGACCCCCGTTTTCGCGGCCCGGAGTTCGGCGCGGAGGGACTCGTCGAAGCCGAACGCGGCGAACTTGCTGGCGGAGTAGTCCGTCTGGCGGGCAACACCCACCAACGCGGCGGCACTGGCGATGGTCACCACGGTTCCGCGGCGCCGGCCTGCCATGCCGCCGAGGAACGCGCGCGTGACCCAGTACAAGGCCATCACGTTGACCTGCATGGTCCGTTCGATGTCCCGGTCCGTGGCATCCAGGAGCCTCCTGCCGCTGACCACTCCGGCGTTGTTGACCACAATGTCCACGGGCCCTGCCACCTCGGCGGCGGTCTTGACGGCTTGGTTGTCCGTGACGTCCACGGCCTGTGCATCGGCGGAGCCGCCGGCGGCCCGGATTTCATCCCTTACTGCCACACCGCGTTCGGCGTCCACGTCCCAGATCACCACCCTGCTTCCGCGTCCGGCGGCACCGAGTGCCAGGCGCCGGCCCAGCCCGCTGCCACCTCCCGTGATCAACACCGTTGCACCGGCAAGCCGGGTTCCTCTGGGCATGTCAGTCCTCCTGGGATCTCGGCGCCACGGACATTGTCCTAGCGGCGGCGGGGAAGTCGGCCCATCAGGATGATGGCCCGTTTCATGATGCGGGCGTACGCCTTGTTCGAGATGCCCGCGGCCGGCGCCACCCGCAGCAGCCGCTGCACCGCAATGGTCTGCGGCTCGGTGTACTTCAGCATGCCTTCCCGGCCGTGGCGGCGCCCGGCCCCGGAATCCTTCATTCCACCGATCGGTGCGTCATGGGAGGCCCAGGTGGCGGCATAGCCTTCATTGACGTTGACCGTTCCCGTCATCAGCCGGCGGCCAACCGCTTCGCCATGGCAGGCAGACCAGACGCTGGCGTTCAGCCCGAAGTCGGAGTCGTTGGCCAAGGTGACTGCTTCGTCGTCATCCGCTGCCCGGTAGATGGCAACCACCGGCCCGAACGTCTCTTCCCGGGCCATGAGCATGTCCCCGGTGACGCCCGCCAGGACGGTCGGTTCGTAGAAGAACGGTCCCAGGTCCGGCCGCCGCCGGCCGCCGGCGAGAAGTTCCGCGCCTTTGGCGAGCGCGTCCTGGACGTGGCGGTCCACCCGCTCAACCTGTGCTGCGCTGATGAGTGATCCCATGCCGATGTCCCATTCGGTTCCCGGACCCAGCCGAATACCCTTCACCTTGGCGGTAAAGGCGGTTACGAAGCGGTCGTAGACGTCCGCGTGCACGTAGATCCGTTCGATGCTGACGCACAGCTGGCCGGAGTTGGAGAAGCAGGCGTGCACCGCACCGGCGGCGGACCTGCCAACGTCTGCGTCCGCCAGCACCAGCATGGGATTCTTGCCGCCAAGTTCGGCGGAGAAGCCAATGAGCCGGGCGCTGCACTGCCGGGCGACAGTTTTGCCGGTTTCCGACGACCCGGTGAACATCAGGAAATCGACCAGCCCGATCAAGGCGGGTCCTATCTCAGGGCCGGGCCCGGTCACGATCTGGAACAGGGCCGTTGGGAGACCGGCCTGCCGGAGCAGCCTGAGCATCAGGAGTGCCGTGAACGGGGTCTGCGAATCCGGTTTGAGGACGATGCCGTTTCCGGCCAGCAGTGCAGGGATGGCGTCCGAGACGGCGAGGGTCAACGGATAGTTCCACGGACTGATGACTCCCACCACGCCCTTGGGCAGCAGGTACTCGGTGGTGCGGGTCAGGGCCGGGAATGCTCCCTTCCGGCGGCGCGGCCGGAGGTATCTTTCCGCGTTGCGTTCGTAGTAGTCCGCCGTCATCACAACGTCCGCGAATTCTTCGAAGGCGCTCAGCCGCGATTTCCCGCTCTCTGCCTGGACCAGGTCCAGGACGTCCCGCTCCCGGTCCAGCAGCAGGTCCCGGAACCGCCGGATCACAGCCCGGCGTTCGGCGACCGGCTTGCCTGCCCAGTCACGCTGCGCACCGCGGGCAGTGACGAAGGCGGTGTCGACGTCGTGCGGGCTGCACACCGGGACATCGCCCACCGGCGAGCCGTCGAACGGCGCATACGTGGCGTGCCGTGGGCCGCCCGGGGCCCCGGTCACCAACCCTTGAAGTCCGGCGGCCAGGTCCCGGCTGCGGGCAGTCAAGGCAGCGACGCCGCCAGGCACTTCCATGTCAGGCCCCGGCCGGGGTGGCCCGGCCCAGCGACCCAGGATTGAGCCGCGGTGCGAGTTGTTGCCGCAGCCACGCTTTGACCAGGCGTTCCCAGCGCTCCGGATCAACGTTCCATTCCTTGGTGTGCCGCGCGTGGTTGAACGTCTCGAACGTCACCATTTCGGGATTCCGCTCGGCCAGCAGGGCGGACGGTCCGTAGGGCACGTACTCGTCGTCGACGCTGTGGATGACCAGCGTGGGCGTCCTCAGCTCGACGGCCCGGGACACCCAGTCCATGACTTTCAGGTCAACGGGAGCCGAGAGGCCGGTGAGCCGGCGTCCCAGCGGATGGCCCAGCATCAGCTGCCCGTACCGGCCCACCAGCGACGGGATCCGGTTCAGCTGGGCGTGGTGGGCCAGCACCGTCACCCAGTCGATGACCGGCGCATCGAGCACCATGGCCCGGATCAGGTGCCGGCAGCGGGACAGGTCGGCAGTCTGCAGGCAGATCGCCCCGCCCATGGACCAGCCGAACAAGACAATTTCTTCGGCACCGTTGGCCAGCGCGTACTCGATGGCGGCTTCAATGTCCTGCCATTCCGTTGAGCCCAGGCCGTAGCGCCCGTCATCGGCCGACGGGGCAAGGCCGTCGTTCCGGTAGGACACCAGCAGGCTGGTCAGGCCCAGTTCCAGCGCCGGACCCACCGCGCGCAGGGCTTCCTGCCGGGTTGCGCCGCGGCCGTGGACCATGATGGCCCACGTCCGCGCGGTCCCTTTCGCCCGTACCAACCAAGCGGGCGCTTCGCCGCGCTCCACGGGGATGAGCACGTCCTCGAACGGAATTCCGGCGGCGGCCGGGTCCGGGTAGGTGGCGCCGCTCCACCATCCCCAGCGGGCCGTTGACAGGTCCCCGCTGTACACGGCCTCAACCTCGCGCAGGACGGTTCGTTCAGCGGGCGAGTAGGACACGATGCGGCCGATCCGGGCGTGGCCCTTGCCGCCGTCGAAGAAGAAGCCGTACACCCCGTCAACGGTGGTGTCGTCGTTGGCTGCCAGGATCACCTGCTGCTTGTGGCCGTCACGGATCACGGCGAGGACTTCCTTGTCCGCCGCGCGCTGCCGCGCGGGGGTGATCACCCTGCGTGCAAAGTACACGGCCAGGGCGGAGGAGCCGGCTCCCAGCAGGCCGGCCAGTGAGCCGCCGGCAATGGCCCCGCCCACTGCCCATTTCGCCCCCGGCGACATCCCGCCGGAATCCCGGGTGGGTGCAGTCACTGCAGGGCGCGCTCGCCGGAAAGGTGCCATGGCTCTATTCTTACCGGCGTTGCCGCAGATACCCGCATTCCCCGGCGTCCGCGGCACGCCCTGCGGCAATCCGCCGGTGTGCGCGGGGTGCAGTGCAGGCGTGCGCGGGCCGGACTAGGCTATGGCCATGAGTGATCCAATCGTCATCCTGACAGAAGAACCCCTTGGCGCGGACGACCGCCTGAACATAGAACGGCTCGTGGACGGGTCGGACAGCAGCCTGGTGGTCCTGGTGCCGGCCAATACCGAGCGGCACCTGCTGGTGGATTTCCTGGAAAACCTGTCCATGCTGGACGTGGCCAAGGCGTTCAGGGAGCTTGCGGGCGGCACTCCCGATGACGCCACCGAGCGGGCGCAGGCGGATGAGACACTCGCGGCCTCCCTCGTGGCGCTGGCGGGCCTCGGCTCCGGGGTTACCGGCCAGGTGGTGGCCGGTAAAGCGGTGGACAGCCTCGTCTCAAAGGTTAAGGAAACCGGTGCCACGCAGGCCGTAGTGATCACGCGGCCGCACGCCGTGGCGGATACGTTCCACACGGATTGGGCCAACAAAGCCCAGGACCAGCTCGGCGTTCCCGTGCTCCACCTGTACGCAGGTTCGGGATTTATCGGCGACTCCTGAGCGTTGGTATTGCCATGAGCATCTTTGGAAACAGCATTTTCGGTCATAAGGCAACGGGCATGGTGGACGTCAACGGGCAAGCGGACACCAAGGAAAGCACTGCAACGGAATCCCCCGTGCAGAAAAGCGATGCCCAGTGGCGGGAAGAACTGACGCCGGAGGAGTACCGGGTCCTTCGCCAGGCCGGCACGGAACGCCCTTACACCGGCGAGTACTGGGACACGCACACGGCCGGCGTCTACCAGTGCCGCGCCTGCGGGACGGAACTGTTCACCAGCAACGAGAAGTTCGATTCCCACTGTGGCTGGCCCTCCTTCTGGGCGCCCCTTGCCGATGGGACCGTGCGCTACATCCACGACCGGACCTTGGGCATGGACCGCGTGGAAGTGCGCTGCGCCGCGTGCGATTCGCACCTGGGCCACGTGTTCGAGGGCGAGGGCTACGGCACTCCCACCGATCAGCGGTACTGCATCAACTCCGTGTCCCTGCGGCTCGTGGCGAAGGACGACGCGGAAGAGGCGCCCTCAGGGAACTGAGGCGCCGGCGCCTGAGGGCGCCGCAGCCGATCGACCAGCTACATGGTGGCCTCGGGACGCGAACAACGCCTCGAGGCCAACACTTGCTTACGCTTAGCGCCGCCGGGCATAAGTCATTCTGATTGCTTGTTACGCTCGCCAGAGAAGCAAGCAACCAGAAAGGCAGCCGACGATGACAGAGGCCCTGACCACCGCCGTTACGGGAATTTCCGCCCGGAACGAAGACTGGCTCCGGCTCAAGGGCGCCGCAACCGCCCTGCAGGCCCTCCAGGCCCAGGACGGCTCGGTTCCCGAGGCCGGGAACCACCCCGAGGCGTCCCGGCATGTATCCGCCATCATCGACGCCATCCAGGCCCTGGCCCCCGCGTTCCCCCACGACGCGGCCTACTTGGACGCCGTCCGCCGGGACTTCTCCGCGTGGGCAACCGGCGGGTTCGCAGTGCCTGACTTTCTGTCCTCGCTTCTGGCGTTCCAACCCCAGCAGCAGCGCCAGGACGGCCTCCAGCACCTGGTGGTCTTCCCGATGTACACCCAAAACGGCAGCAGCAACCGGCTGGTGGAGGCTGTGCTCATCGAGGTCATCTGGCCCGAATTCATTGCCGGGCTGGAGGCCGGGGATTACTCGAACAAGCTGTTCGTCCCCATCCGTTTCGTGGACTTCACCCCCGGCTACGACACCAACTCCGCCGTGCTCTTCCCCGAAACCGTGGCGGTCAGCCGAACCCCCACCTTCACCTGGGGTGCCATCTTCGCGGACCGGGAAGCCGCGAGGTTCCGCCGCGTCCTCAAGGCCGCCGCGGAGATCACGTCCCTGGAGCTGCCGGAGGGCGCCGCGGAACTGCTCGCGGACCAGGACCTGACCGAAGCCACGTTCGTCATGTGGGACCTCATCCACGACCGGACGCACATGCGCGGCGACCTGCCCTTCGACCCCTTCATGATCAAGCAGCGGATGCCCTACTTCCTGTACTCCCTGGAAGAACTCCGTTGCGACCTCACGGCCTTCCGCGAGTCGGTGCGGATCGAAAAGGATGACGACGCCGACCCGCAGGCGAGGAGGCACGCCAAGCTGGTGCAGTACGCCATCATCTTCGACCGGATCTTCCGCTTCGCCATCACCGGCAGCCGGGTCCGCAACTACGACGGCCTGGGCGGCCAGCTCCTCTTCGCCTGGCTGCACCAGCAGCACGTGCTGCACTGGACGGACACCCGCCTGGCCATCGACTGGGATGAGGTGGCGGACGCCGTCATCGCCCTGGGCGAGAGCATCGATGAACTCTACTGGCGCTCGATCGACCGGCCCAAGACCGCGCACTGGCTGGCCGCCTACCGGCTGGTGTCGGCGACCGTCACCCCCAACCCGGCCTCTGTGTGGGCCAAAGGGCCGGACGCCCTCCCGCTGGCGGGAACCCCCCGAGGGCTGACGGACCAGGTGCTGGACGACGAATTTCCGCTGTCCATGTTCTACGAAGCATTGGAGAAGAAGATGCGCCCGGTCATCGAGTCGACCGCCGGAATCACCGGCCGGTCGGCGCTGTGAGCCAGCCCCCGGGGCCGGACGTACCGTCACTGACCATCCTGGTTACCGGCGGCAGCGGCGCGTCCGGAATCGCTGTTGCCCGGGCCCTGGCTGCCGCCGGGCACCGCGTGGCCACGGCGGGCTCCGATGCGGCCCGCATCAAGGCGGCCGCGGAAGAGGCGGGCGATGCCGTCACACCGTTCGTATGCGACCTCGCCGCGGTGGCCGAGGTCCGGCAACTGCGGGACGAGGTCGGCCAGGGCTTGGGAGCGGTGGACGCGGTCATCCACCTGGTGGGTGGCTGGCGTGGCGCCACGGGCATCGCAGACCAGTCCGACGACGACTGGGAGTTCCTGGAGCGCGGCGCCATCACCACCCTGCGCAACGTCTCGCGCGTCTTTTTCGACGACATCGCCGCTTCCCCGCACGGAAGGTTCGCGATGGTGTCCTCCACTGCCCTCGACAAGCCCGCCGCGGCAGTGGCCAGCTACGTGGCCGCGAAGGCCGCCGCGGAAGCCTGGACCATGGCCATGGCGGACGGCTTCCGAAGGGCTTCGACGGAAGGCGGCGGGCAGGCGGCCGCGGTGGTCCTGGTGGTGAAAGCCCTGGTGGACGACGGACTGCGCCGCAAGCATCCGGAACGGTCCTTCCCCGGGGCGACGGACGTGGCTGACCTGGCGGCCGCCGTCGTACGGTTGTTCACCACTCCCGCCGCCGAACTGAACGGTGCCCGGCTCCGGCTGGCGGACTGACCGCCGCCGCGACTGTCCCTACACTGAAAGCGTGAGCAATCCAATGACGACAACAGCAGAAACACGCGCCCCGCAGCGGCTGCACGACCCCGGTGTGCGCGGGTTTGCCTCCGACAACTACTCCGGGGTCCACCCCGAGATCCTTGCAGCCCTGGCCGCCGCCAACGAGGGGCACCAGGTCTCCTACGGCGAGGACGACTACACCGCGCGGCTGCACGAGCTGATGGTTGAACACTTCGGCCCGGGCATCGAATGCTTTCCGGTCTTCAATGGCACCGGCGCCAATGTCGTCTCGCTGCAGTCCCTGCTCCCCCGTTTGGGGCGCCGTGGTGTGCGCCTCCACCGCGCACATCAACATGGACGAGAACGGCGCACCGGAACGCATCGGCGGCATGAAACTGCTCCACGTCCCCACTCCCGACGGCAAGCTGACGCCGGAACTGATCGACCGGGAAGCCTGGGGCTGGGGTGACGAGCACCGAGCCCAGCCGTTGGCGGTCTCCATCACCCAGACCACGGAACTGGGCACCTGCTACACCCCCGGGGAAGTGCTGGCCATTGCCGACCACGCGCACGCGAAGGGGATGAAACTGCACATGGACGGGGCCCGGCTGGCCAACGCGGCCGCCCACCTCGGCCTGCCGCTGCGGGCTTTCACCCGGGACGCTGGCGTTGACATCCTCTCCTTCGGCGGCACCAAGAACGGGCTGCTCTACGGCGAAGTGGTGGTGGCGCTGAACCCCGAGGCAGCACACGGCCTGGTGTACCTGCGCAAGATGGACATGCAGCTTGCCTCGAAGATGCGCTTCCTGTCTGCCCAGTTCATCGCCTTGCTCGAAGGTGACCTGTGGCTGCGTTCGGCCTCGCACGCCAACGCCATGGCAACCAGGCTCCGCGCCGCGGTCGACACCATCGACGGTGTCCGGCCCACCCGGAAGACGGAATCCAACGGCGTATTCGCCGTCCTTCCTCCCGGGGTGGCTGACCGGCTGCGCAGCTCCTTCCGTTTCTACGACTGGGACGAGGCCGCCGGCGAAGTCCGGTGGATGTGCTCCTTCGACACCACCGAAGAAGACGTCGATGCCTTCGCCGCCGCGATCCGCCACGAACTCCGGGAATACCGGGACGGCCGGGACGGGTGACCGGCCCGTGACGGCGAGCCTTCCCGTCCTGCCGCGTCCGGCCCCGTAATCTGCCAAGGTGAACGCACTTGACCAGGTTCCCCCGGCTTTCCTCCACGCCTTGGGAACCCTCAGGAAGGCACAGTGCCGCAAGGAACTGCGCCTCGCCGAGATCCCTGCACCCGCACGCCTGGCACCCTTCGCCGTCGCGTTGGGCGCCGAAGTCATGGCGCCCGGCGCCGGGGCCGCCGCAACTCCCATGCATGGCCCTGCGGCCATGGCCTTCGCCGCCGCCCCGGCCACCGGGGACGAGGACGAAACGGAACTCGCCACGGGGCGCTTCATCCTGCTCCACGACCCGGACGGTTCAGCCGTCTGGGACGGCGAATTCCGCATCGTCACCTACATCCGCGCCGAACTGGAACCGGACATGGGCAACGACCAGATGTTGGGAACCGTGGCCTGGACCTGGCTGGTGGAGGCGCTGGAAAACCACAAGGCGGCCTACCGTGCGGCCGGCGGCACCGCCACCCGCGTCCTTTCCGAAAGCTTCGGCACCCTGGCCGGCCGCCCCGGCTCCATCGACATCGAACTCAGGGCCTCCTGGACTCCGGATTCCTCCGATGTCCAGGCGCACCTGGAGGCGTGGTCGGACATGGTGTGCACCTTCGCCGGCCTGCCGCCCCTCCCCGACGGCGTCACCGCCCTCCCGCACCGGCGCCGAAGCTGACCGGGCTTTGACGGACCTGCCCGGTAAACTGGGGGAATCATGACCCCAAACATTCCGGAAAACACCACGGCCGGCGTCCCGGCTGCTGCTGCCGCACCACACATCACCGTGGAGGGCTTCGACAGCCCCATCCCCGAAATCATCGACCTTGACTCGCCCCGTGACGGTGTTCCCCTGGTCATCGAAACCCAGTCCGGCCTGGAGCGCTGCGCCGCCGCCATCGCTGCCGGCAGCGGGCCCGCGGGTGTGGACGCCGAGCGCGCCTCCGGATTCCGCTACGGGCAGCGGGCCTTCCTGGTCCAGATCCGCCGCGAAGGCGCCGGGACCTGGCTGATCGATCCCGAACCGTTCGGGAACCTGGACATCATTAACGACGCCCTGCGCGGCGTCGAGTGGATCCTGCATGCCGCCAGCCAGGACCTGCCCTGCCTCTCCGAGCTCGGCATGTGGCCGGACAGGCTGTTCGACACCGAGCTCGCCGCCCGCCTGGCCGGGCTGCCCCGGGTGGGCCTGGCCGCCGTCATCGAGCAGTTGCTGGGATTCGGCCTGGCCAAGGAGCACTCGGCGGCCGACTGGTCCACCCGGCCGCTCCCGGAACCCTGGCTGCGTTATGCCGCCCTCGACGTCGAGGTCCTGACGGAGCTGCGCGAGGAACTCATCGAGCTGCTGCAGGCTGACGGCAAGCTGGAGTACGCGGAGCAGGAATTCGCCGCCATCCTTGCGGCCGGCATCGCTCCCCCGCGGGTGGATCCGTGGCGGAAGACCTCCGGCCTGCACCAGATCCGGGACCGCCGGCAGCTCGCCGCCGTCCGGGAGCTGTGGCTCGAACGCGACTCGCTGGCGCAGAAGCGCGACGTCGCGCCCGGCCGGCTCATTCCGGACTCAGCCCTGGTGGCGGCCGCGAAGGCCATGCCCGCCACCGTGCCCCAACTGCTGGGCACCAAGGGCTTCCACGGCCGTGCGGCGCAGCGCGAGGCCCCGCGCTGGCTTCGGTGCATCGCCGCCGCGCGGGACCTTGAAGACCTTCCGCCCCTGCACCTGGCCACCAACGCCCCGCCGCCGCCGCGGGTCTGGGCAGACCGGGATCCGGAGGCCGCCGCCCGGCTTGCCACCGCCCGGCCGCTGCTCCAGGAGAAGGCCGAGGAGCTGAAGTTGCCGCTGGAGAACCTCCTGACGCCCGACTACTTGCGGCGTGTGGCCTGGCGCCCGCCGGCCGAGGTCACGGAGGAATCCATTTCCGCCGAACTGCGGGCGCTCGGTGCCCGCGAGTGGCAGGTGGGACTCACGGCGCCGCTGATCGCGGAGGCTTTCCTGAACCCGCAGCCGCTGCCGCCCAGGGAGCCCAAACCCCTCGCTGCCGCGGGCGGCCAGTAACCAACGCCTCGGCCCTTGCGGGCTAAGTTACTCACGAGTAACATCGGTGGAACCGACGCCATGCTGCTGCCGTCCTCCGGCATGCATCCGGCGCTACGTCTCGATGAGGAGTTACACGTGAGCCAGCACGGAAGCGGCGCATCCCCGCGCACTGTCCGCGACGTCGTCTTTGTAGACGGCATCCGCACACCCTTCGGCAGGGCCGGCGAGAAAGGAATCTACGCCGGGACCCGGGCCGACGACCTGATCGTCAAATGCATCCGCGGCCTGCTGCGCCGCAACCCGTCACTGCCGGCGGAGCGGATCGACGAGGTGGCCGTCGCCGCCACCACCCAGACCGGGGACCAGGGACTCACCCTCGGCCGGACCGCCGCCCTGCTGGCAGGACTTCCGCGGACGGTCCCCGGCTTCGCCGTCGACCGGATGTGCGCCGGTGCCATGACCGCCGTCACCACCACGGCAGGCAGCATCGGTTTCGGCGCCTACGACGTCGTGATCGCCGGCGGAGTTGAGCACATGGGCCACCACCCCATGGGCTCCGGCGCCGACCCCAACCCGCGGTTCATGTCCGAGCGCCTGGTGGATCCGGCAGCCCTGAACATGGGCAACACCGCCGAAAACCTGCACGACCGCTTCCCCGCCATTACCAAGCAGCGTACCGACGCCTACGCGGTGGCCTCCCAGGACAAACTTGCTGCCGCCTACCAGGAGGGCAGGATCCAGCCGGACCTGGTTCCGGTGGCTGCAAGGAAGCCGGGCCAGGGCTGGACCGTCCACAGCAAGGATGAACCACCCCGCCCCGGCACCACGATGGCGGACCTCGAAGGCCTCCGTACGCCCTTCCGCGCGCATGGCCGGGTCACCGCCGGGAACGCCGCCGGGCTGAACGACGGCGCCACGGCCGCTGTCCTGGCGTCCTCCGAAGCCGCCGCCGAACTGGGGCTGCCCGTGAAGATGCGGCTGGTCAGCTACGCCTACGCCGGCGTGGAACCCGAGGTCATGGGCATCGGCCCGGTACCCGCCACCGAAAAGGCGCTCAAGAACGCCGGGCTGACCATAGATGACATTGGCCTGTTCGAGATCAACGAGGCTTTTGCCGTGCAGGTGCTGAGCTTCCTGGACCATTACGGCATTGCCGACGACGACCCCCGGGTCAACCGCTATGGCGGGGCGATCGCCCTGGGCCACCCGCTCGCATCCTCAGGCGTCCGGCTCATGATCCAGCTGGCCCGCCAGTTCGAGGAAGACCCGTCCGTGCGCTACGGCATCACCACTATGTGCGTGGGCCTGGGAATGGGTGGCACAGTGATCTGGGAGAACCCGCACCACCCCGACTACAGTGGAACCCCATCCGGGGACACCACCGCCACCACCGTTTCCGAAGGAGCCACCGCATGAGCGCCGCAGATTACCGCAAGTTGGCGGACCTTTTCCCCAACGAAACCGTGACCCATTCCTATATACAGGACATCGACCTTCCGGGCACGGCAGGCAAGCCGGGGCCGGGCACGTTCGCCCTCATCACCCTCGACAACGACCTCGACCACACCAAGCCCACCACCCTGGGCCCCAACACGCTGGTGGAACTCGGCCACGGCGCTGGAGGGCCTGCGCGAACGTGCAGCCCGTGGTGAGATCGTAGGCGTCGGCGTCACCGGAAAGCCGCACTACCTGGTGGCCGGCGCTGACCTCTCCGCGGTGAAGTCGCTGGAACAGCGCGAGCACGGCCTGTGGATGGCACAGCTGGGCCATGACGTTTACGCGACCCTGGCCAACCTTGGCGTCCCCAGCTTTGCCTTCATCAACGGTGCAGCGCTGGGCGGTGGCCTGGAAATCGCCTTGCAGTCCACCTACCGCACCGTGTCCACCGGAGCAGGCGCGCTGGCACTGCCCGAAGCTTTCCTGGGCCTGGTGCCCGGCTGGGGCGGCGTCTACATCCTGCCCCGCCTGGCGGGCCCGGAAAACGCCGTCAAGGTCATGATCGAAAACCCGCTCAGCAACAACCGCCCCCTATCCGGGCAGCAGGCGTTCGCGCTGGGCATCGCCGACGCCGTCTTCGAACCGGCCGATTTCCTGGAACAGTCGCTGGCATGGGCCGCGGAAGTCATCTCCGGCGACGTCGTCCCGGAACGGGCCAACGCCGTCGACCCTTCCGCTACCGGGGTGAAAGCCCGCTGGCAGGCCGCAGTGGCTGCCGGCCGGAAGTTCGTGGAAGCCAAGACATCCAACGCGTCCCCGGCCCCGGGCAAGGTCCTTGACCTCCTGGAAGCCAACCGCACCATGACAGCGGCAGAGTCCGCCGCCCTTGAGTGCGAAACCCTGGCCGAGCTGATGCAGACGGACGAGTTCCGCAGCACCGTGTACGCCTTCCTGGACCTGGTGCAGAAGCGCGCCAAGCGGCCCGCCGGGGCACCCGACCGCAAACTTGCCCGACCCGTCACCAAGGTGGGCGTGGTGGGCGCCGGACTCATGGCCGGCCAGCTGGCACTCCTCTTCGCGCGCCAGCTCAAGGTGCCCGTCGTGCTGACGGACATCGACCAGGCCCGGGTGGATAAGGGCGTGGCCTACGTCCACGCCGAAGTGGACAAACTGCTGGGCAAGAAACGCCTCAGCCAGGACGCCGCCAACCGCACCAAGGCGCTGGTGACGGGTTCGGTGTCCAAGGAAGCGTTCGCGGATGCCGACTTCGTGATCGAGGCAGTCTTCGAAGAACTGAACGTCAAGAAGCAGGTGTTCAAGGAGGTGGAGGCGATCGTCTCGCCGGAGTGCATTCTGGCCACCAATACCTCCTCGCTGTCCGTGACGGCGATGGCCGAGGACCTGGAACACCCGGAGCGCCTCGTCGGGTTCCACTTCTTCAACCCCGTGGCCGTCATGCCGCTGCTGGAGGTTGTCCGCGCCCCCCGGACTGACGACGCCGTGCTGGCCACCGCTTTTGAACTGGCGAAGGCGTTGAAGAAGAGCGCCGTGCTGGTCAAAGATGCGGCCGCGTTCGTGGTCAACCGCATCCTCCTGCGGCTCATGGGAGAGGTCACCGCGGTATTCGATGAGGGAACCCCGGCGGACGTGGCTGACAATGCGTTGCGGCCCATGGGCCTGCCGATGACGCCTTTCACGCTCCTGGCCATGGTTGGCCTGCCCGTGGCGCAGCACGTCCAGGAATCGCTGCACGCGGCGTTCGGCGACCGGTTCCCGGTGTCCGCCAACCTGGCAACGCTCATCGACAACAACGTGAAGGCGCTCTGGGAAACCGCCGCCGATGGCTCCCGGACCATCCCGCAGGCCACCACCAGCCTGATGTCCGTTGGCTCCAGTCCCTCCACCGGGGATCAGGTGCTGCGCCGCGTCCAGGACGCCCTGGCCGAGGAGATTGGCCTGATGCTGGACGAGGGCGTTGTGGCAGGCCCGGAAGACGTGGACCTCTGCATGATCCTTGGTGCGGGCTGGCCCTTGTTCCTGGGTGGCATCACTCCTTACCTGGACCGGGTGGGAGCGTCCGAGCGGGTGAACGGCCGGCGTTTCCTGGCCCCCGGCGTGGCGTCCCGCCCCGCCTAGGCACTCCCTCCCGCCTGGCCACCACGTCCCGCCTGGGCACTCCTGGGCGGGCTGGTCAGGCAGGAACCAGCCGGCCGCCGTCGAGCGCCACGATGCGGTGCGCCGCCGAGCGTGCGTAGCCCAGGTCATGGGTGACCAGCACGACGGCGGCGCCTTCCGCGGCTGCCAGGCGGACGGCTGCGTCCAGCAGGGCCAGTCCGTCGCCGTCCAGCGCCACGGTGGGTTCGTCCAGCGCCAGAACGGCCGGCTTCCGCGCCAGGACCGTGGCCAGTGCCAGGAGCCGCTGGGCTGAAGCGGGCAGTTCGGCGGGGTGTTCGTGGGCGGCGTCCGCCAGCCCGACTGCCTCCAGCGCCGCCGCGGCACGTTGGGCAGCCAGGGCGGGGCCGACCAGCCGGGCAAGGCCAAAGCCGACCTCCCGCAGGGCGGACCGTTCGAAGAGTTGGTCGCGGGGCTGCTGGAACAACAGGCCCACCGAGGCAGCCGTCCGCCCGACGGGTACGCCCGAGATGTCGGTGCCCCGGACATACACAGCCCCCGCGGCGGGGCGGAGCAGCCCGTTGAAATGCCGCAGGAGCGTGGACTTGCCTGCCCCGTTGGGCCCGGTGACGGCGACGATTTCCCCGGGGTGGGCGGCCAGGTGGACATCCCGCAGCACCACCGCAGGGCCGCCGGGCTCGCCCGCTTGCACATTCTTCCGCCGCCTCCTGCCGGCTCCCTGTACGGCCGGGTACGCGAAGGCAACATCCCGCAGCTGCAATGCCGGGGTCCCCGTCTGTGGCACCACGGGCCGGGGCCCGGCAACCGCGGCGACCGGGGCGGCGGGGCGCCGGATGGCCGGCGGCAACACCCCCGAACCGGCCCCCATGACGGCGGGCGGTCCGCTGCCGGTGACGGTCCCCCCGGACAGCACCACCCACGTGCCGGCCTCCAGAAGCAGTGGATCGATGGCCTGGCTGAGGATGACGACGGCGGTCCCGCGCGCCAGGAGGTCCCGCACCACGGCAGCGAGCCCGTCGACGCCGGCCGCGTCAAGGGAAGCGAAAGGCTCATCCATGACCAGCACCGGCGGCCCTGTGATGATGGCGCAGCCGATCGCCAGCCGGCGGAGCTGGCCGCCCGAGAGCCGGGCAGGATCCTGCCCCAGCTGATCCTGCAGGCCCAGAAGAGCGGCGGTGCGCTCCACCGCGGCCCTCATGGCGGCACGATCCATCCCGGAGTTCTCCAGGCCGAACGCGAGTTCTTCGGCCACGGTGGAGCGGACGGTTGACAGGACCGTGGCAGGATCCTGGGGCACGAAGCCCACATGCCGGCCCCACTGGGCGGGATCGATCCGGGGATCTTCCGGACCGCCGTCGAAATCAAGCCGGGAGCTGGACAGCTCCAGGAAGCCGGCCAGCACTCCGTGGCTGCCCGGCGGCAACCACGCCGCCAGCAGGCGGCCCAGGGTGGACTTGCCGCTGCCGGACGCACCCAGGATCGCCGTGAAGGAGCCTGCCGCGAAGGAAACCGCGACGTCGCGCAGGGCAGCTCTTTCGTCGTCGTGGAACGTAAAGGACCGGATGCCGGCGGCCAGGACCGGGCGGTTGCCGCGAATGGCGGTATCGGCATCCATCAGGCGCTCAGGCACCGGCACCTGCCTGTACCAGCCGCAGCGCCACTGCAGCGGCGGCCAACAGCACCAGGACGGCGCGTGCTGTGCGCTGCAGCCGGGAGTCGGGCACTTCCCGGTAGCTGGTCCGGGGTCCGGTGTTGCTGAGTCCCCGTGCTTCCAGGGCCGCGGACCGGGTGCCGGCATCCTCCACCAGGGACAGGACCAGGGGAACCGCCTGGAGCCGGAACGCTGCCAGCCTGGACAGGAGGCCACGAGTGACCACCAGTCCCCGTGACTCCTGGGCCTGGCGGATCCGCCGTGCCCGGGCGCTGATAGCGGGCAGGAGGGTGAGGGTGGAGGCCAGGACGAAGGCGAACCGGCCCTGCACGCCGCGGGCGGACAGTGCCGCCACGAGGTCCGGGAGGCTGACGCTGAAGGAGAAAACCAGCAAGGCCAGGATCACGGCGCCCAGCTGCAGGATCCGCTGGCCGGCGAACCCCAGGCCTTCTGCCGTGACCCGGGCGGGCCCCCATTCGGCCAGGACGGTCGATCCCTCGGGGAAGAACAACCCGTGCAGCATCAGTAATGACAAGCCAAGCGGGACCAGTATTGCGGCGGCGGCAGCCAGCACGCGCCGGACGGTGCCACCCGCCGCCGACAGGCCCAGGGAAGCGGCAACGACGGTGAGCGAGAGCGGCCAGCTGCCGGCCGCCGTCGTGATGACCGCCGTACTCCCGGCAGCAGCCAGCAAGGTCAGCGGATTCAGGCGCAGCGGCCTGCCTGGCCGTGCGGTACTGCTGTCGGGGGATGCTGTCACAGCGTTGGGGTCAGTTTTCCCTGTTGGCGCCCTGTGCCGGTGCTTCAGCGGTCTCGGCGGGTGCCTTGCCTGCGAGGACCCGGTGACGG
Organism: Arthrobacter sp. SLBN-112; assembly: GCF_030944625.1. NCBI lineage: Bacteria > Bacillati > Actinomycetota > Actinomycetes > Micrococcales > Micrococcaceae > Arthrobacter > Arthrobacter sp. SLBN-112. Next base: position 3,392,014 of record NZ_JAUSXY010000001.1, read on the forward strand.
CGCAGGAAGGGGAACTGCTGCCGGGCCCTGCGCGGCAGGGCGTAGACGAGGATGGCCACGATGGTGAACACGATGGCCTTGTCCATGGGGTCGGAGATCAGTGCCTGCTTGGTGATGGCCGCCAGGAGGGTATCGCCCATGGCACGGAAGGCGCTGACGATCGCACCGGTGGCCACGCCCGAGGTTCCGCCGAAGACAAATGCGGCCACCGGGGCAGACACCACGCCGGCGATGATGCCGGTGACGAACCCGGCCACCGGGGCGAGGTAGAAGCGGCGGAAGAGGCCGTAGCGGGCGGCGAGGCCGGCCAGGCAGCCGATGAGGGCGGCGCCAGCCGCGAAAGGCAGCACCGTGGGGTTGAAGAAGGACCAGACGATGCTGCTGAGTGCGCCGGTGGCAGCGCCCGCGGCGGGTCCGGCCAGGACGGCGATCAGCACGGTACCGATCGCGTCGAGGTAGAACGGCACCAGGGTGCTGCCGACGAACTGGCCCAGCACGATGTTCAGGACCAGCGCCACCGGGATCAGCACCAGCGTGGACGCCGGAAGCGTGGGCAGGACGGCGACGATCAACAGGACCGCTCCTGCCAGGAAGCCGGAGAGTGCGATCAGGGCCGAGACACTGCCGGGGCCCCCGGTGATGTCGGCTGGCTGGTTCAGGACCAGGTAGGCGTAGGTGGCGGCGATGGCCAGGGCGCCGAGGATCTCCAGCAGCCGGCGGCGGCGGGCTGCCGGGCGTTCCTGGGACGGAAGCGTCAGGGAGGGCGATGACATGGGGAGTGTTCCTTCGGGTGCGGGCAGTGGCCCGGCAGAACCGGGCTGGGGTGGGGCTGCCTATGTCACCTCGGCAGCTGCCGGCGGCAACTGCGCCGGGCCGGTCCGTGGCCCATTCTACCGGGCGTTTTCGGTCCGGGGCCCGGCAATGGTCCGGTAATCCGGGGCGGCCTGGACGGGCCGTGCAGGTGGCGCCTATCCCACCCGCCGGGCCAGTCCGCCGATGGCGGATACCAGCTCGCGGAACGCCTGCTCCGGGTTGTTGGCGGAGACAATCCTGGCGTTTGGAGGCGCACCCCAGAGCCCGCGGTAATCAGCCACCGTGGTTCCCATCAGCAAGGGTGAGCCGGTTTCGACGTCCACCGTGGCGGGGCGGGCATCGTACTCGAGTGTGCCGGCGGCAACTCCGGCGGCGAAGAAGTCATGGACGTGCGCCAGGTATCCCTGGTCGTACTGCCGGTGGAACTCGAAGTAGAACCGCAGCGCGTCGGAGAGGTGCCGGATGATGCCGTTGTCCGACGTGCTGCGCAGGCCCTCGGGCTGGTCCGGCAGGACCAGTTCCGGGACGGCGGCGCCGGCGGCCTCGGCGAGCTGCCGGACGTGCTCCGGGCGCATCTCCATCCGCTCGGTGGTGTCCAGCGAACAGACCACCGGCAGCTTAGCCAGGGGCTTGCCGCGGTACGCCGCATACACCTCCTTTGCTGCATGCGGGTCCACGTGCGTGTTCCACTCGGCCGTGGGGGTGGTGTTCCCCTGGTGGTAGAAGCTCCCGCCCATAATTACCACGCCGGCCAGGAGGTGCAGCAGGTCGGGCTCCTGGCGGAGGGCCAGGGCAAAGTTGGTCAGCGGCGCCGTGATCAGGGCGGTGAGCTCCCCCGGCCTGGCGCGGGCGTGTTCGAGCCAAAGGTCGACGGCGTTCCGCGCCGAGACCTGCCCGGCAGGCCCGGGCAGCACGGCGTAGCCGATCCCCTGCGGACCGTGGGTTTCGGGTGTGGTGGTGAGCGGGATGGACAGCGGCCCGCGCGCCCCGATGGCCACCTCGACGCCCGGCCGGCCGCACAGTTCCAGCAGTGCCAAGGTATTCCGGGCCACCTGGTCCGCGTCCACGTTCCCGGGTGTTGCGGTGACGGACACGAATTCCGTCTCCGGCAGCGCGGCGAGGTAGGCCAGGGCCAGGGCGTCGTCGATGCCGGTATCGACATCCAGCAGGTAGGAGGTCACAGTCCGGTATTTCCGTTGCTCTTGGGTTTCCGGTGTCCTAGAAGAGGGCCACCTTGGGAACAGCGGGGAAGATGGCATCCAGCTCCGCGAGGTCTTCCGAAGACGGCTGCCAGTCGGCGGCCGAGGCATTTTGCCGGACCTGCTCCGGTTTGGTGGCGCCCGCGATGACGCTGGCCACGGACGGCTGCGCGGCAAGCCACGAGAACGCCACCTCCACCTCGGTCAGGCCACGTTCCTTGGCGAACAGGCTGAACCTGCCCAGCTGGTCCCAGTCGGCGTCGTGCACCATGTTGGTGCGTGTGTGGCTGAGCCGGGAACCGTCCGGAGCGTGGCCCGGCGCGTACTTGCCGGTCAGCAGCCCGTTGGCCAGCGGGAAGTAGGGCATGACGCCCAGGCCGAGGGCTTCGGCGGCAGGCGTGACTTCCTGCTCGGCCCGGCGGTCCAGGAGGTTGTAGTGGTTCTGGGTGGAAACGAAGCGTGCGCCGCCGAGTTCGCGGGCCACATACTCGGCCTGGGCGATCTGCCAGCCGGCCCGGTTGGAGTGGCCGATGTACCGGACCTTGCCGCTGCGGACCAGGTCGTCCAGCGCGGCGAGGGTCTCGTCGATGGGTGTCAGCGGATCCGGAGTGTGGAACTGGTAGAGGTCGATCCAGTCGGTGCCGAGCCGGCGCAGCGATGCTTCGACGGACTGGATGATGTAGCGGCGGGAGCCCCGGGCACCGAAGTCGGGGCCGTTCGCGCCCTGGGCGTCCATTCCGAACTTGGTGGCCACCACGGCCTGGTCCCGCCGGTTTCCGAGTGCCTTGCCCAGCATGGTCTCGCTGAGTCCCGGTTCGCGGCCGTAGTTGTCCGCAACATCGAACAGCGTGATCCCGGCCTCCAGGGCGGCAGACACGACGGCGTTGGTGCCTTCCTGCGACTCGGTGCTGGTGTTGGCGCGGCCCAGGTTGTTGCATCCGAGGCCTACCGTGGAGACGGTGAGGCCTGATTTTCCAACGCGGCGGTAACTGGTCAAGGACGACTCCTAAAGGCTGAAGCTGTTGGCTGGCTTGGCTGAGTGCTTGAGTTTGAAGTGGTCGGCTTCGCTGTACGGGGCTGCACCGATGCTGAGCTTGGTGAAGTCCAGGTCCTCGCCGCGGGCGCACACCTTGATGGCGTTGACGGCCTTGTTCACATCCGGGCAGAGACAGAAGATGTTGAGTTTGTAATCCGTGAACTCAGACCGCTCCACGGTTCCGAGTCCCCGCCAGGCAAGGTGGCTGATGAGGGCATCCTTGGCTTTCTGCTCCAGGTAGCGGTCCCGTTCCGTGCCTTCCCTGGTCTTGAGGGCGAACTGGGCCACCACCCAGAACTGCTCCTCGTTGGGGATCTCGGCGTAGCCGTCCTCCTCGCACTGGGCTGCGAAGGCGTCCAGCAGGCCACCGGCAGCGTCAGCGTCGGGGACGTCGGTTTCCTCTGTCTTGCTCTGGTGCCCCACGGCACCGAAGTTCATGACGAACTGGGAGTACTCCTCATCGAACCAGGCTTCCCGGAAGTGGAGGGTTCCCTCGTCGTCGCGCTTGTAGACCCTGACAATGCCGCTCATATGCGTCCCTTTGCAAACCATTCAACGTCGGTACCGTCGAAAGGCGCCTGCTGCGCCTTCACGGCATGGAAAAGTTCGTCCGCGGCCGCCTGGATATCCTCGATCAGCCGCTGGGGGTAGCGCATGGACACGCTGTGCTCGGCAAATTCGTCCTGGTCGTCGATAAAGACACCGCGTGATTCGGTGCGGATCACGTCCAGGTCCATGTCGATCACGTGCAACTCGGTTACGGCAGGCCGGATGTCCGTCCATTCATGGCCCACGGCGAGGTCGATGTAGAGCCGCACGCCGGCAGGATGGGCGGAATCGTAGAACGTGGCCACCCAGTCGCCTTGGCGCGGTACCAGGAGCACGGCGTCGGAGCGCGTGTAGAACGCGGCGCCGGGGCGTGAACAAAACTCGTTGGTGCCCTGGAAGATCCACCATCCGTGCTCGTCTTCGCCAAGGTACCGCCCGGGGACCACCCAGTGTGCCTTGCCGTTCCATTTCCGGTTGCGGGATACCACCAGCTGGCCGGGTTGCAGGTTGCCGGGGACGCGTGTGGTGGTGGTATGCAAAACCGGCCCCGACTCCCCCACGGCGCCCGGGTACTTCAGTGCGTCCTCGTCCCTCACAGGATCGGGAGGCTGCCAGTGGTGGGGTGCTGCTGCCCCGGCAGGGGACGCGCGAACGGTACCTTTGTTCCCAAAACCTGCGCGACGACGTCGTGCGTTATCTGCTGGGCGGTGAGCCCCACGCGCTCCATGACCTGGGCGCGGGTGCCGTGGTCGAGGAACTCAACGGGCAGGCCCACCTCGTTCAGTGCGGTGTCCACCCCCGCAGCGCGCATTTCCTGGCGGATGCGCGAGCCGACGCCGCCGGCCCGGACGCCGTCTTCGATGCAGACCACCAGGCGGTGGTGCGAAGCCAGCGCGATGATGGAGCGGCGGACCGGGAGCACCCAGCGCGGATCAACCACCGTGCTGCTGATGCCCTGCGCACCAAGCCGGTTTGCGACATCGAGGGCGAGCTCGGACATGGCACCGACACTGACGATCAGGACATCGTTCTCGGTGGAGCCGGAGGGGCGGCGGGCCAGGATGTCCACGCCGTCGCTGAGCCGCTCGAGGGCATCCACCTCGGGGCCCACCGATCCCTTGGAGAAGCGGACCACGCTGGGCGCGTCGCTGATGGCCACCGCTTCCCGCAGTTCCTCCCGGAGGCGGCTGGCGTCGCGCGGTGCGGCCAGGTGCAGGCCGGGAACGATCTGGACCATGGCCATGTCCCACATGCCGTGGTGGCTGGCGCCATCCGGGCCGGTGACACCGGCACGGTCCAGCACGATGGTGACTCCGGCCTTGTGGAGGGCGACGTCCATCAGCAGCTGGTCGAAGGCCCGGTTCAGGAAGGTGGCGTAGACGGCGACGACGGGGTGGAGCCCGCCGAAAGCCATACCGGCGGCAGCGGTGAGGGCATGCTGCTCGGCGATGCCGACGTCGACGACGCGCGTCGGGTGCTTGGCGGCGAACTTGTGCAACCCCACCGGGATCAGCATGGCGCCGGTGATGCCGACGATGTCCTCGCGTTCGTCGGCGATGGCGGCGATCTCGTCGGCGAAGACGGAGGTCCAGGACTGGGCGCCGCCGGTGCCCGTTGGTTCGCCGGTTTCCGGATCGATGATGCCTACCGCGTGGAACTGGTCCGCTTCATGGGCGCGGGCGGGGGCGTAGCCATGTCCCTTTTCGGTCATGGCGTGGACGATGACGGGGCCGCCGTAGTTCCGGGCGGTAGAGAGCGCATGCTCCATGGCCTGGAGGTTGTGGCCGTCCACCGGGCCGATGTATTTCATGCCGAGGTCCTCGAACATGCCCTGCGGAGCCCACCAGTCCTTGATGCCCTTTTTCATGGCGTGCAGGCTCTTGTAGGTGAACTGGCCTGCCGGCCCGCCGTTTTGCAGCTTCTTCTTCCACCAGTCCAGCGCGCCCTCATAGGCGGGCGCGGCGCGGAAGGAGTCAATGGTGGGGCGCAGGGACGCGAGGTAGTCGGCAAAACCGCCCACGGTCGGGGCGTAGGAGCGCCCATTGTCGTTGACGACGATGACCACCCGGCGCTTCTTGTCTGCCGCGATGTTGTTGATGGCTTCCCAGGCCATGCCACCGGTCAGGGCGCCGTCGCCCACGATGGCCACCACGTGCCGGTCGCCTTCGCCTGTGAGCTGGCGGGCCCGGGAGATGCCGTCCGCCCAGGACAGGGAGGAGGAGGCGTGCGAGCTTTCCACGATGTCGTGTTCGGACTCCACACGTGAGGGGTAGCCGGAGAGGCCGCCTTCCTGGCGGAGGGTGCTGAAGTCCTGGCGCCCTGTGAGGAGTTTATGGACGTATGACTGGTGGCCCGTGTCGAAGACGATGCTGTCGCGGGGGGATTCGAAGATGCGGTGTACGGCCAGCGTCAGTTCCACGACGCCGAGGTTGGGTCCGAGGTGGCCGCCCGTCTGGGAGACGTTCGTGATCAGGAACTCCCTGATCTCCGAAGCCAGCTGCTCCAGCTGTTCCTCGGTCAACTCGTTCAGGTCCTGCGGATTCCGGATGGTGTCCAAGATTCCCAATGACCCCTCCTTCGGGTGGTAGACGTGCCGTTTAACTCTAACGCCTTGGCTTGGCTGCAAAGCCGAAGCCCCGGCTGGTCGGTGACCGGCCGGGGCTTCGGGGAGGATGCTGACTGCGCAGCAGCTGCCGCTAGTTCGCGGAGATCTGGCGCAGCACGTACTGCAGGATGCCGCCGTTGCGGTAGTAGTCGGCTTCACCCGGGGTATCAATGCGCAGGACCGCATCGAAGGAGGTGGTGGAGCCGTCTTCGGCCGTCGCGGTGACCTTGAGGGTCTTCGGCGTGGTGCCTTCGTTCAGGGCGGTGACGCCCTCAACGGCGAAGGTTTCCGTGCCGGTCAGGCCCAGGCTGGCGGCGTTCTGGCCGGCCGGGTACTGCAGCGGCAGGACGCCCATGCCGATCAGGTTGGAGCGGTGGATGCGCTCGTAGCTTTCGGCGATGACAGCCTTGACGCCCAGCAGCGCGGTGCCCTTTGCAGCCCAGTCGCGGGACGAACCGGAGCCGTACTCCTTGCCCGCCAGGACGACCAGCGGGGTGCCGGCGGCCTGGTAGTTCTGCGCGGCATCGTAGACGTAGGCCTGGGGACCGTCTGCCTGGGTGAAGTCGCGGGTGAAGCCACCCTCGACGCCGTCCAGCAACTGGTTCTTGATCCGGATGTTGGCGAACGTGCCGCGGATCATGACCTCGTGGTTGCCACGGCGTGAGCCGTAGGAGTTGAAGTCCTTGCGCTCCACGCCGTTGGCCAGCAGGTACTGGCCGGCCGGGGTGTCGGACTTGAAGGAACCGGCCGGGGAGATGTGGTCGGTGGTGACGGAGTCGCCGAGCTTCAGCAGTACGCGCGCACCGGCGATGTCCTTGACCGGCTCCGGCTGTGCCTGCATGCCCTCGAAGTACGGGGGCTTCCGGACGTAGGTGGACTTCTCGTCCCAGGCGAAGGTGTCGCCGGCGGGGGTGTCGAGGGCCTTCCAGCGGTCGTCGCCGTCGAAGACGCCCTCGTAGCCGCGGGCGAACATGCCCTTGTCGATCGAGGAATCGATGACCTGCTGGACCTCGACCGGGTTCGGCCAGATGTCCTTGAGGAAGATGTCGTTGCCGGCTTCGTCCTGGCCCAGGGCATCGTTTTCGAAGTCGAAGTCCATGGTTCCGGCCAGGGCGTACGCGATGACCAGCGGCGGGGAGGCCAGGTAGTTCATCTTGACGTCCGGGTTGATCCGGCCTTCAAAGTTGCGGTTGCCGGAAAGCACGGCCGTGACGGAGAGGTCGTTGGCCTGGATGGCCTCGGAGATCTCGGCGTCGAGCGGGCCGGAGTTGCCGATGCAGGTGGCGCAGCCGTAGCCGACGATGTAGAAGCCGAGCTTCTCGAGGTACGGGGTCAGGCCCGACTTGTTGTAGTAGTCGGTGACCACTTTGGAGCCGGGAGCAACGGAGGTCTTGACCCAGGGCTTCGAGGTGAGGCCCTTGTCCACGGCGTTGCGGGCCAGCAGTGCGGCAGCCAGCATCACGGAGGGGTTGGACGTGTTGGTGCAGGAGGTGATCGAGGCGATCGACACGGCACCGTGGTCCAGTTCGAATTCACGGCCGTCGGCGGTCTTGACGGCCACCTTCTGGGACGGGCGTCCGTTGGACTTGGGACCGTGGGCGTGCGGGGCCTGCTCCGTGAGGTGGGTCGCCGAGGCGGTGAACGACGGTGAGTCCGATGCCGGGAAGCTCTCGTCGATCGCTTCGTCCAGGCTGCCGTCGGCGAGGTCAACCTTGACGTAGTTGCGGAGGTCCTCGCGGAACTGGGCCTTGGATTCGGTGAGGATGATGCGGTCCTGCGGGCGCTTCGGGCCGGAGATCGACGGGACAACCGTCGACAGATCCAGCTCAAGGTACTCGGAGAACTTGATCTCGCGGGAGGGGTCGTGCCAGAGGCCCTGTTCCTTCGCGTACGCCTCGACCAGGGCAACGTTCTCGTCGGACCGGCCGGTGAGGCGCAGGTAGTCGAGGGTGACGTCGTCGATCGGGAACATGGCGGCGGTGGAACCGAACTCGGGGCTCATGTTGCCGATGGTGGCGCGGTTGGCCAGCGGCACGGCCGCGACGCCTTCGCCGTAGAACTCGACGAACTTGCCCACCACTCCGTGCTGGCGCAGCTGCTCGGTGATGGTGAGCACGACGTCGGTGGCGGTGGCGCCGGCCGGGATGGACCCGGTCAGCTTGAAGCCGACGACGCGCGGGATCAGCATGGAGACGGGCTGGCCCAGCATGGCAGCCTCTGCTTCGATGCCGCCGACGCCCCAGCCGAGCACGCCCAGGCCGTTGACCATGGTGGTGTGCGAGTCGGTGCCGACGCAGGTGTCAGGGTAGGCGCGCAGCGAACCGTCAACCTCGCGGGTCATGACCGTGCGGGCCAGGTATTCGATGTTGACCTGGTGCACGATGCCGGTTCCCGGCGGGACAACCTTGAAGTCGTCGAACGCGGTCTGGCCCCACCGGAGGAACTGGTACCGCTCGCCGTTGCGCTGGTACTCGATCTCCATGTTGCGCTCCAGTGCGCCGGAGTTGCCGAAGGCGTCGATCTGCACGGAGTGGTCGATCACCATTTCCGCCGGTGCCAGCGGGTTGACCCGCTTCGGGTCTCCGCCGAGTTCCTTGACGGCCTCACGCATGGTGGCGAGGTCCACAACGCAGGGCACGCCAGTGAAGTCCTGCATGATCACGCGCGCCGGCGTGAACTGGATTTCAGTGTCGGGCTCGGCGTTGGGATCCCAACCGGCCAGTGCGCGGACGTGGTCGGCCGTAATGTTCGCGCCGTCCTCGGTCCTCAATAGGTTTTCAAGCAATACCTTGAGGCTGAACGGAAGGTTTTCTGCACCTTCAACGGAGTTCAACCGGAAAATTTCGTACTCGGTTCCGGCTACATTAAGTTTGCCTTTTGAACCGAAGCTGTCCACAGTGCTCATCGCAGGACTCCTCTCGCAACAGTTTCATCTTTGTCGCGCGGTTGACCGCCTGCTAGTTAGGACGCCCTAAGTAGTTCGAGGGCCCGAAAATTGCACACGGCCGGCCGAGAATTCGGGCGCGACGTGGGACTACTACGGCCATCGTAGTCCAAAACCTCGGTGGCATCACGGACCGGGAGTCAGCAGCGCCACCGTCTCAAGGTGGTGGGTGTGGGGGTACAAGTCGAAGGCCCGAAGCCCGGCGAGTTCCCATCCTGAGCGGCGGAAGTAACCGAGGTCACGGGCAAACGACGCCGGATCGCACGACACATAGGCGATGGCACGGGGCTGCGAAGCAATGAGTTGCCCGACGACGGCTTTCCCGGCACCCGCCCGCGGCGGGTCGAGGAGGAGGGCGTCGAAGTTCCGCGGTTTCTGGCGGAGCACACGCTCCACGCGGCCCTGGACCACCTCGACCTGTGGTACCGAGTGGAGGTTTTTGCGGGCATCACGGCTGGATCCGGGCGCGCCTTCAACCGAGAGCACGGACCCGGTCTCCCCTACGGCATCGGCCAGCACCGCGGTGAACAGGCCGGCGCCGGCGTAGAGATCCGCAACCACGGCCCCGGCCTGCAGGAAGCCGCCGCCGCGGAGGAATTCTGTGACAGCGCCCACAAGTGTTTCCGGCGCGTCGCGATGGATCTGCCAGAAGCCCGCGCCGGTCACCCGGTAGTCGTGGCCGGCCGCCGATTCCTGCACCCACGTCCGGCCCCGGACCTGCGTCACGTCGCCGCTGAGCGGATCGAATGCCGCCACGGACACATCCGCCGGCAGTCCGGCAGCAATTGCGCGCAGCCGCTTGTCCTTGGTTCCGGGCGCCGGCGCCAGGAGCACCAGCGGGCGGGAACCGTTGGCCGGAGCCGCCACTTCGACGCGCTCGATGCCCTGCAGGTCCAGCTCCCACAGGCGCAGGGCGTTGACGGCTTCTGTGGCCAGCGGCATGTCCCGCACCGGAACAATGTGCCCGGAACGGTGTGCATGCATGCCCAGCTTGCCTCCGGGGGTGACCGAAAAGCTTGCGCGCGTCCGCCACCCAAGGCCGGATCCGTCGTCGTGCGCCTCCCCCACGGCTTCCACGCCGCCGGTCCAAAAGGACGGCGCGGGGTCGACGCCGGCAAGCCGGGTGAGCTGCTCGGCCAGGACGTCCGCTTTCAGTTGCCGTTGCCGGGCCAGGCTGATGTGCCCGAACTCGGCGCCGCCCACCGGCGGGTGGCCGTGGCCCCAGGCCCGGCCCGAATCGGCCAGGTGCCAGAAGTGCTCCACCCGGTCCGGGGACGCCTCGAGTATCTCAACGGCGTCCGCCCGCCAGAACTTGGCGTCGTCGCCGGCATCGGTCAGCCGGGCACGGACTTTCTCGCCGGGGATGGCGTGCCGGACAAAGACCACCCGGCCTTCGTGGCGGGCCACGCAGTGCCCGCCGTGGGCCACGGGCCCGACGTCGAGCACGGCCTCTTCGCCGGCGTGGCCGGCCTGGCCGGTTGCCGGCAGTGCGGTGGGCGGGGTTCTTACGGTCACTGGACGTCCTGCAGGTTCTTGGCTTCTTCGGATGATTTGAGCTGCCAGGGAACGCTGGCCACCATGACGCCCGGCTCAAAGTGCAGCCGGGTCTTGATGCGCAGGGCAGTCTGGTTGTGCACCAGCTGTTCCCACCATTTGCCCACGACGTATTCCGGAATGTAGACCACGATGAGGTCCCGCGGGGAGTCAAGCCGCATCTGCTTGACGTAGTCCATGATGGGCGTGACCGTCTCGCGGTAAGGGCTGGCAAGGACCGTCAGCGGAACCGGGATTTCGAGCTTCTCCCAGTCGGTGATGGTGTGGGCGGTCTCTTCCGGATCGATGTCCACGGTGATGGCGTCCAGCCGAGAGGGCCTGGACGCGCGGGCATAGGCCAGGGCACGCAGGACCGGCTTGCGGACATGCGAGACCAGCAGCACTGCGTGGACCCGGGTGGGCAGGGCGCGCGGTGAGGAATCCTCGTCCACGGCAAGTTCCTTGGCCACATTGTCGTAGTGTGCCCGGATGCTCCACATGATCAGGAAGAGGATGAACATGGCCAGCAAGGCGATCCAGGCGCCCTGCTGGAATTTGGTGATGAGGACGATGACCAGCACCAGGCCGGTCATGCCGAACCCGATGGTGTTGATGGTCCGGGATTTCATCATCCGGCGCCGGACGGCTTTGTCCTTGGCGAGCTTCAGTTCACGGCCCCAGTGCCTGATCATGCCGAGCTGGCTCAGGGTGAAGGAGATGAAGACGCCCACGATGTAGAGCTGGATCAGCTTGGTGACATCGGCGTCGAAGGAGATGATCAGCACCAGCGCGCCGGCGGCAAGGGCCAGCACGCCGTTGCTGAAGGCGAGCCTGTCGCCGCGGGTCCGCAGCTGCCGTGGCAGGTAGCCGTCCTGCGCCAGGATGGACCCCAGCACCGGGAAGCCGTTGAAGGCGGTGTTGGATGCGAACACCAGGATGACGCCGGTGGCTGCCACCACGATGTAGAACGGAATGGAACCAGGGCCGAAAATCGTCTGCGCGATCTGGCTGATGGCCGGGTTCTGGATGTAGCCCTCGGGCAGCGGGCTGCCGTTGAGCAGGAATTCCTTGGCCGGGTCCAGAACGATGTGGACCTTGGTGGCGTTCGCCAGGTAGATGATGCCCGCGAGCATCGCGGCGCCGATGATACCCAGGAGCAGCAGGGTGGTGGCCGCGTTCTTGCTTTTGGGGTGCCGGAAGTTGGGAACGCCGTTGCTGATGGCTTCAACGCCGGTCAGGGCCGCGGCGCCGGAGGAGAACGCCCGCAGGAGCAGGAAGGCGCCGGCCAGCCCCACCAGGCCCTGGTCAAATCCCTCGGCCGGGACGATGGTGAAGGCTGCCGACGGCGCCTGCCCCAGCTGCCCGGTAGCCGCCTGGAAGATGCCCACCGCCGTCATGCCCAGGATGGAAGCCATGAAAATGTAGGTGGGGACGGCGAAGACGCTGCCCGCCTCCTTGATGCCGCGCAGGTTCACCAATGCAAGGATGACGACGCCGATGGTGGCAATGATTGCCTGCTGGCCGTGCAGCGACGGGACAGCAGTGGTGAGATACGCCGCAGCCGAGGACATGGACACGGCAACCGTCAGGACGTAGTCGACAAGCAGCGCCGAGGCCACGGTCAGGCCGGCGTACTTTCCCATGTTCACGTTGGCGATCTCGTAGTCGCCGCCACCGGAGGGGTAGGCGTGGACGTTCTGCCGGTAGGAGGCCACGACGGTGAGGAGGACCACCATCACGGCCAGGCCCACCAGGGGAGAGATCGACACTGCGCTGACACCTGCCAGGGCAAGGGTCAGCAGGATCTCGTCCGGGGCATAGGCTACGGACGACAACGCGTCCGATGCGAAGATCGGCAGTGCGATCTTCTTGGGAAGCAGGGTATGGGCCAGCCGGTCATTGCGGAAGGGCCTGCCCACCAGCACGCGTTTGACGGCGTTCAGTATTGTCAACACCCCACAAAGCTAGTCTGAATCGCGGACGATGTCATGACGGACCCGGGCCGGGCCGAACCACGGACGTGCCGGTAGAGTTCTAGCTGCACGATCGTGACATAAATACAGAGGAGATACGGTGGCGCATTTCGTGATCATGGGATGTGGCCGGGTGGGGGCAACGCTGGCGCACACGCTGGAGGATGCCGGTCATTCCGTGGCCATCATCGACCAGGACGACCGCGCGTTCCGCCGGCTCCGCCAGGGGTTCACGGGCCGGAAGGTCACCGGTGTGGGATTCGACCGGGACACCCTCAAGCAGGCCGGCGTGGGTGAAGCCTATGCCTTCGCGGCGGTGTCCAGCGGTGACAACTCGAACATCCTGGCGACCCGCGTGGCGCGCGAGACATTCCACGTCCCGCACGTGGTGGCCCGGATCTACGACCCGGGACGTGCCGAGATCTACCAGCGCCTGGGCATTCCCACGGTGGCCGCCGTCCGCTGGAGCGCAGACCAGGTCCTGCGCCGCATCCTCCCCGAGCAGCACCTCGCCGGCGACTTCCGGGAGCCCTCCGGGCGTCTGGTCCTGGCCGAACTTGACCTGGACGGCGGCTGGATCGGGCACCGGATCAGCAGCATCGAGAAGGCTGCCGGTGTCCGCGTGGCCTATCTCACCCGTTTCGGCGAAGGCCTGCTGCCCGACGCAGGAACCGCATACCAGGACGGCGATACCGTGCACGCCATGCTGCAGGTGGACCGCAGCGCCCTGGTCGCCCAGATCCTCGCCAAAGCCCCCGCCAAGGAGTATCAGTGAAAGTTGTCATCGTTGGCGCCGGCAGCGTCGGTTCGTCCATCGCCCGGGAACTGCTCGCGCACAAGCACGAGATCCTCCTGATCGACCTGAAGCCCGAGGTGATCGGGCGCAGCGGCCTGCGGGGAGCGCACTGGCTGGTGGGTGACGCGTGTGAGCTCTCCACGCTCCAGGGCGCCAAGGTGGAAGACGCCGACGTCGTGGTTTCCGCCACGGGTGACGACAAAGTCAACCTGGTGGTCTCGCTGCTGGCGAAGACCGAGTTTGGGGTGGGCCGCACCGTGGGGCGGGTCAACAACCCCAAGAACGACTGGATGTTCAACGACTCCTGGGGCGTGGACGTCGCCGTCAACACACCCCAACTGATGACAGCGCTCGTGGAGGAGGCGGTGGAGATCGGCGACCTGGTCCGGCTCCTGACCCTCCAGACCGGCGTGGCCTCGCTGGTGGAGTTCACCGTGCCCCACGACTCGCACGTTATCGGCATGACCGTGGGGGACATCCATTGGCCGGAGGACGCCACCCTGGTGGCAATCCTCCGCGACCAGGCACCCATCACCCCGAGCCGGGACGACGTGATTGACGGCGGCGACGAACTCTTCTTCGTCACCACCATCGCCGCGGAGGACAAGTTGCGTGAGCTTCTCTCTTCGGCTCCCGGGAGCATCGACGTCGACGCCTCGCCGCAGGCCGCCGCCCAGCCTGCCGCCAACGGATACGGACCGGTCCCAGACGACGACGGCTTCGACGGCTAGGTGCACCGGGCGCCGGGGGCGTCGGGCGGCTTGAGGCGTCAGGCGGCTTGAGGCGTCGGGCGGCTTGAGGCGTCAGGCGGCTTGAGGTGTCAGGCGGCCTGGCCGCCGGCCTGGTCTTCCACGTCCGCCGGAGCCGGGCGGGTGACGAGCCAGGCCACCCACACCCCCAGGATGTACAGGGGCGCCCCCATGATCAGGCGCGTGGTGGCGAGTGCGGCCAGGCCGTCTGCGCCCATCAGGTACAGGGGCACCTGCACGATGAGCCGGAGCGCCAAAACCGCAACGATGATCCAGGTGCCCAGCCGGTAGGCCTTGACGCGGTCCGGATCCTTGCGCCACTCCACGCCCTCGTTGCGGATGAAACCGAAGAGGAGCCCGGCCACCGGCCATTTGACGATGATCGAAACCACCATCGCCAGGATGTAGGCGGCGTTGGTGAAGAAGCCAGGCAGATAGAAATCCTCCGCCTTGCCGGTGGTATTGGCCAGCCACGCTGAGATGCCGACGCCCACCACGCCCGCGAGGGCCTGGGTCAGGGGGCGCCGTTGTGCCAGCCGGGCGATGGTGAACGCGGCCGCCGACGCCAGGGCAGCCACAAGGGAGAGCGTGAGCTCCCGGGTAACGGTGAACGCCATCAGGAAGACCAGGCCGGGAACAATGCTCTCCGCAATGCCCTGGACTCCCCCTGCACTCCGCAGGACATCCACCCGCCCGTCATGGGTGCGGTGGAGCCCTGCCTTGGCGGCGTACTCGGCCGCCAGGCCCGCCACCGGAGACTGCGGGGCCGCGCCCGCACCCTGTCGGCCCGGTCCCGGGGTGGCGTTATCGGAGGACTGTTCGGGCTGCTGCTCGGTCATTCGTTCTCCTGGCGGGACATGATCTCGTAACGGGGATTGAAGATGGTGGGCATGTCCTTGCCGCGGGCAAGCATTCCTTCGACCCGGATCTCGGCGCCCGCTTCGATGCCCGGTACGCGTCGTCGGCCCAGCCACACGATGCGAAGCCGCGCGGGATTGTTCCTGTCAGGGCCGGGACCGGGCCGTCCGGTGCCGGTCTCGGAGACGATGGCGCTGAATTCTGCCGTCCGCTCTGCGGGCACGAAGGTCACGGAGTCAATGTGTCCCTGGCACAGCACGCGGCCCTTGTCCGGCAGCTGGTTCAGCGGGGTCAGCCCACCGGACGCCTGGGCGGGTCCGCCGTTGGCGGTCTCAGCCGATTTGGGTGATTTCGGGACCACGTTCGGGCTCCTCCAAAGTGGGACCGGCGGGCGGAGGAGTAGCGGAGGCATCCTTTGGCAGCCGCAGCTGAAGGAGATCCCGCGGCGGCATGGGACTGTCACCCCTGACCACCACCACCTTCCGGAACAGGGTTTCGAGCGCTTCAGCGGCGGGGCGCTCCAGAGCCGCGGGGCCGCCGAGGACGCCGCGCAGGAACCAGCGCGGACCGTCGACGCCGATGAACCGGGCCACGCGGTAGCCCTGGCTGCCGTCCGGAAGCCCGGCAGGCAGCTTGGCTACCAATTCCGTCCCAAACGCGCCTTCCACCTCTTCGACCTGGCCGCCCTGGGCACCGACCGACTGCCCGATCTGTTCGCGGATTTCATCCCAGAGCGTCTCTGTCTTGGGGGCGGCAAACGCCTGCAGCTGGAGGCTGGACCCATCCAGGTCAAGGGTCACTGCCACCACCCGCTGCGTTGCCTCTTCAACCTCAAGGCGGAGCTGGAGTCCCTCGCTGGGCGTGATCAGCAAGGCACCGAGGTCCACGAAGCCGTCACGGCTGCCTACCTCGGACTCATCGAAGGGGCCGTCCTGGCCGCGCGTGGAGGCGGCGGTCCCGGCTTCTCCCGGTTCCGCTGCCGTCAGCTCTTCGGCCGGTTGTGCCGGCTCTTCCTTCTTGGCTTTCCTGCCGAGCCCAAAGACCATGGGTGACTCCTTCGTTCTCAAATGTGCCAGTTCTCAAAATCTGCCGGCCGGGAGCAGGCCCCGCCGTCGTGCGTGCTGGCGTGGCAGCGGTTGTGGGTGGAGGCGTCAGGCTCCGGGAACGTTGAACCCGCCGGTGGAGCCGAAGCCTCCCGTACCGCGCACGGAGCCGCTCAATTCGCTGACAGGAATGAATTGGGCGTGTTCCACCCGCTGGATAACCATCTGGGCAATTCTATCGCCGCGGCGCAGCTCAATTGGCTGGGATGAGTCGGTGTTCAGCAGGGTTACCGATATCTCGCCCCGGTAGCCGGCATCCACCGTGCCTGGCGCATTGACGATCGTCAGGCCGTGCTTGGTGGCCAGTCCGGAGCGCGGGTGGATCAGCGCCACGAAGCCGTCGGGCAGGGCGATGGCCACACCGGTGGGGACCAGTTTGCGCTCCCCCGGCATCAGGACCACGTCCTCGCGCGCGCGAAGGTCTGCTCCGGCGTCGCCCGGATGCGCATACGACGGAGCTTCCAGGTCCGGATCCAGCATCTTCAACTGGACCTGCAAAGTGGGCGCTGCAGTGGCGGGGGCTGCCGCCTCCGGGACGAGGTCTACTGCGGTGGGATGTTCAGTCACAGTCACTCACTCTAACCCGCGCCCCCGCAACAGTCCCAGATGACCGGATCCGGAGCCCCCCGCACCCAAGATGAAATAGCGGACCAAAGGTGGAAAGCTTGGCCTATGCCCGAATCAAGCACGCCAGAGTCCCTTCCCAGCACACCTTCGGCCGGGACTCCTGTCACGTATCAGGAGAAGCTCTGGCCCAATGCCTGGATGTGGATCATCGCAGCGGGCGTCTCCGGAGCCGGCATCCTGGTCTTCGCACCCATCAGCATGGCCGCCGGGTATACAGCCGCGGTGGTGCTCCTTGCCATCATTACCGTGCTCCTGGTCCTGTCCACTCCCACCATTACGGTTACCCGGGACGCGCTGACGGTCGGACGGGCCACCATCGAACGCCGGTATGTTGGCAGCGTAGAGCAGTTCACGTCCAGTGAAGCCACAGCGGAGCGGGGCACGAGGCTGAACGGGCTCGCCTACCTCTGCATCCGGGGCTGGATCGACCCCGTCGTGAAGATCGAGATCACCGACCCGGCCGACCGCACCCCCTACTGGCTCACCTCCACCCGGCACCCGGACAAGCTGACGGCAGCCCTGACCAGGGGTTGAGAGCAGGTATCCGCGGCGGCAGCCCCATGACCCGCCTGCGGTTGCATATCCTCGGCGCCAGGCTTGACGCCCTGGCGCCGACCCTTCGGGCCGGAATCAGGCGGAAAATCACGGCGCGCCCTGCCCCTTGAGCCAATTCGGCGCCACCGGGTGGCAGAGTTTCGATTGATAGTAATGCCAGGGTGGAGGATTTGTATGCAGGATCTACGGCTTGTAGGCGTGCACGACGACGGGACGCATCTCCTGTTGAGCGGGGCCGGCGGCGAGATGTTCCAGCTGCCGATCGATGAGGCCCTCAGGACGGCCAGCCGGTCCGCGGCCAAGCCGCGGGCGGAGCGGCCTGCCGTTCCGATGTCCCCCAGGGATATCCAGGCCCGGATCCGGGCCGGCGCCACTGCTGCCGATGTTGCCGAGTTGTCGGGCATGCCGTTGGCCAAGGTGGAGCGTTACGAAGGGCCGGTCCTTGCCGAGCGCGAGTACGTTGCGCAGCAGGCGCGGAAAATTGAAGTCGCGGCGCCCTCCCCCGGCCACGACATCTACCGCTCGGCGTTCGGCGACAACCCGGCCTCCTTGGACGACATGGTTTCCCACCGCCTCTCCGCGCACGGAATCGACCCGACGACGGTGGAATGGGATTCGTGGCGGCGCCAGGACGGCACCTGGACGGTATCAGCGAGCTTCGAGGCCAAACCCGGAGGGACCTCCGGCATCGGCGAGGAACCCCCGGCCCTGTGGACCTTCAGTCCCGCACGCAAGTCACTGCAGAACACCAACCGCTGGGCGCAGCAGCTTAGCGAGCTTGAGCCTCTGGACGGACCTGTTCCGGCCCGCCGCCTCACCGCGGTTTCGGACCGCCCCTTCGACTTTGAAACTGACGCGGATTCGTCCAAGGCTTCGTCCGGTGGCCAGGGCGCCCAGGCGCAGGAGTCCGGCAAGGAATCCGACGGCCTCCTGGATATGCTCCGGTCACGGCGTGGCCATCGGATAGGCGTCGACGAAGATTCCGACGACGCCCTGGCACTGCTGCTCACCCATGGGGTACCGGCAGCCCATCCCCGCCCGTCCGAGGTGGTCCCGGAACCCGATACAAACGAACCGGAACCCCAGGACGGCCAGCGCGACGCACCGGCTGCCCAGGGTGATTCGTTCATCCGTCGCAGGGACGCCAGGCCGTCCATGCTGTCCAGGCTCAGCCTTCTTCCGCCGCACCGCGATGTCCAGGACGACGCATTGCGGCTGCACGACGGCGTCAGCACCGATACGAGGGAAATCACCATTGCGGCGTCGCCGCAGAAACCTTCCGGCGGCAGCCAGGGTGCACAAACCGGCGGCGCCGGATTGGATGAGTTGCTTGGCAGCAACCCCCGCCGAACCACTGCAAAGCAGGACGATTCTTCCCCCAGCACCGGCCAGCTTCCGGAGACTGAGGCGCCGGAACGGCCGGCAAAACCTAAGCGATCAAGCGTTCCGTCCTGGGATGAGATCGTTTTCGGAACCCGAAGCGACTAAGAGCTTCTCGCCAGGCCCCTGATGGCCGCAGGCACGTGCTAGGCTCCCCACCACACGGCCTTGTTAAATAGCGCCATCACCAGGAGGTTTGCGGTGCCGGACACAACCTGCCACATGTCCATTTCACTGGACGGCTTCGTCGCCGGACCGGACCAGAGCCTCGAAAACCCGCTGGGCAAACGAGGACTTGAACTGCACGGCTGGCATATCGGCGACCCCCGGGCCACTGAAGCCAACAAGGCCGCCGCCGATTGGCTCATGCGGCCCCGCGGCGCATATGTGATGGGCCGGAACATGTTCGGCCCCATCCGCGGTGAGTGGAATGAGGAATGGAACGGCTGGTGGGGTCCGGAACCGCCCTACCACGCACCGGTGTTCGTTCTGACCCACCATGAACATGCCCCGATCCAAATGGAGGGCGGGACAACCTTCCACTTCGTCACCGACGGATTCGACGCCGCCTACGCCGCCGCCTGCCAAGCCGCTGGAGACAAGGGGGTGGACATCGCCGGTGGCGCCTCGACCGTCCGCCAGGCACTGACTGCGGGCGTCGTCGACGAACTTACGCTCGACATCGCACCGGTCCTCCTCGGTTCGGGCGAGCGGATCTTCGACGGCGTCGAGTCTTTCGACTTCGAACCCTTCGAGGTGCTTCACTCACCGCTGGCCACCCACATCCGCTACCGGCGCAGGAGCCAGTAAGACTCCGTCGGCGGCCGACGGTGGCCACAGCGGGTGCCCGCTGACCTGCCCGCGGTGGTACAGGATCCCCTTTGTTGTCGGGTCACCCGTTGAGATATTCGATGAGGGCTTCTTCGAGGAGGCTCCGTTCACCGGGCGCGACCAAGGCCTGTCTCAGTTGCGGGGGCCATGTTGTGGGTTCCCAGTCTTGGTGTTCGCTGGTGTAGTGGCGGCCGGCCGGTGAGGTCCAGCCGGGTGGTTCGGTTTTGCTGGCGGGTGTGGGTTTCCAGCCTGTGGTGTGCCGGAGGCGGTGGTGTTTGGGGCATGGCTGTCCCAGGTTGCTGATTCCGGTGCTGCCGCCCTCTGCCCAGGCGAGGATGTGGTCGGCCTCGGTGTCCAGGGAGGGGTTGCTGCAGCCGGGGAACGGGCATTTACCGTCCCTGAGCCGGAGCCAGTTCCGCATGGCCTTGCCCACCCGGTAACTGGTCCGCCCGATCTCCAACGGCGCCCCGTCCCGCGGGTCCACCAGCACCCGGTAGAACGAGCCCGCCCCCTCAGCGACCAATCGGCGGGCCATC
Organism: Arthrobacter sp. SLBN-112; assembly: GCF_030944625.1. Taxonomy (NCBI): domain Bacteria; kingdom Bacillati; phylum Actinomycetota; class Actinomycetes; order Micrococcales; family Micrococcaceae; genus Arthrobacter; species Arthrobacter sp. SLBN-112. The sequence continues at coordinate 3,412,101 of NZ_JAUSXY010000001.1, forward strand.
GACGCCGGGATCGGCCCGTACCCGTCCAGCACCGCCGGCTCATCGGTCAGACCCAGCAGGGAGAACACCGGCACGGTCACCAACACCTGCGCCCGGATCGAAGATGACAAGCCAGCCCCCGTCCCGTCCCCGGTCCCGGCGTCGAACCCCTCGCTGAGGCCCTCCCCACCTCCGCCGGTACCGCTCCCGCTGCTGGCGGGGGTAAGTCCGTTGGTGAGGATCGCGTCAGCGAAGTTGTCCGCACGGAGCTGTGTCATGGTCCGGGGTTCCTCAGGTCCCTGCTGGGACCGGGCGATCGCGGTGAGCCGGTTCAACCCAGCCAACGCCTGGTCCGCAGGCATGTACGCGCCCAGCCACGCCATCCCGTCCCGGTCCGCCCGGTACTCCACCCGCCGATCCGAAATTCCCTTGGCATGGCGCTTCTCAATCGACTCGGCATGATGGCGCTCCCGGCCACGTCCGGGCCTTGGCACGGAACCGGTGCGCCGGCAACTCCCCCACCGGACAACCGCGCGCCGGATCCGGTGCGCCGGGGTCCAGGAAATGCCCCTCCAACGCCGCCGCCCCGGCAGGATCAAGGGCCGCGGTCTCATCAGCCATGGCCACCGCATGCCCCCACGACAGAGTCCCCGCCTGCAACGCGGCGAAGGTGAGCGGCAAGGACGTTGCCAGGGCGTGGGAAGTGGCAAGGAACGAGGACGCGGCCCGCGGACCAAGACTGAGTACGCAGCCGATCTCCGCCGCGACCGCCATCTCCTGCGCCACCACCGGCACCCCCGGCCCCGCAACAACACCGGCAGCATCCGCATACCCCACCGCCGCCTTCGCCTTCAGACCAGCGACCCTGGCCTCCACCTCACGGACACCGGCCAGGACATCCAGGCACCCATCCGCCAACCCCGCCAACGGATCAGCAACCGAGAACAGCTCCACACCGCACCCGTCCACCTCCGCAACAAGCACGGCAAGGGCAGCACGAATATCCTCAAAAGCCCCCACCACCGCCGCTTTCCCCATACACCAATCATCACCAGAGGGTCTGACATTTAAGGCCGCCACCACAACGGACACCACAGAAGACCGGACGGGTTTCGACAAGCTCAACCACCGGGTCTCCGACGTGCCCAACCACCCGGTTTCGACAAGCTCAACCACCGGGTCTCCGACGTGCCCAACCACCGGGTCTCCGACGTGCCCAACCACCCGGTTTCGACAAGCTCAACGACCGGGTCTCAGACGTGCCCAACCACCCGGTTTCGACAAGCTCAACGACCGGGTCTCAGACGTGCCCAACCACCCGGTTTCGACGGCCCAACCACCCGGTTTCGACAAGCTCAACGACCGGGTCTCAGACGTGCCCAACCACCCGGTTTCGACAAGCTCAACGACCGGGTTCCGTGCGGACGGTTACGTCCTGCCGGGCTCCCCCGGACCGCCTGAACCGCGCCAGAGGCAGGCGTCCACCTCGAAGGGCAGCAATGGATCCTGCTGTGCCATCAACTTGGCGCCGTGCGCGGTCACCCTGCGCATGAAATGCCGCCGGCACAGCGTCTCGTACCCCACCACGGGGACGTGCCCGGCTTCCGGGGCGGCGGCGTCAGCCACCATGTCCACGTCGCCGACCACCACCTGCGCACCTTCGGTGACCATGACGCCGTCGACCGTCCTGGCGTTGTGCGTGGCCCGGCGGCCGCACCAGCACAGCGCCTCCACCTGGAGCACCTGTACCCGGTCCGCCAGCTCGATGAGGCGTTGGGACCCGGGGAACAGCCGGGTGCGGAAGTCTGCGGTGATGCCGAAAGCGAAGACGTCGACGTTGATCTCGTCCACCACCTTGGCCAGCTGCTCCACCTGCTGAGGCGTGTAGAACTGGGCTTCGTCGCAGATGAGGTAGTCCACCCGCCGGCCTTGGGTGCGGCGGACCATGACTTCCTCCCAGAAGTCCGTGGTGTCCAGCACCTCCACGGCGTCCGTCTCCAGGCCCAGCCGACTGGAGATCCGGGATTCGCCGGCGCGGTCGTTGCGGCTGAACCGCACGCCGCCGCGGCCGCGTGCCCGGTGGTTGTAGTCCATCTGCAAGGCAAGCGTGGATTTTCCGCAGTCCATGGTCCCGGAGAAGAAAATGAGTTCAGCCACGCCGGCGGCTCCTTCCGTCGGCCGTGAAGCAGAGCAGCGGGACCTCCCGCTCCGCCTTGGTCAGGGAGCCATGCTGGCCCACCACATCCATGGCGGTCGGCCGCATGCGCCGGCCGTCATAGAGGGCGACGGCGTCCCGCGCCGCGATCATGACGTCACCGATCCTGCCTTCAACGGCAGGCCGGACGTCACCAAAAAGGCCCCCGGCGATTGCTTCGTCCCGGGTGAATGCCCACACCCGGTCGCCGAACCGTGCCTTCCAGGCAGCCAGCAGCCGTTCCCGGCCGGCAGTACCTTCACGGTGCGTGTCTTCCAGGTACAGGTGGACCATCCGGGGTTCGCCGGCCGTATGCCGGACACCGTCAACCAACGCGGTGTCGGCGGAGAAGTCGATGCGCTGCGATTCGGGAATGTCCAGCATCCCGTGGTCCGCAGTGAGCAGGATCGTGGTCCCGGCGGGCAATGAGGAGTTGAGCCGCTTAACCGTGGCGTCGAGCTCCTCCAGTTGGTGTTCCCACTGCTCCGACCGGCAGCCGTAGCGGTGGCCGGCCTTGTCCAGCTCGTTCACGTAGAAGTACATGAGGGACGGGCCGGCGGCCGCCATGGCATCGGCGGCAGCCCCGGTGCGCGCATGGGCGGTTGTCCCGGAGATGAACCTGCCCCCGCGCAGGGCGGCGCGGGTCATGGGCGAGCCGTCGAACTGGGCGAGGCTGACGGTACTGACGTCCGCCTGCCCGGCCACCCGCTCAAATACGGTGGGGAACGGCTGCCACGTGGCCGGGTCGACGCCGGGGTCCCAGTTCCCCAGGAGGTTGACCACCTTGTCCTGCCCGGGGTCCAGGACGTCGTAGCCCACCATGCCGTGCTGGCCCGCCGGCAGCCCGGTCCCAAAGCTGGCCAACGCCGCCGCTGTGGTGGAAGGAAAAGCCGAGTCCAGCCACACGGGAACATCGCCCTGCCCTGCCTGCACCACGGAACGCAGGAAGGGTGTGTGCGCGGCTTTCTGCTTCAGGAGGTTCCTGCCCAGGCCGTCGGCGAGGACCACGCAGACGCGGCTTGCAGCGGGGAGTCCCAAGGTGTTGTCGAAGCCTTCGAGCCCCAAACTCGCTGCGGCGCTGGTGAGGACTTCGGCGACGGAGCGGCGCCCATAAGCGGGGGCGGCCGGAAGATCGGGACTCTGCCCGGAGTCCGCGGGAGTGTGTACGGCTTGGTGGCTGGCTTCCGGCATCTCAGCGCTGCTGGTGCCCGCGGCTGAGCCGGTTTCCGAACACCCCGGACCGCGGACGGGGTGCCATGGACTGCACGTGGGGTACGGGAGCTGCCGAGCCGGTGTTGACGGCGCGCAGGGCACGCGCAAAAAGTTTGGCGTCCTGCACGGCCTGGAGCCCGTCTGCCTCAGCGCTGATGCGGAGCACGATGTCTTCCTGCGCGATGGTCCCGGTGTAGCCGTGGTCGGCTTCGCACTGCGGGTCCCCGCAGCTGGCGGGCCCCATGTCCAGCCGCTGGCCGCCGGACCACGCAATGGACAGGGTCAGTTCGCGCACGGGATCCGAGGGCTTGTAATTTTGCGGCTGGGCGTACATGTAGCTCAGGACCACCGAACGGATCTGTGCCACAGGAACCGATTCGGTGGAGATTTGCGCGACGATCTGCTCCCCCGCCTCGTCCAGCTGCTGGTCGTCCACGTGGGTGATCACCAGCATGTCCGCAGTGAGCACCAGCACGGTGATGTGGCGCCGCACCTCTGCCCGGTCAAAGTGGGTTTCAAGGTGCACCAGATGGGCCACACAGTCCCGGCCGTCCAACGCGTCGTCAACGACGTCGGAGACCAGGCGCGGGTAGAACCCGGCCTTCTGCAGCGCGTCTTCGAGGCTCTGGCCCTGGAGTCCGTGGTTGTGTGAGCTGTGCTGGCGGAGTGCCTGGTTTTCATTGCCGGGCGTTTCGGGCGCCGACGCGGGAGGCTGGAAGCTCATGCCCCCATTTTCACAGATCGGCCGGTCACTTGCTAACCGCCTCAGCCCAGCATGGCCCTGCGGGCACTGTCCGTCCGCTGGGCCGCGTTGCCAATCCGCACGTCAGCGGCCAGGATCGCGGCCCCGGACGTCCCGCACAGGACGGGGTTGAATTCCACGAGTGCGATCTCCGGATGGTTGTCCTTCATCCAGGCCAGCCTGGCGGCCAGGTCCTCCAGCGCCTGCACGTCAACAGCAGGGAGCCCCTGGTAGCCGAACAGCTTTCGTGATGCCCTGGGTGCACGGATGAAGTCGTGGACGTCGGCCGCGGAGAGCGGCGGAACCCGGTGGGCCCAGTCGTCGAGGAGGTTGACGGCGTCACCGGCGAGGCCGAACGAGATGACCGGCCCAAGCAATGGGTCTTCGATGGCCCGGAAGGTGCAAGCCTGACCGACCGATGCCATGGACTGGACTTCAAGGGCCGGGTCTCCGTAGGCGGCGAGCGCCCGCCGCATCTGCACCACGTTCTGGCGCAGCGATTGGGCGTCCTCGATGCCAAGGCGCACCCCGCCCAGGTCCAGCCGGTGCCGGAGGGCGGGGTCCGTGGTCTTCAGCACCACGGGCCAGCCGAGGGCTTCCGCTGCCTGCACGGCCTCATCCGGCGTTGTAAAGGCGGCCGATGGCAGGACGGTGATGCCGTAATGCCCCAGCAGGGAAGCCGCTGCTGCCGGCTCCAGTTGCTTGAGCTGTTCACCCGTGACGTCCCGGAGCAGTTCGTCGAGTTCCGCCTCGGCCTTGCGGGGATCACACCCCGCCGGTTCCACGAACTGTCCCTGGTCGCGGGCAGCCCATTCCGCATACCGCACCACGGCGGCGAGCGCCGCAACGGCGGCACCGGGGTTGGAGAAACAGGGGACGGTGCACCCATCGGCGCCTACCAGGCCCTCCACAATGATGGCGGGGTCCAGGATGCCGGTGAAGGCTGCCACCACCGGTTTTCCTGCCTCTGCCGCACACTCCGCCAGGACCCGGGCCACCGCGTCAACGGTCAAGCCCCTGGCTGGCAGGAGGGCTGCGATGGCGGCGTGCACGGTATCCGAGCCCAAGGCGTCAAGCAGTGCCGTCCGCAGGGCGGGCAGCGCCACCGACTGGCCGGTGTCGAGGTCAAGCCCGGACACCACCCGGGCCACGCCAAGCCCGTGCGCCACGGCACTGTCCGCCACCACGTTGCCGAGGGCCTGGGAGTTGCTGAAGATGGCGACGTCGGGTCCGGCCGGAAGCGGTTGGCCGGACACCACTTGGGCGACGTCCACGAGCTCTTCCACGGTTTCCACGCGAATCACGCCCGACTGGCGCAGCATGGCGTCCAGGGCGCCGGCCGGTGCCTGGGTGGTCCGGACGGCGTGTCCGGGCGGCAGCCGCAATCCCATCGTGTCCGATTTGGCAACGATCACCGGCTTGGTGCGGGCCAGGCGCCTGGCGATCCGGGAGAACTTGCGCGGGTTGCCAATCGATTCCAGATACAGGCCCACGGCGGTGGTATCGGCGTCGTCCTCCCAGTACTGCATCATGTCGTTGCCGGAAACGTCTGCCCTGTTGCCGGCCGAGAGCAGGCTGGAGAGTCCCAGCCGGCGCCGGCTGGACGCGGCGTACAGCGAGACGCCGATCGCCGCCGACTGGCTGAACAGGCCCAGGGCGCCGCGCAGCGGCATGGTGGGCGCCATGGACGCATTCAGCGACACGTCCGGGTGCGTATTGGCGATGCCCAGCGACGCCGGCCCGATCACGCGCATCCCGTTGGCCCTGGCTTGGCGCACCAGGGCGCGCTGCCGCAGCAGGCCGCGTTCGCCGTCGTCCGCGAAGCCTGCCGTGGCAATCACCACGCCCTTGACCCCGGCGGCCGCGCAGTCTTCCACGACGCCGGCCACCTCCTCATAAGGCACGGCGATGATGGCCAGTTGGACGGGTTCGGGAACTTCGGACAGCTTGCCGTAAGGGATCATCCCGGCCAATTCCAGCGCCTCCGGGTTGATGGCGTAGACGGACCCGTGGAAGCCACCCTCGATGATGTGCTCCAGCAGCTGGTATCCCACGGTGCCCCATTTGCGGCTGGCTCCGATCACGGCAACCGACGACGGCGTCAGCAGGTCCCGGACGCTCCTCGCCTCCGCGCGGTGCTCGCGGGATTCCATCACGGCGCGCGACTTCTCGGTGGGCTCCACGTTGAACTCGAGGCTGACGACGCCGTCGTCGAAATGCCGCTTGACGTCGTAGCCGGCGTCGGAGAACACCATCAGCATCTTGCGGTTCTCCGGCAACACCTCGGCGGTGAACTTGCGGATCCCGTTTTCATGCGCAGCGGCCGCCAGGTGCTCCAGCAGGATGGAGCCGATGCCCCTGCCCTGGTGTGCGTCGGCAATGTTGAAGGCCACCTCTGCCTCCGTGGGGTCGGTGAGCCGGTCATAGCGGCCGATGCCGATAATCTCACCGTGGATGGTGATGACGAACGCCACCCGGTCCTTGTAGTCCACTTCCGTGAAGCGCTTGAGTTCCTTGGCCGACAACTTGGCCTTGAACGCGAAGAAGCGCATGTAGATTGAGTTTTGCGACTGCCCGGTGTGGAAGGCCTGGACGGCGTCGGCATCCGACGGGTGGATGGGCCGCAGGTGCGCAGTTCCGCCGTCACGCAGGACGACATCGGCCTCCCAATGTTCCGGATATTCGCCGTCCCCGGGCTGATCCACCATAGGCTTAGCCTAGCCAAGAACTAGCGCAGCATGCCCGAAAAGCTGCCAGCACCCCCAGAAGGATTCACCAAACCCCATGGCCCGCCGCCAAAGTTCAAAACCCATCGTGGACGACAACTACACGGAAAACATCGTCGATATCGATGTCACGTCCGAAATGCAGGGCTCCTTCCTGGAGTACGCGTACTCGGTGATCTACTCCCGGGCGCTTCCGGATGCCCGCGACGGGCTCAAGCCGGTGCAGCGCCGCATCCTGTACATGATGAGCGACATGGGTCTTCGCCCGGACCGGGGCCACGTCAAGAGCGCCCGCGTGGTGGGCGAGGTCATGGGAAAGCTGCACCCGCACGGTGACGCCGCCATCTACGACGCCATGGTGCGCATGGCCCAGGACTTCTCCCTGCGGCTGCCCCTGATTGACGGGCACGGCAACTTCGGCTCGCTCGACGACGGCCCGGCAGCACCGCGGTACACCGAGGCCCGGCTGGCGGCAGCGGCCCTCACGCTCACCAACCACCTCGACGAAGACGTAGTGGACTTCGTCCCCAACTACGACAACCAGCTGACCCAGCCGGACGTCCTTCCCGCCGCCTTCCCCAACCTGCTGGTCAACGGCGCAACCGGCATCGCCGTCGGCATGGCCACCAACATGGCGCCGCACAACCTGGTGGAGGTGATCTCGGCCGCCCGGCACCTGATCGCCCATCCGGACGCCACGCTGGAGGACCTCATGCGGTTCGTGCCGGGGCCCGACCTGCCCAGCGGTGGCAGGATCGTAGGCCTGGACGGCATCCGGGACGCGTATGCCACCGGCCGCGGCTCCTTCAAGACCCGGGCCAAGGTGGAAATCGAGCAGCTCACGGCCCGCCGCACCGGCCTGGTGGTCACCGAACTGCCGTACATGGTGGGCCCGGAAAAGGTGATCGAGAAGATCAAGGACGCGGTCAACGCCAAGAAGCTGACCGGTATCAGCGACATCGTGGACCTCACGGACCGCAAGCATGGACTGCGGCTGGTCATCGAACTCAAGAACGGATTCAACCCCAGCGCGGTCCTGCAGCAGCTGTACCGCTACACGCCGATGGAGGACTCCTTCGGCATCAACAACGTCACGCTCGTTGACGGCCAGCCGCAAACCCTGGGCCTGGTGGACCTGCTGAGAGTCTACGTAGACCACCGGATCAACGTGGTGCGGCGCCGCACCACGTTCCGGCTGGGAAAGAAGAAGGACCGCCTGCACCTGGTGGAGGGCCTGCTCATTGCCATCGTGGACATCGATGAGGTCATCCAGGTCATCAGGTCCTCGGACGAGGCCGCCGCCGCCCGCGAACGGTTGATGTCCATCTACGACCTCACCGAGGTCCAGGCCAACTACATCCTGGAACTGCGCCTTCGCCAGCTCACCAAGTACTCCCGGATCGAGCTGGAAAAGGAGCAGGAGGAGCTCCGCCGCGAGATCGCGGAACTGCAGGCCATCCTGGACTCAGAGGAACTGCTCCGCACGGTGGTCTCCGACGAACTCGGTGCGATCGCCGAGGAACACGGCACCGCGCGGCGCACGGTACTGCTCGAATCCGAGGCCGTGTCCCCCACCGTCGCTGCCGAGCTGGCAGCGGTCCCCGGCAAGAACGGCAAGGCGGCACCGCTGGCGCTGGAGATCGCCGACGACCCCTGCTGGGCCATCCTCACCGCGTCCGGGCAGGTTGCCCGGACCAGCAACCAGGAGCCCCTCGCCGAAGCAGGGCCCCGGAACAAACACGACGTGTACGCGTCGGTGGTCAAGACCTCTGCCCGCGGCGAGATCGCGGCCGTCACCTCGCTGGGCCGGATGCTCCGTCTGCAGGTCATGGACATGCCCGTCCTGCCGCCGGTATCCGGTCTGCCCAACCTGGCCGGCGGCGTACCGGCCAAGGAGTTCCTCACCCTCGTCAAGGGCGAATCCCTGGTGGCGTTTGTCCGCCTCGATGAGGTCCTGGCCATCGGCACCGCCCAAGGCGTGGTGAAGCGCGTCCAGCCGGACTACCCGTTGAACCGCGAAGACTGGGAAGTCATCACCCTCAAGGACAAGGATTTCGTGGTGGGGGTGGCTCCCGCCGCCGCTGACGACGACGAACTGGTCTTCCTGACCAGGCAGGCACAGCTGCTGAAGTTCCCCGCCGCCGTCGTCCGGCCCCAGGGGCGCACCGCAGGTGGCATGGCCGGCATCAAACTGGCTGCCGGGGACCAGGTGATCTTCTTCGGCGCTGTCCGTCCCAACGACGAGGCCGCCGTCGTGGTCAGCATCGCGGGGACCAACGGCGCCCTCCCCGGCACTGCCCCGGGGACCGCAAAGGTCACGGCCTTCGATGAATATCCTGCCAAGGGACGCGCCACCGCGGGTGTCCGGGCACACCGGTTCCTGAAGGGTGAGGACACGCTGCTGCTGGCCTGGGCAGGACACGGCCCGGCGAAGGCGTCATCCGCCGCCGGCGTGGCGCGGTCGCTGCCGCAGGAGCATGGCCGGCGCGATGGTTCGGGCGTCCCGCTCTCCCAGGCCGTGGAAGCCGTGGGACCAACCATGGCGTGGACCGCGGACCCGGCACCCGAAAGCTAGGAGCCGGGGCCAGGGCACACCAGGGCTTTACCCCGCGACGTCCCGGCGGCGGAAGCCGGCGACGGCGAGCGCCAGGAACACGGCGATGGTGGCTGCCGATACCAGGACGCTGTCCCAGGCGATGCCCTGCCGGAGCGGATCGTGGCCGATGTACTGGAAGAACGGCGATACCTGCCGGATCCGGTCGAAGGCGTCCACCATTGGCGCGAGCGCGTTCACGATGTAGGCGAGCACCGCCAGCACGGCGGGTATCCCGCGGCTGAGCCCGCTCCGTCCCGTGGCCGCTGACAGTGCCAGCGCAACGGAGCCAAAGACGACACCCAGCAGGGCGAGGTGCAGCATGGCGGCAGCCACCTTGTCCGCCGGCAGGACCAGGTCCACCAGGCTGCCCTCGAGCACCAGCGAAACGCCCATGACGGCGGCCAACAGGAAGGTGCCGAGCGCCATGGCCAGGAACTTGTCCAGCACCACCCTCCCGCGGTTCACGGGGTTGGAGAGCAGCAGGTCCATGGTGTGCCGGTCCTCTTCCCCGCCAATGGCCCCCGCACCGGCGCTGACGGCGTAGATCAAAACCGCGACCGGCCCCATAAAGGTCATCAGCTCCACCTGGATGTATCCGGTGGGAGTGGACATGTCCGCGCTGGAGGTGGCGAACAGGGAACGGAACGCCTCCGGCATCTGGTCGATGAAGCCGCTGATGGAAGGCTGGGACTCGACGGCCGGCCACACTGCGGCGTACATGGCCACGATAAGGGCCAAGGATACGGCCCACGCCAGCAGTGTCCTGCTTTGGTCCCGCAATGTCTTCATTAGGACGTTAGCCAGCACGGTGGACCCCCGTCACGACTGTGTCCAGGGTGTTGGTGCCGCCTTGGTCCGACCCGTAGTAGCTCAGGAAGGTTTCCTCAAGCGGCGCCTCCGAGCACTCAAAGTCCTCCACGTCCCGGGCACTCACCAGCTTCAGGAGCGCATCCAGGGCAGACTGCGGGGCGTTGCAGCTGAGCAAGCGGCCATCCACCATCAGGTCCCGCACCCCCGGGACTCCGGCGAAGTCGGCCGGGGCCACCGCTCCGGCGAAGCGGGCCCGCACCCGGTGCAGGGACCGCGCCGCGAGGTCCTCTAACCGTTCCACCGCCACGAGCTTTCCCGCCCGGACCACCCCGATCCTGTCGGCGACGCGTTCCACCTCACCCAGGACGTGCGAAGAGAACAGCGCCGATCCGCCGCCGGCCGTGTGCTCGCGGAGGATGGAGTGAAACACCTGCTGGACCAGGGGATCGATCCCGCTGGTGGGTTCGTCCAGGACCAGCAACCGCGGCCTGGACATCACCGCCAGGACAACGGCAAGCTTTTGCCGGTTTCCGCGCGACAGGGTCCGCGCCGGCCGGCTCAGGTCCAGGTCGAGCCGGTCCGCCATCCCGGCGGCGCGCGGCGCATCGTCCCGGTGCCGCAGGTGGGCGCAGTAGGCCACGTGCTGGTGGCCGGTCAGGCGGTCGTAGAGCGCGGGTTCCCCGGGGACATAGCCCACAAGGCGGTGGACGTCCCGGGCCTGCCGCCAGGCATCCAGCCCCAGCACCGACGCAGTGCCGGACGTGGGCCGCAGCATTCCCATCAGGAGCCGGATGGTGGTGGTCTTGCCTGCCCCGTTGGGGCCCAGGTAGCCGAACACCTCGCCCGGCCCGATGGTGAGGGTCACGTCGTCGAGCGCTGTGTTCCGGCCGAACCGCTTGGTCAGGCCGGACAGCTGAACCATGTTCTCCGCATCCATCCGGGAATCGACATCCGGGCGGCCGTCCGCGCTCATCCTGCAAGGCTATGCAGGCGCTGCCCGGTGTCCCAGAGTCTTTCGGCCCGGAGGCCCATAGACTGCTCTCATGCCTATCGTTCCTGATGAAAAGGACTGGACCTGGGTCTTGTCCCGGCCCTGCCCGGAATGTTCCTTCGACGCTTCCACCACGACCCCGGCAACCGTTCCCGGCATCATCGAAAGCATGCTGCCCCGGTGGCGGGCCGTGCTGCGCCGGCCGGATGCCGCTGAGCGCCCCGACGACCAAACGTGGTCGCCGCTGGAATACGCCTGCCATGTACGGGACGTCTTCAGCCTCTTCGACCACCGGCTCAACCTGATGCTGGCCGAGGACGGCGCCCGCTTCGACAACTGGGACCAGGACCTGACCGCGGCGGAAAAAGACTATGCCAATGCCGACCCGGCCGAGGTGAGTGCCCAACTGGCCGCCGAAGGACACCAGGCTGCGGATTCCTTCGCCGGTGTCCGGGAAGAGGACTGGGGACGGAAGGGGCTGCGCAGCAACGGATCCGGGTTCACGGTCCTGACGCTCGCCCAATACTTCCTGCACGACGTCGTCCATCACCTGCACGACGTCGACGGCTAGGAGCAAGGGCAACTGGGCCCGGGCCCCTGCCGAGCGCCGGCTACAGGCTCAGTGCGACACTGCCACGCGATGCCCGGGCTGCCCGGCAGCGGCCGGAAGTTCCAGCCGGGCGTCGTCGGCGGCAATGTCAGCCCCGTTGTGGGTGACCAGGATGACCGTACGGTCCCGCAGCCCCCTGCGAAGGTCCGCCAGCATGGCTGCGGCCGCTTCCGCGTCCAGGTGGGCGGTGGGTTCGTCCAGCAGGATCACGTCCGCACCGGTCAGCAGCGTCCGCGCAACGGCCAGGCGCTGGCGCTCGCCGCCGCTGAGGAAGGCACCGCCAGGGCCGATCCGGGTGTCCAGGCCGGCGGGCAGTCGGCCTGCCAGCCCGGTGAGTCCGACGGCGGCCAGCACGGCATCCAATTCAGCGTCACCGGCCGGCAGTTCACCGTTCCCCGCAGGCCGCCCCAGCAGCAGGTTGCCACGGATGGTGGAATCGAAGAGGTGGGCCTCCTGCGGGCACCAGGCCGCACGTCCGGAGACCTGTGCCCGCCCCGCCGCCGGCGCCAGGAATCCAAGCAGGACCGAGAGCAGGGTGGATTTTCCCGAACCGGACGGACCGCTGACAACCAACCAGCGCCCTGGCTCTGCCACGGCGTCCAGCCCTGTGAAGACCGGGGGTCCATCCGGCCATGCTGCGGCCAGGTCCACCAGGGCAATGCCTGGCGCACCGCGGTCCCGGCCGGGGAGGGCTTGCAGCCCGCCGGTGTCGCCGTCCGGGGAAGCCAGGCGCGCCCCGTGTCCTGACGGACCACCGTCCAGGGCGCCGGACTCCCCCACCCGCCGCAGGACCTCGCGGAGGGCCGGGAACTGGCGGACCGCCGTCGTCATGGCTGCGTACGGTTCCACCAGCGCCAGCAGCAAGAGGACCACCACGGCTGCCGTGGCCGGGGCAACGCGGCCCGCGAGGACGTCGGGGGCCGCCAGCCAGGCAGCGGCCAGTGCGGCGGCTCCGCAGCCGGCGGTGGCAACGGCGTGTCCCAGCCCGTCGGCCCAGGCGGAGCGCCGGGAGGCGTGCGTGGCGTCCCGGTCCTCCGCCCGGAGTGCCGCGAGCACATGCGGTGCCAGTCCATTTGCGTGCAGTTCGGCCCGGGCGTCCAGTGCGGCCGCTATCCGCCGCAGGACGCCGGAGCGCAGGGACTGCTCAGCGGTGGCCGACCGCCGGTCCCCCCACAGAGCCGCCGCAGGCGCGAGCAGCAGGCCGGCGGCAGCCGCGCCCATCACGGCGGGCAGGGCAGCGGGCACCAGGACCCCGGTGGCGGCCAGGGCCAGGACGGACACCGCGAGCGCCGTGAAGGGCGGCAGGACTACGCGCGGCAGGAGGTCGCGGATGGTGTCGACGTCGTCAATCACCGTTCCCAGCACGTTGCCGCCCTGCAGGAGCCGGCGCAGGGACAGGGCCCTGCGGCTCAGGGATTCCCAGAGCCTGCCGCGGAGGCGCGTGAGGGCGGCGAAGACGGCATCGTGGAGCAGCAGCCGTTCCCAGTAGCGGAGGACGGCGCGGCCAATGCCAAAGAACCGGACGCCCACGATGGCGGTCAGGAGGTAGAGGATGGGCGGCTGTTCGCTGGCCCGGATGATGAGCCAGCCCGAGAGTCCGGACAGCGCGACGGCGAAGATGGCCGCCAAGGTGCCGACGACGGCCGCGGCCGCGAATTTGCCGCGTACCGGTGCCAGGAGCGCGGCGAGGAGTCCGGCGGCTCCGGAGGTGGTCCGGGTGGTGCGGTTTGCCGCGTCACCCGCCGCCACGTCACCCGCCGGGCCGCTGCCGTCGGTGGCCGGGCCGTTGGACGCGGGGTCGCCGGAAGCGGGGTCGCCGGTGGAGGTGCTGGCGAACAGGCCCGGGGCGAGTTCGGGCACCTGCGGTTCCACAGCCTGTCCGGGACGTGCCACCGGAACCAGCAGGTCCGCAAGGTGCCGGGTGCGCTGGTTGTGGGCCACCAGGATGACGGTGACCTGGCCGCGGAGCCTGCGGATGGCGTCCTCCACGATGGCCGCGGACGCGTCGTCCAGGTGCGCAGTTGGCTCATCGAGCAGCAGGATCGATGCCCCGGCATCAATCCTGGCCAGTCCCCGGGCCAGCGCCACCCGGCGCAGCTCGCCCGGGCTCAGCTCCGCCTGGTGCTTGGCCGCCAGGTGGCCTGCGCCGGCCCGCTCCAGGCAGCTGCGGGCAGCCTCCTCGGCGGCAAACCGGTCCGGGCCGTGGCCCGGGTCCCGTGTGAGGTACAGCAGCACCTCGTCCAACACGGTCCCCGCCACCATCACGGGGTGTTGCGGCACCCAGGCAATGGCGCCGCGGTCCAGGCCCCTGATCGATCCGGAGATGCTGGTGCCGTTGCCGGCGCCGATGGTCCCGGCCAGCACGCCGAGGATGGTGCTCTTGCCTGAGCCGCTGGGGCCGTCCAGCGCGGTGATCCGGTCCTGCGGTGCGGTGAAGGTGAGGGGGCCGACGGCGGTTCCGGCCCTCCCTGCGTACCGCACCGTCAGGCCGGTGACTTCGAGGGGGGCGCCCGGCCTGCCGGCTTTGGCGGCAGGCAGCGGTGCCGCCTCGGGTGCTCCGGTCACCGCCGCGGCTTCGGTCAGCGCCACCCGGCCGTCGTCGCTGGCGTGGTGGGCGGTGCCCAGCTCGCGGAGCGGGAGGTAGCAGTCCGGTGCCAGGATCAGTGCCAGCAGGCCCGCCTCCAGCGGCATGTCGCCGTGGACCAGGCGGACGCCGATGAACACCGCCACCACTGCCACCGAGATGGTGGCGATGAGTTCCAGGGCCAGCGCGGAGAGGAACGCGGTGCGGAGGGTGCCCATGGTGCGGGAGCGGTATTCCTCGGACATCTCTTCCAGGGCCTTGCGCTGGGCAGTGGCGCGGCCCAGGCCCACCAGGACCGGCAGGCCCTTGGCGAGTTCGAGCATGTGCGCGGACAACCGTGCCAGCGACGCCTGGGCCTGGCGCACGCTGTCCTCGGTGTAGCGGCCTATCAGCACCATGAAAACCGGGATCAGCGGCACCGTGAGCACGATGACCACCGCGCTCACCCAGTCCGCGAAGAGGATCCGAGCACCCAGCAGCAGCGGGATGGCCGCGCAGTTGACCAGTGCCCGGCAGGAACTGGGTGTAGTAGCTGTCCAGTGCGTCCAGGCCGCGGGTTGCCAGCACCGCCAGGCCGCCGTCGCCGGGCCCGGATCCGCGGACGCCGGTGCGGAGGGCATGCTCCAGCAGCCCGGCGCGCAGCTCTTCCTTCACCCCAAAGGCGGCGCGGCGGGCAGCGACCGCCTGTCCCCAGACGGTCAGGGACCTCACCAGGACGCCGATCAGTCCGGCGGCGATCTGGGTCCCCCACGCGGGGCTCCCGGCAACCAGTCCGGCCAGGACGGACGCCACCGCCTGGCCGATCAGGACCAGGGACAATGCCTTGAGCGCTGCGAGGACCCCCAGCCAGTAGATGGCGGAACGGGTGGCCGGGCCGGCGGGGAACGTTGGCCGCACGTCAGCCCTTGGTGGTGAACGCCTTGGCGGCCACCGCCGGGAGGAAGCTGTGGGCTTCCGGGATGTGGTCGGCGCTGACGCGGCGGCGGAAGACCCAGTAGGTCCAGGCCTGGTATGCGATCACCAGGGGAAGGCCAAGGGCGGCGACGATGCTCATCAGGCCCAGGGTGTAATCCGAGGAGGAGGCGTTGGAGATGGTCAGGTCAAAGGCGCTGTCCAGCGTGGAGGGCAGCACCACCGGAAACACGGCGCCGAAGATGGCAGCGGTTCCCAGCACCAGGAAGGCGCCCATTGCCAGGAACGCCCGGCCCTCGGAACCGGCCCGGGCCAGCAGCCACGCGATAACGGCCGCAGCCACTGCCAGCAGGACGGCGGCCCAGGTCCAGGGCTTGCCGTCCATGAACTGGACGGCAAGGGCCCACGCTGCGATCGGCAGCAGCAGGAACGGCAGGAACCGCACGAACCACCGGCGCGCACGGTGCCGTACCTCGCCGTCGGTCTTCAGGGCCAGGAACGCCAGGGCGTGCAGCAGGGAGAATCCCACCACGGCCGCACCGCCCAGCAGGGCGTAGCCGCTGAACCAGGCCAGGGGGCCGCCTACCCGGTCGCCGTTGGCGTTCAGCGGCAGGCCGGTGGTGGTCAGGGCCAGGGCGGCGCCCACGCCGAAGGCCGCGAAGAAGGACCCCAGCGCAATCGCCCAGTCCCACCGGTTCCGCCAGCTGTCGGTGTCCACCTTGCCGCGGTATTCGAAGGCCACGGCACGGAAGATCAGGGCCAGCAGGACCACCAGCAGGGGCAGGTAGAGCGCGGAGAACAGGGAGGCGTACCAGAGCGGGAAGGCCGCGAAGGTTGCGCCGCCGGCGGTCAAGAGCCACACCTCGTTGCCGTCCCAGACGGGTCCGACTGTATTCAGGAGCACCCGGCGCTCGGTGTTGTTGCGGGCGAAGATCTTCATCAGCATCCCGACGCCCAGGTCGAAGCCCTCCAGGAAGAGGTAGCCGGTCCAAAGCACCGCGATGGCGATGAACCAGATGGTGGGAAGCAGTTCCATTGTTCGTTTCCTCTGCTCTTTGGAACCCGTGGGCCCGGTGCGGCTAGTAGGCGAAGGCCAGGACGTCGTCGGCAGGTTTGGCTTCCCCGGCGCCACCGGCGCCGGGGGTTTGGTCTTCATTTTCGTCCGCCGGTGCGTGGGCGAGTTCGGGCATCGCGGAGACTACGCCGCCCCGGATGTATTTCACCAGCAGTTTCACTTCCACCACCAGCAGGACTGCGTAGACGGCGGTCAGCGTCACCAGGGAAGCGATGAGCTCCCCCGCGGAGACCCCCGGTGAAACGGCGGCAGCGGTGAACATGAACACCTGGTCGATGCCGCTGGGGTCCGGGTTGGGGGCCACGACGAACGGCTGGCGGCCCATCTCGGTGAAGATCCAGCCGGCGGCGTTGGCGCCAAACGGTGCCAGGATGCCGAACACCGCCAGGCGCATCAGCCAGCGTGATTCCGGCACCGTTCCCTTGCGGGTGATCCAGAGTGCCACCAGCGCAGCCAGCGCGGCGAGGCCGCCAAAGCCGATCATCATCCGGAAGCCCCAGTAGGTGACTTCCATGACTGGGACGTACTGGATCTCCTGGCCGGCGCGGTCCCCGTAGATCGGGTTGTCCGGCAGGGTGGTTCCGTATTTCTCTTTGTACTCGGGCAGCAGGCTGTTGACGCCCTTCACCTCGGTGGTGAAGTCACCCTTGGCCAGGAAGGAGAGGATGCCGGGGACTTCGATCACCGCCACGACGTCGTCGCAGTTCTTGGAGCCCACGTTGCCGACGCTCAGGACGGAGAAGCCCGTGCCGTCGTGGCAGGCGGCCTCGGCGGCGGCCATCTTCATGGGCTGCTGCTGGAACATGAGCTTGCCCTGGAGGTCGCCGGTGACGGCGGTGCCCGCGAACGAGATCATGGCCACCACGGCGCCGATGCGCAGGGACCGGATCCACACGCTGTAGTCGGTGCGGTCGCGGCCGGGGATGCGGGCGTCCGCACCGGGGATGACCCGGCCGTCGGCACCCACGGCGTCGACGCCGTCGTGCCGCCTCCGCCACAGGTGGTACCAGGCGATGCCAAGGAGGAAGCCGCCGGCAACGGCGAGGGCGCCGAACAAGGTGTGCGGGACGGCCACCAGGGCAGTGTTGTTGGTGAACACGGCCCAGGCATCGGTCATGACGGGCCGGCCGTTCACCATTTCCACGCCCACCGGGTGCTGCATCCAGCTGTTGGCCACGATGATGAAGTAGGCGGAGAGGGCTGAGCCGATGACGGCCACCCAGAGGCACGCGAGGTGGATCGCCGGCTTGAGCTGTTTCCAGCCGAAGATCCACAGCCCCAGGAAGGTGGACTCGACGAAAAAGGCCAGGAGGGCTTCCAGTGCCAGTGGGGCGCCAAAGACGTCGCCCACGAACCGGCTGTACTCGCTCCACGCCATGCCGAACTGGAACTCCTGCACGATGCCGGTGGCGACCCCCATGATGAAGTTGATGAGGAAGAGCTTCCCCCAGAACTTGGTCATCCGCAGGTACTCAGGCTTGCCGGTCCGGTGCCAGGCGGTCTGGATCACGGCTACCACCAGGCCCAGGCCGATGGTCAGGGGCACCATCATGAAGTGGTAGACGGTGGTGATGCCGAATTGCCAGCGTGCGATTTCCAAGGCGTCCATGGCAGTCCCTACTGTTAGCAGTGCAGTTTTCTACGCTCCGTAGAACTGTAACTTCTACACAGTGTAGAACATTGGCGGTGGCGGCGAAAAACCATCTGCCCCTCCCCTAGGATGGCGCGTCACTGCCCGACGCGCCAGATGTTCTACCATATGTAGAAAGAAGTAGGGTTTCGGGGTAAATTTAGTTCTGTAGTTGAACAACCGCGTGACGTCACCGGCGCTGCGAAAGCGCACGGTGCGGGGAAATAAAGGAAAAGTGAAATGGCTAGTCTTGGTGAACTGGAACGGGCGGTCATGGACCTGCTCTGGGCGGGCCAGGAAGCGGCTACGGCCAACACCCTGAGGGACCAGCTGGCGCGTGCGTCGGCGGCACAGGGCGGGGCGGGCCACGAAGGCAAGGAACTGGCTGTCACGACGGTACTCACCGTACTCTCCCGCCTGGAAAAGAAAGGGCTGGTGGAACGCGAACGCGGCACCCGCCCGCACCGCTACCAGGCCGTGTCCAGCCGTGCCGACCACACTGCCGAACTCATGCACGAGGTCCTTGGTTCAGCACCTGACCGCGAGGCTGTCCTCGCCCGCTTCATTGGATCCGTCTCCGAAGGTGAAGCCGCTACGCTGCGCAAACTGCTTGGTCACCTCTAGCAGACCATGTTCTGGGCCTCGTACCTGCTGGCGGTCTTTGCGATAGTCCTTGCCTGGCCGGTGCCGATCCTCCTGTCGCGGGCACAATGGCCGGCAAGGTCGCCGTTCACGGCGATGCTGCTGTGGCAGGCGATCGCACTTGCAGGTGGCCTGTCCATGATCGGCGCCATGCTGGTCTACGGCCTGGAACCGATCGGCGACAACCTGGTTGCCGGCCTCCGGGCCCTTGCCGGCATGGTGCTTTTCAGCGCCCCCACCACCGCACTGGGGTTCTGGCACATCTTCGCCTTGTCCGCCGCGGCCCTGCTGACCGCCCACCTGGTTTTCACCCTGCTGCTCACGTACTACAAGATCCAGCGGCAGCGCCGGCGGCACCGCGAGCTCCTGGCCCTGCTCGCCTCACCGTCCGGGCAGGGAACCGGAACGCTGGTCATCAGCCACGAGTCCCCGGTGGCGTACTGCCTGCCGGGTGGGGCCCGCTCGGTGACCGTCCTGTCGGACGGCTTAATGGCCGCCCTCGAACCTGCCGAACTGCGCGCAGTGCTCATTCACGAGAACGCGCACCTGAGCCAACGGCACCACCTGCTGCTCTGGGCCTTCGCCGCCTGGCGGCAGGCGCTGCCCTGGCTGCCCACCACCCGGCTTGCACAGGAGTCGGTCAACTCACTCATCGAAATGCTGGCCGACGATGTCGCCCTGCGGACCGAAAGCAAAGCGACCCTGATCAAGGCCATCGCCATCGTCGCCAGCGGCTCGGCGGCCAATTCCGGCACCGGTAACATTCGGCCATCCTCACCCAGCCTGGCGTTGTCCGGGCTGGAGGCCGCCTCCGTGGGTCCGGGCTCGGACGCGGTCCGGACCGCGGCGTCCAGGGTCAGCCGCCTGTTGACGCCGCAACCCCAGTTGCCGGCCGCCGCCCGCAGTGCCGTCCTGGCCGGCTGCATCCTGCTGCTCGCACTGCCGACTGCTTTGCTCGTGGTTCCGGGGCTGCTCGGCTGACCTGCCGCCGTCGCGGTGGTTGAGCCTGTCGAAACACGGGCACCGTCAGCCGCATCCCGGTGGTTGAGCCTGTCGAAACACGGGCACCGTCAGCCGCATCCCGGTGGTTGAGCCTGTCGAAACCCAGGCACCGTCAGGCGTCGATGCGCTCCCGGTCCAGGCTGGACGCTCCGGCGATAATGAAGTCCTTGCGCGGGGACACGTCCGAACCCATCAGGAGGTCGAAGATCTCCTCTGCCTGCTGGGCGTTCTCGATGCCCACCTTCCGCAGGGTGCGGTGGCGGGGGTCCATGGTGGTCTCGGCCAGCTGCTCGGCGTCCATCTCACCCAGGCCCTTGTACCGCTGGATCGGCTCCTTGTACCGCTTCCCTTCCTTGGCCAGGCGCGCAAGCAGCACATGGAGCTCGGCCTCGGAGTAGGTGTAGATCATCTCGTTGGCCTTCTGGCCGGCGTTGATGACCTCCACCCGGTGCAGCGGCGGTACCGCGGCGAAGACCCGGCCTTCGAGGATCATGGGCCGCATGTACCGGAAGAAGAGGGTCAGCAGCAGGGTCCGGATGTGGGCGCCGTCCACGTCGGCGTCGGTCATGAGGATGACTTTCCCGTACCGGGCGGCGCTGATGTCGAAACTGCGGCCGGAGCCGGCGCCCACCACCTGGATGAGGGCTGCGCATTCGGCGTTGGACAGCATGTCCCCCACCGATGCCTTCTGGACGTTCAGGATCTTGCCGCGGATGGGCAGCAGGGCCTGGAAGTCGGACGAGCGGGCGAGTTTGGCGGTGCCGAGGGCCGAGTCGCCTTCGACGATGAACAGTTCAGAGCGTTCTACGTCGTCCGTGCGGCAGTCAGCGAGCTTGGTGGGCATCGAGGAGGTTTCCAGGGCGTTCTTGCGCCGCTGCGTCTCCTTGTGCACGCGAGCCGAGATGCGGGACTTCATCTCGCTGACGATCTTTTCCAGCAGCAGGGCCGACTGTGCTTTGTCGTTCCGGTTGCTGGAAGTGAGCTTTGCGGAGATCTCCCGTTCCACCACCCGGGACACGATGGCGCGTACGGCGCTGGTGCCCAGGATTTCCTTGGTCTGGCCCTCAAACTGCGGCTCGGCGAGGCGGACGGTCAGGACTGCGGTGAGGCCGGCAAAGATGTCGTCCTTGTCGATCTTGTCGTTGCCGGCCTTGAGCTTGCGGGCGTTGGTCTCCACGGCTTTACGGAACGTCTTGACCAGGGCCTGTTCGAAGCCGGACTGGTGCGTGCCGCCTTTCGGGGTGGCAATGATGTTAACGTAGCTGCGGACGGTGCTGTCATAGCCGATGCCCCAGCGAAGGGCCACATCCACTTCACAGTCCCGTTCGACCTCTGCCAGCTGGCTGTGACCCCGGTCGTCCAGGACAGGGACGGTTTCCTTGAACTTGCCGGAACCGTGCAGCCGCCACACGTCGGTAACGGCCGGATCGGCGGCCAGGAATTCGACGAACTCGGAGATGCCGCCGTCGTGGTGGAACACCTCCTCGTGCGGGCCTGCCTCACCGGGGGTTCCCGGGAGCTTGCGCTCGTCGCGCACGGTGAGCTTGAGTCCTGGGACCAGGAATGAGGTCTGCCGGGCACGGGCCGCGAGGTCTTCGTAGGAGAATTTCGCGTCCGGGGTGAAGATCTGCCGGTCCGCCCAGTAGCGGATCCGGGTTCCCGTGACTCCGCGCTTGGCCTTGCCCGTGACGTCAAGAACAGAGTCGTTGACGAACGGCGTGAACGGCGCTGCCGGATCCAGCCTGGACCCGGTGTCCTTGAACCGGCCGGGTTCGCCGCGCCGGAACGACATCTTGTAGGTCTTCCCGCCCCGGTCCACCTCCACATCCAGGCGTGCAGAGAGTGCGTTGACCACTGACGCGCCGACGCCGTGGAGGCCGCCGGATGCGGTGTACGACCCGCCGCCGAACTTTCCGCCCGCGTGCAGCTTGGTGAAGACCACTTCGACGCCGGTGAGCCCCGTCTTGGGTTCCTTGTCGATCGGAATGCCGCGCCCGTCGTCGTGGATTTCAACGGAGTTGTCCGCGTGCAGGATGATGCGGATGTCGTGGCCGAAGCCGGCCAGGGCCTCGTCCACCGAGTTGTCGATGATCTCCCAAAGGCAATGCATGAGGCCGCGCGAGTCGGTTGAGCCGATGTACATGCCCGGGCGCTTGCGGACAGCTTCGAGCCCTTCCAGGACGGAGAGGTGCCGGGCGGTGTACTCAGAGCTTGGTGCCACTGGTGATGAACTCCTTCAGGGACGCGGGTGCGGGACTGGAACCGCTCCCTCTAGGGTAGTCGGCGGCAGCGGCAGGAACCGGGTGCCACACCCGCCGGCCGGTGTGCGGCGCGCCACGGGCCGGGCCCCGGCAGGGCAGTGGGTCATTCTTGACCCAACCTTGCGGATACGCGCACAGCGAACTTGCCCCATCCTTGCGGTGGATTGGATACGAATACTGGTTATATAGATGTACTGATCTACTAAGGAGGCCGACATGACAACAGCAGTGGCAGACCGCACGCTTAACGCACTGGACCGGTGCGACCGTTGCGGAGCTCAGGCATATGTCCGGGTTGTACTCGAGTCCTCCGGCGGTGAGCTGCTGTTCTGCGGCCACCACGCCCGTGCAGTGGAGGCAACGCTGAAGCCGTTGAGCTCCGACTGGCACGACGAGACGGGAAAGCTTCACGAGAAAGCTGCCGTCGAAATCGACTAGATGAGGCATCGGTAACAACGAACCCGGTGGGACCTGTCCAAATGGATGGGTCCCACAGGCGTTTAACCACTCTTCCGGTGACACGCACCGGTTAAACGGCCGGGCCGTCCCGGGCCCACCGCGGGGTGGGATCGGGACGGCCCGTTTCGTTGCGCCGGAGACTTAGTCCAGGTAATCGCGCAGCACCTGCGACCTCGAGGGGTGGCGGAGCTTGGACATGGTCTTCGATTCGATCTGGCGGATCCGCTCGCGGGTGACGCCGTAGACCTTGCCGATTTCGTCTAAAGTCTTCGGCTGTCCGTCGGTCAGGCCAAACCGCATGGCCACGACGCCGGCTTCGCGTTCGGAGAGCGTATCCAGCACCGAGTGCAGCTGCTCCTGCAAAAGGGTGAAGCTCACGGCGTCCGCAGGGACCACCGCCTCGGAGTCCTCGATCAGGTCGCCGAACTCGGAATCGCCGTCCTCACCGAGGGGGGTGTGCAGCGAAATGGGTTCGCGGCCGTACTTCTGGACTTCGACAACCTTTTCCGGGGTCATGTCCAGTTCCAGGGCCAGTTCCTCGGGCGTGGGTTCGCGGCCGAGGTCCTGCAGCATCTGGCGCTGGACGCGTGCCAGCTTGTTGATGACCTCAACCATGTGCACCGGGATACGGATGGTGCGGGCCTGGTCTGCCATGGCGCGGGTGATCGCCTGCCGGATCCACCAGGTGGCGTACGTGGAGAACTTGAAGCCCTTGGTGTAGTCGAATTTCTCCACCGCGCGGATCAGGCCCAGGTTGCCTTCCTGGATGAGGTCCAGGAAGAGCATGCCGCGGCCGGTGTAGCGCTTGGCCAGGGAAACCACGAGGCGGAGGTTGGCCTCCAGGAGGTGGTTCTTGGCGCGCTTGCCGTCGTGGATGATGAATTCGAGTTCGCGCTTGTACTTGGGGTCCATGGTGTCCCCGTCGGCAGCGATCTTCTCCTCGGCGAACAGTCCGGCTTCGATCCGGAGCGCCAGGTCGACTTCCTGCTCGGCGTTGAGCAGTGCCACCTTGCCGATTTGCTTGAGGTAGTCCTTGACGGGGTCGGCGGTGGCGCCGGCGGACATGACCTGCTGGACCGGGGCGTCGTCGTCGTCTGCGTCGGAGTAGACAAAACCCTTGCCGCTGCCGGCGGCCCCCTTGACGGGATCGGCGTCGGCGTCCTCGGCCGCGTCGGGGCCTTCGAGGACGATGTCGTCGATGTCCTCCTCGACGTCGTCCGGGTCAACGTCCCCGGCGGCGGACTTTCCAGCAGCCTCTGCTGCAGCCTTGGCGCCGGGCTTGGGCCCGCGCTTCTTTGGCTCGCGCTTGCCGTCCGCTGCAGCCTCGCCGGACGAAGCCTTATTGGCAGCCCGCGTAGCTGCCCGCTTGGCGTTGGTCGCGGCCTGCTTCTCCTCAGGGGACACGACGTCCTGGGCGGCAGAATCCTTCTTCGTGGAAGACGGGGTCACAGAAAACCTTTCTAGCGGTGGTCTGTGGAATCACCATACGGGCAACACCACTATGACCCTGTCAAGTCCGTGGTGAAAATCAAGCGCCACCACGGCCGGCAGAGTCACTTAAGACAACTCCCGGAGCGGCTGTAATGTTCCCTCGCGGGCACGGTTACAAGCACTCGATACACGGACCCAACCGGGTCTCGGCATCCATTGTCTCATGATTTGGCCGAATCCGGCCTCTCGTGCCGCCATCCGTTACCGCTGCCCCGCCTCCGGCACCCCCGCCGGGTGGACCCGGTGACCATCAAGGCCGGTTGTCAGCCCACCGCGCCCCCGCCTGGCGCCAAGGGATCTCCGCGGAACTTCTGCCAGGCCGCTTCCTTCCGCGCCGCCCAGCCGCAGAGCGTTCCGCGGGCCACGATGTCCAGCAGCAATTCCGCCAACCGGTACCCGGGCTCAAGGTGTAGTGCCTCCCCCAGGTAGGCGGCCGAGTACGATCCGCGGCCACGGCACCAGGCCACCCAGCCCCTGCCGGTCAAGGCTGCAGCTCCCGCCCGTCCGCCTGGCCCTGCCAGTTGTTCGAGGACGCAGTCCAGCACGTCCAGGGCCGCCCAGTCAGGCACCTCCGGGGCGGTTCCCATCAGGATTTCGCCGTACCCGGCCGCGGGGCAACCGGCGGGGGTCAGCCCACGAGGCTCACCGTCCCGGTCCAACCGTGCGGGCGCCGTGGCTGCGTCGAGCCCCGATTTCCGCAACCGTGCTGAAGTGTCCCGCCATGTGGCCGGAGCGGCCAGCGGCGGGGACACGGCGGAATCGCCGCCGGCACCCGGATCATTGATGTCGTCCAGGACGCCGAAATGTTCCGCCCCTGCCTCCGCCGCGTTCCTGCCCGCCGCCGCCATGACCAGGACGGCGTCGCGCCAGGTGGGAACGGCGAGGGTGGCGCGAAGGAAGGCATCGCGCTCAGCGTCCGGGATCCAGGCAGCCCCGGCAGGCCTGGCCAGGATCAATTCCCAGAAGTCGAGCACGGCGCTGAATTGTGCCCTGTTCCGGGTCCGGGCAGCCAGTTCCTCCGTCCAGACGTCCTCCCCCCTCCAGGACGGAGGCCACATACCTGGCAAGGAGCGGCGGCCCGGGCGCGGTGCGGGTTTTCGGCGCGGCCCCGATGCTGCTGCCCCGGTACACCATCTCGGTATTCAGCATGCTGTCCCTGATCTGCTGCACCGGGCGGCCGGGCAGCGGGCAACACGAAGAATCCCGGCAAAACGCGTCCCGCCAGTACTCGTCGCCCACGAACCAGGCGTCGCGTACGGGCATGCCGGCCTGGTCCAGGACAGATTGCACCTCGCGGACCAGTTGGTCGTACGCGGTGGGCGGTGCCGCCCCGGCGTCGGTGGTGAAGACGGCCAGCAGCGAGCCGTCGGCATCGACGTCCGACTGCAGGTAGCGGAGGACGGCCCGGGCGAACGCGGACGGGTCCACCTGCGTTTCCAGCCCGGGAAGGTCAAGCCGCAGCGTGGCTCCCAGTGTTGTGCCGCGCAAGGTCATGGCCACGAGGCTTGATGCCGGCCAGTATCCCAACGAATGCGGGATAAAGCCGAGGATGTCTTCGGGGCCGCGCACTGTCAATCGTTCTGAAGCTGTCATGGCTCCAGCATCCGCCCCCGGCAGCGCAGCGAGCAGTGGGCAGCTCAGCTATGTGGGAAACCTGTGCGGTGGAGGACCAGTGATGCCGGGCAACCTTAGTCGTCGGTGGGTGCCGCCTGCCGGCGGCGCGCCAGGCTCTCGCGGCGCTGCCGTGCCAGGGCGCTGCGCAGCGGCGGCACGACGATCCCCTGTGCCGCCATCTGCCGGCGCACCTTCCGCCGGGAGGCCACGATCGCGGCCGAGCCAACCGCCAGCAGTACGAACTGGACGCTCAGGGCCAGCCGGAACGGGTCCAGGCCGTACAGGGCTCCCTGCGAAAACCCGGTGGCGTAGAGCAGGTCCAGCACCAGGCCGATCAGGAAGATGGACACCAGGGCGGCAATGAAACCGCCAACGTTGACAATGCCTGTGGCAGTTCCGATCCGGTGGGCCGGATTGAAAGTCCGCGCGAAGTCGAAGCCGATCATCGAACCGGGGCCGCCGATCGCGAGGACAACCACCAGCATTGCCAGCAGCCACAGCGGGGCACGCCCCGGCAACAGCAGCACCGCAGCCCAGGCCGCGGCTGTGGTACCGGCAATGAGCAGGACCATCGTGGAGCGACGCAGCGGGTGGCGCGAAACGAAGCGGCCAATGAACGGGCCAACGGCCATGGCGGCCGCTACGTACAGTGCCATCAGGGCCGCGACGGTCCCGGCATCCAGCCCCTGCCCGGAGATCAGGAACGGGTAGCCCCAGGTCATGGCGAACACGGTGCCACTGAACTGGATGGTGAAGTGGCTCCACATTCCCAGCCTGGTCCCGGGCTGGCGCCAGGCGCGGGCCAGCGAGACGCCGGTGGCTTTCAGCCCCTGCCGGGCATCCGGGCGTTCGGTGCCAGGGGGAACGTCCTGCAGCAGCAGGAGGACCAGCACGACGGCGAGGGCTGACATCCCGGCCAGCATCAGGAAGGCGGGGGTCCAGCCCGACAGGTGCAGGACGAAAGCGAAGGGAAGCACACTAAAGAGCTGTCCCAGCTGGCCGGACATGCCGGTCAGCTGGGTGACCAGCGGAACGCGGGACGCCGCAAACCACAGCGGGATGAGCCGGATCACGGAGATGAAGGTCATGGCATCGCCGGCCCCCACCAGCACGCGCCCCAGGACCCCGCCCGGAATGCTTTCGGCAAAGGCAAGCTGCAACTGGCCGAGCCCCATCAGGACAGCGCCGCCGGCGATCATGGCCCGCGAGCCGAACCTGTCCACCAGCAAGCCAACGGGGATCTGCAATCCGGCGTAGACCAGCAACTGCAGGACCGTGAAGAAGGAGATAGCTGAGGCGCTGGCGTGGAAGCGCTCGGTGGCCTCAAGTCCCACCACCCCGAAGGAGGTCCGTTGCGCCACGGCCACCAGGTACCCAAAAATTCCAACGGTCCAAATAAGCCAGGCGCGGGGTGCAGTCACATGTTCATTATGCCCGGACCGGGCCGGCTCCCCTGAAGCCGTGACGCGCCGCTACGGCCTTGGATTTTCCCTGGCCAGGTAAGCCTCCACCGCAGCGCCGAGGTCGTCGGCGTCGGGAAGCTCGTCGTTCTCGTTGGCCAGGAGCGAACGCCGCACCATGCCGTCCGACTTCTCGTCGTAGCGCGTTTCAAGGCGGGAAACCACCTGCTGGACTTCCTCGGAGGCCTCGATCTGCTCGGCGATCTGGCGGCTGACGTCGCGGCCCGATTCACGCAGCCTGTCGGTGGGCAGCATGAGCGAGGTCGCAGCACCCAGATATTCGAGGCCGGCGACGGCAGCCGTGGGGTACTCGGCCTCGGCGAGATAGTGCGGAACGTGGATGACGTAACCGGCGACGTTGCGTCCGGCTTCGACGAGGCGCAGCTCCAGGATGTGGCCGACGGCGGCCGGAACTTCCACCGTGGGCTTCCACACCGAGATGCCTTCGATCAGCTCAGGCCGGTTTCCGTGCACGGTGACGCCAACGGGACGGGTATGCGGAACCGGCATGGGGATCGAGTGGATCCACGTGACCAGGTTGACATCGAGTTTCTCCACGATGTTCACCACGGCGCGGGCAAACCGCTCCCATTGCAGGTCCGGTTCGAATCCTGCCAGGAGGAGGAACGGCTTTCCCAGGCCGTCAACGAGGCGGTAGAGGGCCAGCCGGGGCTCCTGGTAGTCCTGGATATGGTCTTCCACGAAGCTCAGGTGCGGCCGGCGGGACCGGTAGTCGATCAGCTGGTCGGCGTCGAAGACGGCGACGGGCTGGGCATCGAGGGTGTCCAGCAGCTCGGCGTTGATCTGCTTCACCACGTGGCCTGCGTCGGCGAAACCGGTGAATCCCATGACCATGTTCAGCCCCTGGAGGTCGGGGCTGTGGAACAGCTCGATGTTGCTGGCGTAGAGCGCGTCGGGGTCCAGCAGGGAGCCGGAAATCCGTTCAAGCACGGCGTGTTCCTTTCAGCGGTTCAGGTGGACATCTTGCATAACGCGGCGGGGGTTCCGGGCATTCCGACACCACGTGTGGCGCACATCTCAGGAAATTCTCCCGCCATGGTGCGGAAGGGCTACGATCGGAACTGGCCTGCCAGGCGGGCTTGCACGCACCCGGAGCGGTCCAACAACGGCCGGAGCCGGGCCACCATGGCAGAGCGCCCAACATGCATCCCTGCCCGAACGTTTCGAGAATTGAGGACTCATCCCTGTGGTCAAGAATACTGAAATCAACCTTAGTACCGTCTCGCGGGACTTGAAGAAGAGCCCCAGCGATGCAGTGGTCATCGGGGTGGGGCAGGGAACCGACGGACCCGTCCTCTTGGACAACCCGTTGACGGCAAAGTCCGCTGAAGCCATCACGGACTCCCTCAAGGCGCTCGGCGTCACCGGAGCCGCAGACCAGCTGGTGCGCCTGCCGGGCCTGCCCGAAACCGGAGCCGGAATCCTGGTCCTCGCCGGCGTGGGCAAGGTCGCGGCCATGGAGCCTCTGTCTGGCGAGTCGCTTCGCCGCGCCGCGGGCTCGGCGGTCCGGCAGCTTGCGGGCCTGGCCACAGTCACCTTGGCGTTTCCGACGGCGACGGTGCAGGACGTCGCGGCTGTCGCCGAGGGTGCAGCGCTGGGCGCCTATGCCTTTACCGAGTTCCGGTCTTCAACGGACGGGCTTAAGGATCCCGTCCGCAATGCCGTGATCTTCACCGAGCTGGCCGGCAACGGCGGTGTGGACTCCGCGCTGAAGCGGGCCGGCCTGGTGGCCAAGGCAGTGAACGCAACACGGTCCCTGGTCAACACCCCGCCCAGCCACCTGTACCCGGAATCGTTCGCAGAGGCCGCCAAGGACCTGGCCAAGGGCCTGCCCGTGAAGGTGACCGTGTGGGACGAAAAGCGCCTGGAAAAGGAAGGCTTCGGCGGCATCATGGGCGTTGGCAAGGGCTCCTCGCGCCAGCCGCGGCTGGTCAAGGTCGAGTACTCCCCCGCCAAGGCCACGTCGAAGATCGCGCTCGTCGGCAAGGGCATCACGTTCGATACCGGCGGTATTTCCCTCAAGCCGGCCTTGAACATGGGCGACATGAAGAGCGACATGGCGGGGGCCGCCGTCGTCCTTAACACTGTCCTGGCCATCGCCGGGCTGGGCCTGCCCGTGAAGGCGACCGCCTGGCTGTGCATCGCCGAGAACATGCCCGGCGGTAGCGCCTCCCGCCCCGCCGATGTCCTGACCATGTTCGGCGGCAAGACCGTGGAAGTGCTTAATACGGATGCCGAAGGCCGCCTGGTCATGGCGGACGGCATCGTCGCCGCCAGCGGCGAATACCCGGACGCCATTATCGACGTCGCCACCCTCACCGGCGCGCAGCTCATTGCACTCGGCAACCGTACCGCCGGCATCATGGGCTCGGACAGCGTCACGGGCCCGCTCAAGGCTGCGGCCGACCGCGCAGGCGAACTGGTCTGGCCCATGCCCCTGCCGGAGGAACTGCGCCCCAGCCTGGACTCCCAGGTGGCGGACCTTGCCAACATCGGCGAACGGCATGGCGGAATGATGACAGCGGCGGTGTTCCTGCGCGAGTTCGTGGGTAAGGACAAGGCGGGCGCACAAATCCCCTGGGCGCACATCGACATTGCCGGGCCGTCGTTCAATAACGGCAGCCCGTACGGCTACACCCACAAGCAGGGCACCGGCTGCACCGTCCGGACCCTGGTTGCGTACGTCGAGGACATCCTCGCCGCGGCCTGATCAAGGGCTGGTGCACGGTGCCACGCGGCTTTGCGGCGGGGGTGATCCCTCCACCACAAAGCCGCGTGACACTGGCCACAAGCGCTCCACAAACGCGCCGCCAAGGTGGAGCATGGATAGGTGGTTCGCTAAGGTGAACCACGGTAGTCACAAATGCAAGAGAGTTGCCCTGCTGACATAATCACGGCAGTGCAAGTTCCAAGACCAGATGATGCGCGCTGATCGCGTCATCGTTCACGCGAGGGAGCGTTTTAGTGGCCGATCAGGCAACTGCGCAAGAATTCGACATCCTGGTACTCGGTGGCGGCAGCGGCGGGTACGCCGCGGCGCTGCGGGCGGTACAGCTGGGCCTTACCGTCGGCCTCGTGGAGAAGGGCAAGCTGGGCGGCACCTGCCTCCACAACGGCTGCATCCCCACCAAGGCCCTGCTGCACTCAGCGGAGCTGGCCGACCACGCCCGTGACTCCGCCAAGTACGGCGTGAACGTCACCCTCGACAGCATCGACATCAACGCTGTCAACGCCTACAAGGACGGCATTATCGCCGGCAAATACAAGGGCCTGCAGGGACTCATCAAGTCCAAGGGCATCACCGTCATCGAGGGCGAAGGCAAGCTGCAGGGCACAGACACCGTCGTCGTGAACGGCACCGCCTACAAGGGCAAGAACATCGTCCTGGCCACCGGCTCATACTCCCGCACCCTGCCCGGCCTGGAAATCGGCGGCAAGGTCATCACGTCGGACCAGGCCCTCACCATGGACTACATCCCCAAGAGCGCCATCATCCTCGGCGGCGGCGTCATCGGCGTCGAATTCGCCTCGGTCTGGAAGTCGTTCGGCGTGGACGTCACCATCGTCGAAGGACTCCCCTCCCTCGTTCCCAACGAGGACGCGACCATCGTGAAGAACTTCGAGCGCGCCTTCAAGAAGCGCGGCATCAAGTTCTCCACCGGCATTTTCTTCCAGGGCGTCGAGCAGAATGACGACGGCGTGAAGGTCACCCTCGTGGACGGCAAGACCTTCGAAGCCGACCTGCTGCTGGTGGCCGTTGGCCGCGGCCCCGTCACCGCCAACCTGGGCTACGAGGACGCCGGCATCACCATTGACCGCGGCTTCGTGATCACCAACGAGCGCCTGCACACGGGCGTCGGCAACATCTACGCCGTGGGCGA
Source organism: Arthrobacter sp. SLBN-112 (assembly GCF_030944625.1). Taxonomy (NCBI): domain Bacteria; kingdom Bacillati; phylum Actinomycetota; class Actinomycetes; order Micrococcales; family Micrococcaceae; genus Arthrobacter; species Arthrobacter sp. SLBN-112. Next base: position 3,442,993 of record NZ_JAUSXY010000001.1, read on the forward strand.
CATTGTTCCCGGCGTGCAGCTGGCGCACCGCGGTTACCAGCAGGGCATCTTCGTTGCCGAGGAAATCGCGGGCCTGAAGCCGGTGGTCGTTGAGGACATCAACATCCCCAAGGTCACCTACTCCGAACCCGAAATCGCCACCGTTGGCTACACCGAAAAGGCTGCCAAGGAAAAGTTCGGCGAAGACCAGGTGCAGACGCAGGAGTACAACCTCGCCGGCAACGGCAAGAGCTCCATCCTGGGCACCTCCGGTCTGGTCAAGCTGGTCCGCCAGAAGGACGGCCCCGTGGTGGGTGTCCACATGATCGGTGCACGCATGGGCGAGCAGGTGGGCGAGGCCCAGCTGATCGTGAACTGGGAAGCCTACCCGGAGGACGTGGCCCAGCTGGTGCACGCCCACCCCACCCAGAACGAGGCCCTCGGCGAAGCCCACCTGGCGCTGGCCGGCAAGCCGCTGCACGGCTGATTTTCCACAGTATTACCAGGCCCGGTGCACCCGGCCGCGCAGACCGGGTGCACTAGGCTTCCACCATGGCAGCAATCATTCGCACTAAAGATCAATAAGGAGAACGGGGACGACATGTCTGAATCCGTTAACTTGCCCGCCCTCGGTGAGAGTGTCACCGAAGGAACCGTCACCCGCTGGCTCAAGCAGGTAGGTGACCGGGTAGAGGTGGACGAGCCGCTGCTCGAAGTCTCCACCGACAAAGTAGACACTGAAATCCCCTCTCCTGTAGCTGGCGTGATTGAAGAAATCCTGGTCGCTGAAGATGAGACCGCCGAGGTAGGCGCACCGCTGGTGCGTATTGGCGACGGCTCCGGCGGCAGTTCCGCGCCTGCCGAAGAAGCACCCGCCCAGGAAGCCCCCGCGCAGGAAGCTCCAGCCCAGGCTGAGGCGGCCCCCGCGCAGGAAGCACCTGCCGAGGAAGCTCCCGTCCAGGCAGCACCGGCTGCCGGCGGCGGCGACAGCCACGAGGTCACACTGCCCGCGCTGGGCGAAAGCGTCACCGAAGGCACCGTCACCCGCTGGCTGAAGGCCGTGGGCGACTCCGTTGAGGTGGACGAGCCGCTGCTGGAAGTTTCCACTGACAAGGTGGACACCGAGATTCCGTCTCCGGTGGCAGGCACCCTGCAGGAAATCCGGGTCAACGAGGACGAGACCGCCGAGGTTGGCTCCGTGCTCGCCGTTATCGGCTCCGGTGCTCCCGCTGCTGCGGCCCCGGCTCCGGCTGCCGCACCCGCACCCGAGGCCCCCAAGCAGGAGGCCCCCAAGCAGGAAGCCCCCAAGCAGGAAGCTCCTGCTCAGGCCGCAGCTCCCGGCCCTGCTGCTGCTCCCGCGCCGGCTGCCGCACCTGCTGCTCCGGCAGCCCAGGAGGCAGCCCCGGCCGGTGGCTCCGAGTCCGGCTATGTCACCCCCCTGGTCCGCAAGCTGGCCAACCAGCACGGCGTTGACATCTCCTCGCTGTCCGGCACCGGCGTCGGCGGCCGCATCCGCAAGCAGGACGTCATTGCCGCGGCAGAGGCAAAAGCCGCTCCCGCCGCAAGTCCGGCCGCAGCCCCTGCAGCGTCCGCTCCGGCCGCTTCCGGTGCTGCTGCCTCCTCCCTGCGCGGCACCAGCCAGAAGGCTCCCCGCATCCGCCAGGTCATCGCCCGGCGCATGCGTGAATCGCTGGAGATCTCCACGCAGCTGACCCAGGTCCATGAGGTGGACATGACCAAGGTCGCCAAGCTGCGTGCCCGGGCCAAGAACTCCTTCCAGGCCCAGAACGGTGTCAAGCTGACGTTCCTGCCCTTCATCGCCAAGGCCGTGGCCGAGGCCCTCAAGCAGCACCCGAAGCTCAACGCTGCGTACGACGAGGAAAAGCAGGAAATCACTTACCACAACGCCGAGCACCTGGCGATCGCCGTCGACACCGACAAGGGCCTGCTGGTACCGGTCATCGCCGATGCCGGCAACCTGAACCTTGCAGGACTGGCAGGCAAGATCGCGGATGTCGCTTCCCGCACCCGCGACGGCAAGATCGGCCCGGACGAGCTGTCCGGCGGCACGTTCAGCATCACCAACATCGGTTCCGTTGGCGCCCTGTTCGACACCCCGATCATCAACCAGCCGCAGGTGGGCATCCTGGGCACCGGCGCCATCGTCAAGCGGGCCGTTGTGGTTGCGGACGAGAACGGTGACGACTCGATCGCCATCCGCTCCATGATGTACCTTTCCCTGACGTACGACCACCGCCTGGTGGACGGCGCCGACGCGGGCCGTTTCCTCCAGACCTTGAAGGCACGCCTGGAAGAGGGCGCCTTCGAAGCGGACCTGGGGCTGTAACGCCGCCGGATTCAACGACGGCGGTGCCGGCGTGGGTGGGAAACCGCCCGCTGCCGGCGCCGCCGTCGCCGTTTAACCCGGCGCACTATACCTGCCGCCCGGCGCCAGCGTGGTTTTGCTACGTGGCGTAGAACTGACTGGCTAAGCTGGGTCCATGACCATACTTTTCTACATCCTGCTTTTCCTGCACATCGTCGGCGCCTCCATGGTGGTGGGTATCTGGATCGCCAACATGAAGACGCCCTCGGTCCACCCCCGTCAGCGTGACGGTGCCTTCGTCCAGTTGATAACCGGCATCGCCATGATGGGGCTCCTTCCGGTCCTCCACGGCCAGAACCCGGCCGAGTTCGATCCGAACTACGCCAAGCTGGGCATCAAGTTCGCTGTCGGCCTCGTGGTGGCAGTCCTGGCCGTCATTGGGACACGCAAGGTGAAGAACGGTCAGCCCGTCTCCACCGGCCTCGCCCACGGCGTGGGCGGCCTGGCCCTGGTCAACGTGGCCATCGCCACCATCTGGCAGTAAGCCCGCAGGAGCCGGCGCGTCCGGCCGTCCGGTCATAATCCTCTGAGAGCGGACAACCCGTGCACCCGGCAGGCGTGGTCCCTAGGATGGGAAACAGCGGGCCCGGCCGCGGGTGCCCGGCCCGAAATCGAATCGACGTTGAGGAGTGACATGGCGACAACACGCAACGCGCACACTGTATGGACCGGAAGCCTGACCGAAGGCTCAGGCAACACCACCCTGGACAGCTCCGGCCTGGGTACCTTTGATGTCACCTGGAAGGCGCGCACCGAGGCCGCCGGCGGAAAGACCAGCCCGGAAGAGCTGATCGCCGCTGCACACTCGGCATGCTTCTCCATGGCATTCAGCCACGAACTGAGCCAGGCCGGCTTCACACCCGAGGAAGTCAACACGAAGTCTGAGGTCGGCTTCCAGCCGGGTACCGGCATCACGGGCAGCCACCTGACCCTGACCGCCCGCATTCCGGGCATCTCGGAGGAGGACTTCCAGCGGATCGCCGAGGCCGCGAAGAAGGGCTGCCCGGTGTCCCAGGCCCTCACCGGCATCGAGATCACCCTGGATGCCACATTGCAGGCGTAGGCCGCGCCGGCATATACACGCGAAAAGGCCCTGCCCCGCCGGACATCCGGCGGGGCAGGGCCTTTCGTTTGCCCGCGGGAACTTTAGGCCGGGGCCTCAGCCTGGCTCCCCTGCCGGCGGGCCGGCAGCGGCGCAGGCTTCAGGCGGCGGTAACCCGAACGGACCGGCGGACGGTCGGTGGGCAGTTCCTGGATCATTTCCTTAAGCGCGCC